>CACZBZ010000034.1 GCA_902779505.1 uncultured Lachnospiraceae bacterium
TCCTATAGATTATGAAGTATTGGAGACTGAAGATGGCAGCCCTATAGAGGAGAATTATGCCTTTATAGATGATACTATCGGCTGGTGCAAAAAATACGGCCTTAAAGTGGTGCTGGATCTTCATAAGACCTGGGGATATTCCTTTAACAAGGTTGATGAGAAAGGCGCCAATACTTTATTTGACAGTGAAGAGGCTCAGGACAGATTCGTTGCTCTCTGGGACAGACTGTCATCAAGATATGCCTCATATAATGACTGTCTGGCAATGGAACTGCTCAATGAAGTAGTCAATCCCGAATACAAGGACAGCTGGAATGCTCTCATTAAGAGAGTGGTGGCGGTTATCAGGAAGAATGCTCCTCTCACGACCATAATATACGGCGGTGTTGAGTGGAACAGTGCCAATACCCTCAGATTCCTTGAGGATCCAATTGATGACAATGTGATATTTACATTCCATTATTACGAGCCCCTTCTGTTTACCCATCAGAAGGCTCCCTGGGTGCCTGCTCCCTGGGTGCCTACCATATCTCCGGATATGACGGTACACTATGTGGACGATATGGATTTTTACCGAAGAGAATCTGAGAAGATCGGCCTTCAGGGTATGCCCTGTGTCAATGTTAAGGCAGATCACATGGGAGTTGAATTCCATGAAGAGATGATCAAAGATGCACTCAGAGTGGCAAAAGAGAAAAATATCAAAATATACTGCGGTGAATTCGGCGTTATAGACCGGGCAGACGAAGAAGATGCCATTAATTGGTACAGAGATATTTTTGCCCTGTTCAAAAAATATGATATTGCATATTCTCTCTGGTCATACAAAGAGATGGACTTCGGTATCATGGGTGAAAAATACGGTAAATTAAGGGAGTTTTTAAAAGAACAATAGGGAAGCTTAACAATAGGGAAGTCTAACAATAAAAGGGGGAAATTCGCTAAAAGGAAGATGTTAAAATGAAGGACGTAAAAAAGAGTGAATTTATCAGGTCCACGATATTTGTAAGTATCGGTCTTATGATATCTTTGATGTTGATAATTCTCTTTAGCAGGGTGGTTACGGGTATCAGCGCAAAAATGACTTACGATACTACGCTGGAAGTCAAGAAGAACATGCTCTATGAGTATGTTAACAACATGATTGTTTTCTTGGACGATGCAAGGGATGACTATCTTGCGGAGCACCCTGACGCAACAGAGGAAGAGATTGAAAAGGAGATGATTGCTCTTGCTCATGAGAAGATCTACATGGAAGAACATTCTGACGGTGCATACATGTGGGTCCAGAAGGTGCTTGATTATAACGGCGGAGATGATTACGCAATACGTCTGATCCATCCCAATCTTTCAGACACCGAAGGATGCTATCTGTCCACCAACGAAGTGAACCAGATGGGTATGAAAGCTTATGAGATCGAACTTGAAGGTGTCAAGAAAGACGGAGAGATATATCAGAATTATGCATTCAAGAAGCTTGATTCTGATGAGGTTACGGAAAAAGTAACATATGCAAAACTCTATAAGCCTTACGACTGGATCATCTGTATGGGAGTTAATCTTGATGATGTGGAACATTACAGGCTGAAGGCAGCAGAGAACATGATGTCATATCAGAATCTGGTTCTTTCAGCCGTTGGTCTGACATGGCTGGTCCTTATCCTCTTCATGCTCTACATATACAAGAGAACGGGTATAGACCGGGTAGAGAAAAAGAACAAAGAACTCAGAAACAGGCTTAACACAGATGCCATGACGGGAGCATGCTCAAGAAGCTACGGCGAACGTCTTATAAAAGAAGAGTATGCGGCTTTTCGTGAAGGAAAAGATAATACCTTACTTTTCATGATGGATGTGGACAAATTCAAAAACTTCAACGACGGATACGGACATGATGTGGGGGATAAGGTCCTTAAGAGCTTTACGGAAGCAATCAAAGAATCTGTAAGACAAACGGATCACGTAATCCGATGGGGCGGAGATGAATTCATAGTTCTGATGTATGATATTCATGAGGAGATGCTGAAGACGGTAGCGGATAAGCTGCTGGATTCCGTAAGAAATATCAGAATAGAGGAATTGCCGCCGGATGTTCATATAACATCATCTGTGGGTGTGTCATATTTTGATCCTGCGGATGCGGATTACAAAGATATTATTGCCAGAGCGGATGCGGCTCTCTACAGGGCCAAAGAGGCCGGAAGAAACAACTGGAAACTGTAAATATGATTTGGCATGGTGCTATATTTAGAAATACACTATGCCAAATTTTGTCCGACCGGCTTACAGGGAAAACATAGAAAAGATAAGTATATGGAGACTTTTTATTATGTTGTGGAGAGCATTGAAGGCGATTATGCCAATCTGAGAAGAACAGACATACTTTTGACATTTACACGATATCGTGTTAATGTCAATATGAGGTGATGAATATGTCTGAGTACATAACTGTTTCACAATATGCAAAACTTACAGGAAAAGATCCCGGCAATATTCGCCGGATGCTGATAAATGGAACCCTTCAGGGCATGAAAATGGGCAATCAGTGGGTTATTTCAAAAGAGACTGAATACCCTGAGGATAGGAGAGTTCGTTCCGGTGACTATCGTAACTGGAGAAAGAAATCATTAATCGGGCAGGCATATCCGGATCTTATGAAGGCACTTGGCCATATGTGTCATGAACTTGCAGATATATACGGTGATGCTCTTGAACGTGTGGTTCTATACGGTTCTTATGCAAGAGGGGATGAGACGGAGGAGTCGGATGTTGATATTGCTCTCATTTTAAAAGACGATGAGGATTCACGAATGCACGATGAGATGACGGATCTGGTGGTTGATTATGAACTTGAGAGCAATACTGTTTTATCTGTGATCACAATAGAGAAGTCGAATTATATGGAATGGAGAAAGGTTCTTCCGTTTTACAAGAACTTAGATAAAGAGGGGATTATATTATGGAAGGCAGCGTAGGGGAGTTATCAAAATACAGATTTGAGACGGCTGTGGAAGCACTTGATGATTCTAGAATGATGTTTGAAAATGGCAGGTACAAAAATGCTCTAAACAGAGGGTACTATGCTATTTTTCATTCAATCAGAGCGGTAAATGCTCTCGATAATTATGATAGTAGTAAACACAGTGGGGTCATCTCTTTTTTTAATCAGAATTATGTAAAAGAGGGTGTTTTTTCCAAGGAATTATCAAAGACTATCCGTCTTGCATCGGAAAGTCGAGAAAAAGCAGATTATCTGGATTTTTATGTTGCTTCAAAAGAGGAAGCAGAAAAACAGTTGAAACGTGCGGAAGATTTTTTGCGATGTATAGAGATATATCTTAAGGATAAGGGAATTATTGATGGATGACGCCGTTTTTTAACAAAAATATGTTGTTGCAGCTTTTGATGGAAGGCTGCTCATGAGGGGAATATAATGATGTTTAAAAGTGTGAATTTGAAAAGACTTTTGACTGCACAGGTGTGCATGGTCACCATGATTTTATTGTGCGCATGTGGCAAAGAAATCAAGTCTACACGCAATATTACGGTAGATGAATTGAACGGTTCAGCACTGGTGGCGGCAGAGGGTTCGGACGGCTCCGAAGCCTACAAAGGAATGCAACTTGTATCGGGGGAAGTTGTTAATGTGGACTCCGACAGTGACATGACTCTTAAGATAGATGAGGATAAACATTTTTTTGCCGGTTCGGATACAAGATTCTCTATAGAAGCTACGGGAAAAAAGGATGCGACTGAGACTAAGATAGTCCTTGCGGAAGGCTCGGTCCTTGTAGGAATCGATAACAAGCTTAAGGATGCGGAGAGTTTTGAACTGGTAACTCCCAATGCCACCATGGCGGTAAGAGGTACAGTATTCAAGGTTGAAGTAACCAACGTGTCAGGCACATATTATACAAAACTTGAAGTGTTGGAAGGTACAGTGGAAGCGACCACCGTTGAGAACGGCGAGACCAAAACCGAGGCAGTGACTGAAGGCGGTAATGCATTATACACCGGTACGGCACCCATAGCAGACTGGCCCGAACAGCCCCGGGCTGAATCCACAAGCAGTATAAAGTCTATGAAGGACATTCCTTTAGACCGTGACGGATCCAAAGGTTTTGCGGGGGTATATCGCGGCGACGGATACTGTATCGTAATAGCAGAGGGCGTTCCCTTTGCATACAACAGAGTTGACGGAATAATTGTTGACGATAAGGCCTCGAAACCTTTTTGCTTAGCTCAGTTCAATGAATATTCGGACGAGCCTTTCTTTGCCAGAGACGCCGAGAAGAAGAGCGATACCCTCATAACTGATTACACCTACAGAGATGACAGGAGTGCTCACGTTGTAGATACTGAATATTATCTGGACGGAGATACACTCTATTATCATTACATATATAATGAGCAGAATGCCGAAGAATTTGCACTTTTGCAGCGTACCGACGAGGATCCTGTGAGTGTATACATGTCCTGTGTCAGAGGCAATATGCCTGCAGGAGAATAATACATGTTCAGTGTGATGGAGTGCAAATAATATTTTAAAGAGGTAATTATGAGAAAGAAAAGAGGGGGATTCCTTTCATTCATATTGATCGCGACCATGTGCATGAGTCTCTGCGCCTGCGGTAAAAACGACGGGACTGAGTCCGCGGGAGGCGGATCCGATACTTTCGCCAATGCGGTCGATCAGATGAAGAAAACGATCCCAGGATACTGGCTTATGCCATTGATATGACCGAGATCAAGCTTATGCTTTTTCCGGATGAAGCATCTATAGAATCCAAGAATGCTGCCATAATATTCAAGATACAGTTCAATGAGATTGATGGGCAGATGCATTGCAATGTATATTTGCAGTCATGCAGAACGGAGCAGGAGGCAGAGAATACACAGACCATATATGAGGAAGATATTCTCGGGCTTGACGGTGCACCGCTCTGCGGCGCAGCCACAGTAACGGATTATATGCTGTCCTTCGTTGTTCAGAACGACGACCTTGGGAGCATAATAGAGAATAATCCTTACTATGCGACCTATATTGATTACAAGGAATATACAAGGGGCAAGATAAAAAATGCAGGCCCGCAGGAGATGCTTACGCCGGATCTGTCGGCCACATCTCTGGCAGATGCTGTAGACATTTCACGTTTTGCAGGTGTGCGCCCCAATTATGTGGTGATTGAAGAGGATTTTGCACCTTACAAGTCTTATTCAGGCCATAAGTTCGTTGATTCCATCAATGAATACAGGCATAACGCCGTAGAACTTCTCTGGGTTCCCACATCCAACTCTGACATAAGCAAGAAAGCAGTTCTTGTGGCTTCCGTGGATGAGTTCGGTATAGCGGGATACGATATGGCTGTCGTATATGATTCTCATAAGGATCTTATAAGGGATTACATGGCTGATGAGGCTATCAATTTCAGTCTGGAATTCGGTATCGATGAACCTAATGCGGATCTCATAACCGATGACTTACTGGAAAGATGCATTCCTCAGGATAGTTCCGATATGTTCGGCAGTTGGGAATACTCCGTAGACGACAATGTGCTCTATTGGCATTATGTACCTGATTTTAATGCTCATTACAAATCAGATGAAGATTTTAATGTGCCTTTTATTCAGTTTGAGTACGCGGGAATAGACGGAGGGCCGTCCGATCTAAACACTAAACTGGGCGAGATAGTAAACGAGGTTGTCAGTAAGGGAGAGGCCGAAGGAAGAATTGACTACAGCTATTACTGGGACGATATGAGTCAGAGTGCTGTTAACTCATCCCAGTCGAAATCATCCGTAACATATAAGGGCTATTATCACAAAGCAGAAGGCGAAGAGGAATCCGCTGCTTCATTAACGGAAGCAGATAATGAAAGTATCAAAGAAGAGACTCTCCGTATAAGGAATGAGATCCTGACAGTTAAGGATGCCGAGGATGAAGCCAAAAAGAATGCGCCTCAGACCATAGATCCCGAAGCCGAATGCTATATGTATGATGATGATTCGGCGGATTATATGTTAAGGAATCTTGATACGGATATGCTTGCATCCGGCGGAGCTTATGAGATTGAATTTGACGGCTATGTAATCAGACTGACGGCAGCTTCAATGGACGCACCGACCTGCGAGATAGGTAAATATAACGGCGACAGTTTTGAAAAGATATCCGATACTCCATGCTACAGGAATATCGATGTAGGTCCAAATGCCATAACGGTTAATGCCAACATATCCGCGATAGAAGGCGTTGGCTGGAAACAGGTAAAAAACATCGATTTATATGAACTTAAAGATGGAAAAACACGAAGTCGTATAGATAAAGAAATCAATATCAACAGATGGTACCAATAGTCGGAGGACCAGATGATCCGACAGGAGGAGAATTGAATGGCAGAATTAAAATGTCCCCATTGCGGACAGGCTTTTACGGTAGACGATACCGAACTCAGTTCCATAATCAAACAGATAAGGGATGCCGAATTCGAGAAGGATCTCAGAGGCAGAGTGGACGAACTGAGAGAACATTTAAGCAGGGAACATGAGCTGGAACTCAAGTCCGTGATTACGGAAGCTGAGATTAAAAAGAATGATAAATACGAGAAAGAGATGGATAAGCTGTCCAAGGACATGCAGAAGCTTGAGGGTGAAAAGTCCAAGCTGGAGACTGAGGTTCTGAAGCTTAAGTCCGCTCTGGAAAGCAGTGAGGATAAGAAGCAGATTGCTGTTATGGAGGCTGTAAAAGAGGCCGAAGACAAGACTCATGACCTTGAGAAGGACCTTATGCATGAGAAGGAGAACACCAAGGTTCTGCTTGCGGAAAAAGATGCTCAGATAGAATTCTACAAAGACCTGAAGACAAAGATGTCCACAAAGATGGTGGGCGAGACTCTGGAACAGCACTGTGAGATTCAGTTCAATCAGATCAGAGCCACGGCCTTTCGCAATGCTTATTTTGAGAAAGACAATGACGCCAGAACAGGCAGTAAGGGCGATTATATTTTCCGTGAGGAAGATGAATTCGGCAATGAGATAGTATCCATTATGTTCGAGATGAAGAACGAGAGCGATACTACTGCCACGAAGCATAAGAACGAGGACTTTTTCAAGGAACTGGATAAGGACAGAAAAGAGAAAAACTGCGAATATGCCGTTCTTGTTACAATGCTTGAAGCCGACAGCGAACTCTATAATGCGGGAATCGTGGATGTGTCATACAAATACGACAAGATGTATGTGGTACGTCCCCAGTGCTTTATTCCCATAATCACACTGCTTCGCAATGCCGCTCTCAATGCCCTGAGCTACAAGCAGGAACTTGCCAATGTAAGGAATCAGGATATAGACATATCCAATTTTGAAGAATCTCTTCTCAAGTTCAAGAATGATTTCGGAAGGAATTATGAGCTGGCCCACAATCATTTTGACAAGGCAATCGAAGAGATAGATAAGACCATACAGCATCTGGAGAAGGTGAAATCAGAGCTTCTCGGCTCCGACAAACAGCTCCGTGTGGCCACCAACAAAGTGGAGGATGTTACGGTCAAGAAACTGACAAAAGACAATCCCACGATGCAGGCAAAATTCGATAATCTGAAGAAATCCTGAGAATAAGGAGACCGGTTAATGAGTGAATTCAAATATGAAATTGTAAAGAATCCTGAGATTTTTCAGGAAAACAGACTGCCTGCACATTCTGACCATGTGGCATATGCTTCAATGGAAGAACTGATCAAAGGCTGCAGCAGTTACAGAATCAGCCTTGACGGAACATGGCATTTTCACTATGCAAAGAACAATGACGATGCTCCTGAGGACTTTTATAAAGAGGATTATACGACCGACGGATGGGACAGAATACATGTGCCTGCCCATATTCAGATGGAAGGCTATGATAAGCCTCAGTATATGAACATCATGTATCCCTGGGACGGCAGAGAGACGGTCACACCGCCGAATATACCGGAGGAATTCAATCCCGTAGCGGATTATGTGAGATATTTTACCCTTCCTTCATCCTTTAAGAAGGGCAGAGTATGTATATCATTCCAAGGAGTTGAAAGCGGTTTTGCGCTGTGGCTTAACGGAAAATATATAGGCTACAGTGAGGATTCTTTTGATCCGGCTGATTTTGATCTCACCGATGCTCTTAAGGAAGGTGAGAACAAACTGGCTGTAAGAGTATATAAGTGGACTCCATCCAGCTGGTGTGAGGATCAGGACTTCTTTCGTTTTTCGGGAATCTTCAGAAGCGTATATCTCTATACAGAACCGCTTACACATATCTACGATCTGTCTGTAGTGCCCCTGCTTTCGGAGGATTACGGAAGTGCAAAAGTGGACATCAGACTGACGACTTCAGGCAAGGGTTCTGTGGATATCAGACTGGAATATAAAGGCAAAGCTGTTCTTGAAAGCAAATGCGAACTGCTTAAAGACGGAGAAAATGCATGCAGTGTTACGGTAGACAGTCCGAAACTCTGGAGTGCGGAAGAAGCCAATCTCTATGAGCTTTTACTTACGGTAAGAAATGAAAAAGGGGAAGCTTGCGAATACATAAAGCAGAATGTGGGCTTCAGACGCTTTGAACTCAAAGACGGTCTGATGCTCCTAAACGGAAAAAGAATAGTATTCAAGGGCGTCAACAGGCATGAGTTCAGCAATAAAAACGGACGTGTTCCCAGTAAAGATGAGCTTTTGACAGATATCATCACCATGAAAAGGAACAACATCAATGCCATAAGGACCAGCCATTATCCCAACTATTCGGCTCTCTACGAACTCTGTGACATATATGGTCTCTATCTGATTGCGGAAAACAATATGGAGACTCATGGTACATGGGAACCCTATGAAAGAGGAGCCAAGGGCGAGGACTATATAGTTCCCGGCAACAATCCCATATGGGAGGGCTTGCTTCTTGACAGAATAAACAGCTGTTACCAGAGCAACAAGAACCACCCGTCCATACTCATATGGTCTGTGGGCAATGAATCTTTTGGTGGAAGTATTATTGCAAAAATGGCCGACAGATTCAGGGAATTCGATTCCACAAGGCTTGTGCATTATGAGGGAATCTTCCATGACAGGTCTTATCCCAATACTTCGGATATGGAGAGCCAGATGTATCCGTCCGTTAAGGCTATTAAGGAACATCTGGAAAAAGAAAAAGAGAAGCCCTTTATATGTTGTGAATATACCCATGCCATGGGTAATTCCTGCGGTGGAATGCATCTCTATACAGACCTTACGGATACAGAGAAGCGTTATCAGGGCGGATTCATATGGGATTATATAGATCAGTCCATAACTAAAAAGGACAGATACGGACAGGAATTCGAAGCTTACGGCGGAGATTTCTACGACAGACCCAATGATTCCAACTTCAGCGGTAACGGTATTGTATATGGTGACAGAACGCCTTCTCCCAAGATGCAGGAAGTAAAGTTCAATTACCGTAACATCGCTGTGGAATTCGGCGAAGACAAGAAGACCTTCAAAGTAATCAATAAGAATCTTTTTGTTAATACATCTATATATAACTGTAATCTTATTCTTCTTGAAGACGGCAGGGAAGTGGCAAGGGATACTGTAACAACGGACGTTGATCCCCTTTCGGACAAGACATTTTCTGTGCCTGACAAGATCCTTGAGAGAGCTTCTTTTAAGGGAATAAACGACTACAGCAAAGGAGAGACGGAATATGTTCTGACTGTATCCTTTGTGCTTAAAGAGGACACTCTGTGGGCAAAGGCCGGACACGAAGTTGCTTTCGGACAGACGGTTCTTAACAAGGTGACTTGTGATTATAAGACATCCTGCAAACTGAAGATTGTGATGGGTAACGGTCATGTGGGAGTTAAGGGCAAAGATTTTTCGGCCTTATTTACATTCCCTGCAGCGACTCTTGTTTCCTACATATATTGCGGAAAAGAACTGATAGAGACCTCTCCGGTTCCCAATTTCTGGAGAGCACTTACGGACAATGACAAGGGTTACACCATGTCAAATGAATACGCACAGTGGAAGATTGCCAGTCTCTATGCGAGTCTGAAGACTCCCAATCCGGCCGATATGAAACTGCCGGATATCAGTTACGATGAGAACAGCGTAAGCATTCGTTACAGATATTACCTTCCAACATCTCCTGCAGCTGAATGTTTTGTAACATACAGAGTATACGGAGACGGAACTATCCGCCTCGAGCTGGAATATGATTCGGTGAAAGAATTGGGAGACATGCCGGAATTCGGTATGATGTTTAAGTTCAATGCGGATCTGGATCAGTTGGAATGGTACGGACTTGGTCCCGAAGAGACCTATGTCGACAGGAAAAACGGCGGAAAACTGGGAATCTATCGCAACGAAGTCAAAGACAACATGGCGAAATACCTTCGTCCCCAGGAATGCGGCAACAAGTGTGATGTAAGATATGCAAAGCTTACGGATAAGAGAGGCCGCGGACTTGTGTTCTTCGGCAATCCTTTTTACTTCAGTGCACTTCCATACACTCCTCATGAGATGGAAAATGCCATGCATCCTTACGAACTGCCTCAGGTTCATTACACTGTGGTAAGAGCGGCCATGGCGCAGATGGGAATAGCCGGAGATGACAGTTGGGGTGCCCGTCCTCATCCGCAGTATCTGCTTCCGAAAGAAGGAAAACTCAGGTTCGAATTCTTTTTCAGAGGAATATAAAAAATAAAGGCAAAAGACATCAAATGTCTTTTGCCTATTGTTTTAAAAAAGATTGGTGTGATCGGCTTCAATCTTGCCTATCTGATATCTGCCGTTAACGTATTTTAAGTCAAATGCAAGGCATTCGCCGGATCTGCTTAGAGGTGAGAAATAACATCTTATCACCGGTGATTCCTTTTCTTTTATCACTGCATAATATATGGGGCAGAACTTTGATACAGCCTCATCTGTCCACCAAGAAGATACGAATTCATCGCTCAATTCCTGAGTTCCGGTATAGGGCATCTCTTTAAGTGAATATGATATGAATCCGTTGGCCGGTTTTTCATAATCGATGTTGAATCCTTTGGCACCGTTCTCGCCACTTGCAAAAGGAAGTTCAACTTCCGAGTACCTTTTTGATTTTTCTTTTTTATCAAAGAGCCACAGGTCACCGTAAGCATAAGGATCGGTGCTTGTATCGTAGGAGAGAGTGAAGAGAATCTCGTTTACACCGTCTTCGTCAAGGTCCTTATTTTGCACATGTGGGAAGCCGGTGCTCCAACATGGAGGAACCACAAGAAGGTCTTCATTACCGAATTCCAGAGTATAATGTGCGACATCGTTGACACTGTCATATTCGCGCTTAAGCCTGTCCAGTTTACTGTCACCATCGTAATCACGATTGACGAAGTCATTCTTCCATGTATAGCCTTCGCATTCATCAAGATATCCGCTGTATTCCCACAAAACTGCGGGAGATGTTTCTTCCGAAGCGGCAGCTGTCTCAATGGTTGCTTCACCGGAATCTTCGGCAGACTCGGTGTTTGGCTCGGTATTTGTTTTCTTTGTAGCACTTAAACTGTAGTCGGGATCCAATATTGAATATAGACTGCAGCCTTCTAAAAACGTTCCGCTTAACAGGACTGCCAGCAGAACTGAAGCAAGAATTTTCCTTTTTCTCATACTAACCCCTTTTATTCAAATCCAAAACAATATCTCTTCTACTTAAGAAATAATACTTCCACTTGGGCTCTCAGGTCAATTGTCTATTTAGATATTTTTTACAGATAAAACAGGGAAAAAGTATGTAGAAATAAACAAGGAAAAGTGGTATCATAAGAGTACATTGTAACCGGTTTATACCGGATGGGGTTTTTTAAGAAATGGAGACAGGGAAAATGGCAAAATGGAAATGTACTGTATGCGGATATATTCATGAGGGAGAGCAGCCTCCGGAGCAGTGTCCGACATGTAAGCAGCCTGCTGAGAAGTTTGTTAAGGTGGAAGAGTCTAAGAATCCTTACGCCGGAACAAAGACAGAGAAGAATCTTCGTGAAGCTTTCGCAGGTGAATCGCAGGCCAGAAACAAATACACATACTTCGCATCTGTAGCAAAGAAAGCAGGATATGAGCAGATCGCAGCTTTATTCCTGAAGACTGCCGATAATGAAAAAGAGCACGCAAAACTTTGGTTCAAGGCTCTCGGAGAACTGGGAGATACTCCAACTAATCTTCTCCATGCTGCTGAAGGCGAGAATGCAGAGTGGACAGACATGTATGAGAGAATGGCCAAGGATGCCGAGGAAGAAGGATTCCCGGAACTTGCTAAGCAGTTCCGCGGCGTAGCTGCCATCGAAAAGATGCATGAAGAAAGATACCGTGCGTTGCTTAAGAATGTAGAGGCAATGGAAGTCTTCAAGAAGAGTGGCGTAACAATATGGGAATGCCGTAACTGCGGTCATATTGTAGTAGGCCTTGAAGCACCTGAAGTATGTCCTGTATGTAATCATCCTCAGGCATTCTTCGAAGTACATGAAGATAATTTCTGACGCAGGCAGGTAAAAAATATACGCAGAGTGCTTGATTTTTTGCAAAATGTGCTATATAATATACTCAATACACAAGTATGTATTAACACTATCGGATGTTTGTCCGTTGTGTAGAGGACAGGGATGGAAGAGAGACGTAATATAAACAGGGTGGATTACCGGTCTCAGGGTGTCGTGGTAGTATGTGACACCGGCGAACATTATGTTGTTGAGACGAAGAATGTAAGCCCACTCGGAATGGGGATAAAGATGCCCGCGGATGTGCCTGATATCACAGGCAAGGACATCATCATCGTTGCAAGCACTCTTATCATGTATGCGGATGTCAATCGGATGGAAGAGAATCCTGACGGATCGTATACAGTCGGGATCAGTGCTAAGAACTTTACGCCTGAAGTATTAAAATACCTTTTCACGCACATCGCGGAAGAGGAGTAGATTTTTTAGATTATAACGGGGGATTGTATAATCCCCCGTTTTTTTATCCGATGAACTAAAAAATACGAAATTTTTTTCAAAAAAGACTAATGTAAAGACTTAAATAAGTCGATATATATATTGGACAAAAGAGTTGCTAAAAATTGGGAATTCCACCGGAGGAAAAAGGACTTTTTTCGACGCAGGGACGCATAAACAGGAGGAAAAGCATGAAGAAATCTACAAAGGACAGAAACGTATTAAGAGCTATGACGATCGGTATTGCAGTTATGATGGCTACCGCAACACCTATGTCTGTCTTCGCGGCAGAAGAGAATGGTGTCGGAGCTAACGATGGCAATACAACTACAAATACCGGATCTGAAAACCAGAATACTTCAAATACAACAACCTCAGAGGGCGAGTCTGCATCTGTACAGGAAATAGTAACAGCATGCGAGACTGCTGTAACAACAGCAGGAGAAGCTAAGGAACTTACAGCAGCTCTTGAGACAGCTATTAAGCCTACATCTGACGGTGAGACTACAATACCTAAAGAAGATGCAGAAAAGATACTTGCAGATCTTCCTTCAGGAGCTGATTTTGAGACTATTGCCTCTGATGTTAACGACGCCAAGGCTATTATTAAAGGCGCCATTACATATGACAGCAATGCAACTACACTTGCCAATACAGCATCTGATGATCTTGATGTTGTGGATACAGACATTCAGACATTGTACGGAACAAGCGGAGCTACCGTTGACAATGCAGCTGATTCTGCAATAACAAATGCTCAGGTTGCAAACGATACAGCTGCATCTGAAACAGATGCAAGAGCAGCAGCATCTGCTGCAAGAAGCAATCTTGCAACAGCTGAAGGCAATCTTGCAACTATTGAAGCAGCATATTCGGAAGCTCAGAATAAATTAACCCTGGCAGAGACTGAACTGGCTTCGGCTGAGGCTCAGCGCAAGCAGGCTGCAGCTGAACTTGCAAAAGCTCACACAGATCTTCAGAATGCCAAGACCAATGCAACAGCTGCCAATGAGAAGATGAAGGGTATCAAGGCCATCGTTGATGATCTTGACGAGAAGGCCGGTGTCTATGCTGAGAGCGTTAAAGAACTGGAATCTATGCGTGATCAGTATTATGCAATGCTTTTATACTATCATAGTAAAAAGGGCTCTGCAGTCTATAATGAAGACGGTACACTTAATGTGGAAGCAAGTGCCAAGAAGACGGCGATGGAAACATATAACCGTGAATACACCTTTGAGTTTTGCAGAGAGATGACAAGCCAGATGGTTGAATACATGGTGATGCATGATGAAAAAGTTGATCCTGCCACAGCTGATTTCAAATTCGGTGTAGAAGACAGTGAAGTAAACAGCAAAAAGGTTAAGGGCGAGACCGTTCAGGCGAGAGAAGCCACTGTATTTACCAATGCTAAGCAGCAGGATCAGGTTGCAACAAAAGATCCAACTAAGGCAGGCAAAGATGGATATCATACAGATTATTATGGCAATGTGATCAAAAACAAAGATACTTATGATTTAACAAGATATCTTACCAATCAGGGAGATTCAGGCCGTACTAACTTCTTTGTAGTAACATACAAGGATAAAGACGGCAATGAGATCACAAGAAGATTCAATTACATTCTCAAGGATAGCCAGTACCAGGATGCAATGGATTTTGAAAAAGGTACAATCTACCTTGCTGAGATAACTAAGGGTGAGGACGGCAAATATGTAGCTACGAGATTATCCGGCAAAGATTATGTTATGGATGATTATCAGCAGCTTCAGAAGGCAATCGAAGCTCAGAAATTCCTTAAGGAGTACGATGCTGTAAAGAAAGCGGCAGATGATGCGGCTGCAAAGGTAGATGAACTTGAGAAGCAGATTGCCCGCCTTGAAAGCATCAGTGTAGATAATTCGAAGATTGTTGAACTCAAAGGCAGACTTGAAGATGCACAGGGACAGCTTGCTGAATATGAATCAACAAAAGAAATTCTTGAAGCAAAGGTAGCGGAAGCACGTGCTGCAGTTGCAGCAATCGACCTCAGCAGATTTGGCTCAGGTGACAGCGATACATCAGACGGTACAGCAGATGACGCTACAGACGGTGATGTGATTCTTTCCAATTTTGCTGCAGCAGGCGGACAGCAGGCAGGCGGCACCGGAGTATTGGGCGTTCGTAACGGCGGACAGCAGGCAGGCGGACAGGCGGTGGCAGCACAAGCAGGTAACACCACAGCCATTGCAAATCAGGAAATACCCAGAGCAGCAACTGTTCAGGGCCTTAATAACAGCCAGAACAACTTAAAGAAGATTAAGAATAATGAAATTCCTCTTGCTGAAATTCCCATGGAGGAAGGCGTCCACCTCAACTGGGGTTGGCTTCTTGTGATATTCCTTCTCGGAGCAACAGGCAAAAAGTTGTATGATGAATATAAGAAGAAGCAGGAAGCGGCAGAAGCTGCAAAAAACAATGAGAAGTAATCAGAATCTATAATTACATATAGTTGTTGTATTTTGAGGCAAAAGGATTTGCCGATTATCAGGAAAGGAGTCCGATATGAAAATACAAAACAGCAATGTAACTATGGCTTCGTCTCATAAGGAAACATCTTTCAATTACAAAGAATCTGCCACTATAGAAGTGGCAAAGTCAAATGGCGCTCTTGGCGCCATTTTGACGTTGTCGAAAGAAGCTTCGGGAAGAAGCATGACAGCGTCTGTAACGGCATATAAAGATGCGGAAGAGAGAGAAGCCCAAAGAAGGCAGGAGGAGAATCAGGCCCGGTCCGTGCGGCAACTTGCAGACAAGTTGACACGGAGGACTGAAAACAGTTTTGAGATTCCGGATGAGATCGATATTAAGATCAAGATGCTGCGAAGAATACTGGCCGCCCTGCGAGGAGAGAAAATTCCGGAAGACTGTGATATTCGTCCGAAAAAGAAGGATGGGATAACAGATCTGAGGTCCAGAGAATACAGGGAGATGGATGAGACTTTCTATGGTGCAAGTGCCGAGAATGTCATAAGCATCAGCCGACTTCCTGCAGGCATAGGGACAGGATCTACCGGCAGCACATGGCAGAAGATCACGGCGGTAAGCGGATATGCTGTTGAAGCGGAAAGCACGACCTTTGCTTCCAAGGGCCTTGTAAGCACAGCAGACGGAAGGACGATTGATTTTAACATCGAAGTCTCAATGTCCAGAGCCGTTATGAGCAGATTTGATATGCTTGATGTGGAAGAATACATCAAGACGGATCCTCTTATAATCAACCTGGACAGCAATGTAGCTTCGGTGTCCGATCAGAAATTTTTCTTCGATCTTGATTCTGACGGAGAAAAAGAAGAGATATCCTTTGCGGGAAAAGGATCCGGTTTCTTGGCACTTGATAAGAACGGAGACGGCAAGATTAATGACGGTTCCGAACTCTTTGGTACAAAGAGCGGTGACGGATTCAGGGATCTGTCTATGTATGATTCCGACGGCAACGGATGGATCGATGAGAATGACAGGATTTTTGATAAGCTTAAGGTATGGACCAAAGACGATAAAGGTCGTGACATACTCTTAAGTCTTAAGGATGCGGATGTGGGTGCCATATATCTTGGCAATGCAGATACTCAGTTCTCACTCAAGAATTCCGAAAACAGACTGAACGCTGAGATTAAAAAAACAGGTATTTACCTGAAAGAGAGCACAGGTTTGGCAGGAACACTCAATCACGTGGACCTGGTTGTGTAATAACAATTAAGATTAATTGATATATACAACAACCCTGTGTAGCGCAATAGAATAGTGCAATTATTTATAGATTCTGATTTAGATGGTATTGTGAGGACTGCCGGTTACGGCAGTCCTTTTTTGCGCTTAACTGCGGGGTTTGCGCACAAAAAAAGAAATTATAGAATTTTTTAAAATACCCCTTGACACATTATACTATGTGCCGTATAGTATAAGGCAACAGGAAGTATAATATTATGCAAAGTATTAATACGATTTTTTTATTTAATAGGAGGTAAGCATGGATTCACAGTTTAGAAGAGGAATTCTCGAAGCCTGTGTCCTTGCGGTCTTAGAAAAGGGTGAATCTTACGGATACCAGATGGTGAAGGATATCAACGAGTTCATAGATATTACCGAATCAACTCTGTATCCGATTCTGAAGAGACTTGAGCAGACGGGACAGGTAAGAGTATTTAGCCAGGAACACAACGGAAGGCTGAGAAAGTATTACAGTATCACTCCGGAGGGAAGAGAAAAGGTATCGGAACTCCTGACAGAGTGGGAACACATTGTTAAGTTATATCAGTTTATTGTTGAGGAGAGAGGGAAAAATAATGAATAAGAAAGAATTTCTGGACAAGCTGAAAACAGAGCTTGAGAGACAGAGTATAAGCAATATTGAGAATATGATCGAATTCTATGACGAGATGATATGTGACCGTATGGAAGACGGCATGAGCGAAGAGGAAGCCGTTGATTCAATGGAAAGCATTGATGAGATAGTTCATGAAGCGGTGCTTGACAAATCGGTTCCAACTCTCGTCAAGGAAAGAGTTAAGAAGAGCAGAGAGAAGGCAAAGCGTAACGGTCTCGAATGGTTATGGATCGTTCTTGCCATCGTAGGATTCCCGGTATGGCTGCCTATAGCTATCGCTCTCATCGCAGTAGCATTCACACTCTTTGTAGTTTTCTGGGTAGTTATTGTCACACTTTTTGTTGTACTGCTGGCATTGGCAATATCTGCAGTGGCATGTGTATTTGGAGGATTTATACTCTTATTCGGCAGATTGTCACTCCAGGTATATGTGTCCTTGTATGGAAACCATGCGTGGCACTTGTTAAGAATTCCGGAAAACTCTTTTCCGATATGGTAAGCGGAATCAAGGCTAGGATTTTTTCAAAATAGAAAGGGGCATTAGGAAGATGAATAAAGGAACTAAGTTAGGAATAATATTATGTGCTGCCGGGGTGCTTGCAATAGGATTAAGCTGGGTCATCGCAGGCGGCAATTATAAGAAATATGAGAGTAATAACAAGATTACAAGAGAAAAAAAGACATATACGTGCTCGAGTGATATCGATGCACTGGTTGCAATTGACAAGGACTGTGACGTGATAGTTAAGATTGCCGATGTGGACAAGCCTCAGAGAGACAGGAAAGACATTGTCTTTTGAAAGAAAGGTGACTTTTAATAAGAAGCATTTCTTAAGTATCAGCTTCAGTGCCAATGAATTGCAGGACAATACAGAGATTCTTTTACCCAGGACTTTCAAGGGCGACATTAATCTTGGAACATTAAGCGGAGATATATCCGTAATATCCGTAGAGGCAGGCAACTTCCTTTTGAATGCATCATCGGGTGATATCTATGTAAGCGATGTAAAATCAGATTATATTACTCTTTCTACTTTATCGGGTGAGATATTTGCAAAAGGAATGCAGGTGGCCGGTGAAGGAGTTATAAGCAGCGCAAGTGGTGATATTGCAGTCGAAGACTATGAATCCGGCAGCAATCTGAAGACCACAACCAATTCCGGAGAAACGGGTTTCTGTAATGTTAAGGTAAAAGAACTGGAATGCTCAGCTGCCTCAGGTGAGGTGATTATTAAAGATACAAAGGTTGATTCAATTAAGAGCAATACCAATTCGGGAGAGGTAACATTGGCCGGACTGGAACCTGCCAAAGAGGCACATTTCAATACAAGCAGCGGTGATATTTCCGGATCTATCAAAGGAACTGAATCAGACTATTCGATAGCATATACAACAGGCAGCGGAGAATGCAATCTCAGCAATTCATCAAGCGGCAATGTGGGACTTGAGTTCCACACGGGCAGCGGCGATATCGAGATCGGATTCCACGATTAATTCTTAATCCTTTCGTGTTTAATTGATAAGGGGAGCGAAAGTTAAAATAGATGTGATAATACGAAAAAGACCATTTTCTTTAAGGAGAAAGTGGTCTTTTCCTATTATAGATGTTAAAATAAAACCTGATATGTAGAATTATCTAACCTTAGGGTTGATACAGATATACCGTGATAAGGGAACACACCATAAAGGGAGGACAGAGATGGAACGCTATTATCAAAAGGAGATTGAGACAGCCTCGAGAGAGCAGATCAGGGAATGGCAGAGCGAGAGACTGGTTAATCAGGTTAAAAACGTATGGGAGAATGTTCCTTTTTACAGAAAGAAGATGGAAGAAGCCGGACTTACACCGGATGATATAAAATCAGTGGACGATCTTCATAAGCTTCCTTTCCTTTGTAAGGACGACCTTAGAGATAATTATCCTACAGGCCTGTGCGCCAGACCTATGAAGGACTGTGTTCGTATTCAGTCCACAAGCGGAACTACAGGAAGAAGAGTGGTTGCATATTATACCCAACACGATCTCGATATATGGGAGGATTGTTGTGCAAGAGCCCTTACTGCAGCAGGAACGACAAATGAAGACGTGGTTCATGTAAGTTACGGTTACGGTCTTTTCACCGGAGGTGCCGGACTTCATGGCGGGTCACACAAGATAGGATCGTTAACACTTCCCATGTCATCCGGTAATACGGATCGTCAGATTCAGTTCATGACAGACTTAGGATCAACAATTCTCTGTTGTACTCCTTCTTATGCCGCTTATCTTGGTGAAACTATCAATGAAAGAGGACTCAGAGATCAGATAAAGCTTAAGTCGGGAATATTCGGTGCCGAAGCATGGACTGAGGAGATGAGAAGAGATGTGGAGAGTAAGCTGGGCATCAAGGCTTATGATATCTACGGACTTACAGAGATATCGGGACCCGGAGTGGCATTTGAGTGTTCCGAGCAGACAGGAATGCATGTTAACGAGGACCATTTCATAGCTGAAGTAATCAATCCCATAACAGGAGAAGTGCTTCCCGACGGAGAAAAGGGTGAGTTGGTATTTACATGTATTACCAAAGAGGCATTTCCTCTTATAAGATATCGTACAAGAGATATATGTATTCTTAATCATAAGGAGTGTTCATGCGGAAGAACACATGTGAAGATGACAAAGCCTCTCGGAAGAAGCGACGACATGCTTATTGTTAAGGGTGTTAATGTATTCCCTTCACAGATTGAAGCAGTTCTCATCAAACAGGGTTATCCCGCTAACTATCTGATCGTGGTAGATCGTGTCAACAACAGCGATAAGATTGAAGTACAGGTAGAGATGACACCCGAGATGTTCTCCGACAGCGTAGGTGATATCACAGCCAGAGAGGCAGAACTCGTAGCAGGCCTCAAGGCAATGCTCGGCATATATGTAAAGGTTAAACTTGTGAGTCCCAAGACCATTGCGAGAAGCGAAGGCAAAGCGGTAAGAATCATAGACAAGCGTAACCTGTATCAGCAGTAAGGATAAGCTGTAGGAGATGTAAGATAGGGAGGATTAAAAGTATGGTAAAACAGATTTCTATATTTTTGGAAAATGATTCGGGAAAACTGGCAGCAATTATAGCAGCCTTATCGAATAAAGGAATAGATCTCAGAGCTATGACACTGTCTGAAGCTCAGGATTTCGGTATAGTAAGACTGATCGTTGACGATTACGAAGCTGCTTCGGCGGCTCTTCAGGATGAAGAGTTCATCTTTTCCGTTAAGGAAGTTATAGCAATAGAGCTGGATGATGAACCCGGCAGTCTTGCTAAGGTACTCAAAGCATTGGGCGATAACAATATCAACATGGAATATACATATGCCTTTACCGCTCATCGCAAGGGTGCGGCCAACCTGATCATCAAGGCAAAAGAAGAAGACGAAGCGGTGGCAGTACTCCGCAAAGCGGGAATAAAACTGATGTCTCAGAAAGACTTGCTGGAATAGTTTCCAAGCGGGAGTTTTAGAGGCTTTATTTTGTTGACATCCCCATATAATGGGGCTATAATCTATTCGTTAAAAATTGTTATTTCTTTGGGGTATACAGATTTTAAATCGAATAAGTTTTAAAATTTAACTGTAATGGTGCAGTATACCATTACAGTTTTTTGTTGCAACACTTTATCCGATTAAAGCAATAAATCACAATCGGATATGAATGGGATTAAATAAAAGTGAGGTCATAAAATTGTTTAAGTATGTTGTAAAGCGAGTATTTCTCGCAATCATCACAATCTTCTTAATCTGTTTCATAACCTTCTTTACAATGAATGCGGTTCCCGGAGGACCATTCAACAGTGAGAAGGCAAAATCAGAAGCGGTTATGCAGGTACTTAATGAAAGGTACGGTCTGGATCAGCCTGTTCCGGTACAGTTCGTTAATTATATGAAGAATATTTTCCACGGAGATTTTGGTGTATCTCTTACAACAGGCCGAGACATATCGGATACGATAAGAACACGTTTTGCGGTATCCGCAAAACTGGGCGGAATGGCAGTTATTGTTGCCCTTATCTTCGGAATCGTTCTCGGAGCGACCGCCGCTCTTAATCGTAACAAGTGGCCCGACAGGGTTATCATATTCTTTGTAACATTGTTTACAGCTATGCCATCTTTCGTGGCAGCATCATTTCTTTTAATGATTTTCTGTATCCAGTTGGCAATTGTTCCCGTATGGAGCATTGAAGACCCCAGTTATGTACTTCCGGTTATAGCTTTGTCTTTGTCGCCAATGGCACATATCACGCGTCTGACCAAGACATCCATGCTTGATGCGCTGGGTCAGGACTATATCAGAACCGCAAAGGCAAAAGGTGTATCCATGGTCAAGGTTATCTTTGTCCATGCACTCAGGAACGCAATGATTCCCGTTATTACATATGTGGGTCCCCTTATTGCTGCTATTCTTACAGGTTCCCTTGTAGTAGAAAACATATTTACGATAGGTGGTCTCGGATCACAGTTCGTTGAATCCATAACAAAACGTGATTACACAATGATAATGGGAGTTACGATCTTCCTTGCGGTTATCATGGTTACCATGAATCTGCTTTCGGATATCGTATATAAGCTCGTTGATCCCAGAATTAAGTTGGATTGATTAGGAGGAGTAAGAATAAGATGGATATGCAGAATCTAAAGAAAAATCCTTTCAGCCTTCAGATTGATCCCGCAAAGTTCGAGAAGGCAACGGATGACGAAAAAAGACAGCAGGATGTAATGGCTGAGTCCACAACATTCTTTAAAGACGGTATGAGACGCCTTTTCCATAATCCCCTGGCAGTAATGGCCATGATTATACTGGCGATTCTCATCGTAGTTATGATAGTTGCTCCCATGGTAGTGCCTTATTCATATGAAGAGATCATTACCGTTGAAGGAGTAAGAGACAAGGCAGCCACCAATCTGGCACCTTTTGAGTTCTCTCAGAGAGAACAGGCATTTATGGAGAAGTACAATGTATCTGTATTCCCTCATATCATGGGAACAGATGAACTGGGAAGAGATTACTTCATCCGTGTGGTATACGGAGCAAGAGTATCCCTTATTGTAGGTGTATTTGCTTCCCTGATGGTTCTTTTGATAGGTACCTTATACGGAGCCGTCTCAGGTTACGCAGGCGGTAAAACGGATATGATAATGATGAGAATAGTGGATATTCTCTATTCTCTGCCGGATATACTGATCGTAATCCTTTTGGCGGTGGTGTTTAAACAGACCCTTGATTTCTCCAATATCCCCATAATAGGGAAGCTGGGAACAAACATGGTGTCCATGTTCTTGGTTTTCGGTCTTCTTTACTGGGTAGGTATGGCAAGGATCGTCAGAGGAGAGATCCTTACCATCAAGGAAAACGAATACATACTTGCGGCAAAATCAGTGGGAGCCAGTCCCGCACATATTGTGTGGTCTCATATTATTCCCAACTGTCTGTCGGTGATAATCATAATGACGGCACAGGAGATACCTGCGGCAATATTTACAGAATCTTATCTGTCATTTATCGGTCTGGGTGTTGCTCTTCCAATGCCTTCACTCGGATCTCTTGCCAATGCGGCTCGTTCGGGAATGCAGTCATACCCATGGAAGCTGGTCTTCCCTGCTGTGGCTATCATACTTATTGTACTTTCATTCAACCTGATCGGTGACGCCATGAGAGACGCATTCGATCCTAAGTTAAAGAAGTAAGGAGGGAAAGTGCAATGTCAGTCACAGATGCAGCAGTAGAAGAAAAAGTATTAAAAAACGAAGAAGAAGCCATACTCAGAGTGAAAGATCTGCATACATCCTTCTTTACGGATTCAGGTGAAGTTCAGGCTGTTAACGGTGTATCTTTCAACCTGCCAAAAGGCAAGATCCTAGGTGTGGTCGGAGAATCGGGTTCCGGCAAGTCCGTAACGGCTTATTCCGTAATGCAGATTCTGGCGGATACGGGAAGAGTTGTAGGCGGAGAGATCTTATATAAGGGAGAAAACATCTTAAATTACGATAAGAAGCAGATGGCAAGCTTCCGAGGTGAGAAGTGTTCCATCATCTTCCAGGATCCCATGACATCTCTTAATCCTACATTTACAATAGGATGGCAGTTAAGTGAAGCACTCAGACTTCACACAAAATATAAGACCAGGAAGGCGGCAAGAGAACGTTCTATCGAGCTGCTTACAATGGTAGGCGTTAATGAGCCGGAATCACGTATCAAGCAGTATCCTTTCGAACTGTCAGGCGGTATGAGACAGAGAGTCATGATCGCAATGGCTCTTGCCTGTGAACCGGACATCCTTATTGCGGATGAACCTACCACAGCACTTGATGTTACCATTCAGGCTCAGATCCTCGATCTTATGAAGGAACTTCAGGAGAAGATCGGAATGGCCATAATCCTTGTTACACATGACCTGGGCGTTATTGCTTCAATGTGTGATGAGATCATAGTTATGTACGGTGGACGTGTATGCGAGAGAGGAACAGCGGACGACATCTTCTATCGTCCATGCCATGAGTACACAAAGGGACTTTTAAAATCAATTCCCAATGTGGACAACATGAACGAGAAGCTGATCCCCATAGGCGGAACACCTATCAATATGCTTGCAATGCCCAAGGGCTGTGCTTTTTGCCCAAGATGTAACAATGCACTTAAGATATGTCTTACGGAGAAGCCGGAAGAGATGGAGATGCCGGACGGACATTACGCAGCGTGCTGGCTCAATGTGAAGGAAGCTTATGAAGCCATGCAGGCAGGCGAGAAGGTAGACATCGTTACACCAAAGGATGCGGCGGATGCGGCAGCCAAAAAGACAGGAAGTGAGGTAAACGCATAATGGCAGAAGATATCAAGAAGAGCGAATACCTCGTTGAGGTCAAAAACCTGAAGGAATACTTCCCGGTCAAGACAGGATTCTTCAAGACGACTCCTCTTAAGGCCGTGGACGGAGTATCCTTTAACATAAAGCCCGGTGAGACCCTGGGACTTGTAGGAGAGTCGGGATGCGGTAAGACCACCGTAGGACGTACTCTTTTACATCTCTACAAGCCCACCGGAGGAGAGTTCTATTTTGACGGTGAACTTGTAACAGAGAAGAATATCCATCAGCTTCGTAAACAGATGCAGATGGTATTTCAGGATCCTTATTCTTCACTGGACCCCAGAATGACGGTAGAAGATATCATAGGCGAGCCTCTGGATGTATTCAAACTCTATGACAGCAAGGGTGATCGTCATGACAAGATCATGGACCTTATGCAGCTCGTAGGACTCAATGCCGAGCATGCTACAAGATACGCTCATGAATTCTCAGGCGGACAGAGACAGAGAATCGGAATAGCAAGAGCACTTGCGGTTAATCCAAGATTCATCATATGTGACGAACCTGTATCGGCTCTGGATGTATCAATTCAGGCTCAGGTTATCAACATGTTCGAAGAGATCCAGGAAAAACTGGGAATCGCATACCTCTTTATCGCGCATGACCTTCTTGTTGTGCACCACATATCAAACAGGATTGCGGTTATGTACTTAGGTAAACTGGTTGAGATTGCGGATGCGGATGAACTCAATAACAATCCCATCCATCCTTATACATTGTCACTTCTTTCGGCAGTGCCCATTCCGGACCCTGAGACAGCAAGAAAATCTCAGAGAATCATCCTTGAGGGAGATGTTCCTTCACCGATGCATATGCCTTCGGGATGTCCTTTCCGTACAAGATGCAGATATGCTACGGAACAGTGTGCTCAGGCAATGCCTGAACTTACAAGCAGAGGCGGTGACCATATGGTCGCATGCTTCAACAGATAGCATGCTTCAACAGATAAGATGAATGATTACGGCTTTTTGGGCTGTTTTCATATGCCGGCTTAGCCGGTATTATATAGATTTTTCATAAGAAAGGGAGGAAATATTATGAAAAAGAGACTGTTAACAGTATTACTTTCAGTTTCAATGGTTGCAGCCTTACTTACAGGTTGTGGCGATGCATCAGTAGCTCCTACAGCTACACCCGATGCAGCAGCTGATGCAACAACAGATGATGCAGCAGCAACAGATTCAGAGTTACCCGCAGGTGTTTGGACTCCTGACGTAGAGTTCACAGCATCAGCAAATAACGCAGCAGCTCCTGATTGGGCAGCATACGATGCCCTTATCTCTGAGATTCGTACAGAGACAGATTCTGCAGCACGTGAAGCTAAGATGCATGAGGCAGAAGAAATGCTCATGGCAACAGGCGCAGTATTACCTATCTACTACTACAATGATCTCTACCTTGAGAGAACAGGTATTGAAGGTGACTACGCTACAGTATTCGGTACAAAATACTTCATGTATGCTAAGAAGGACGGAGCACCTTTTGATGTATTCAACATCAACCTTGCTTCAGAGCCCGATCACCTTGATCCCGCTCTTAACTCTTCAGTAGACGGTGCAGCTCTTGCATCTAACTCTTTCGTAGGTCTCTACACAAGCGCAGCTGACGGATCAATCGTTCCTGCACTTGCTGAGGGTGAGCCTGAAGTATCTGAAGACGGACTTACATACACAGTTAAGATGAAGGAAGGTCTTAAGTGGTCTAACGGTGACACACTTAACGCCAACGACATCATCTACTCTTGGAACAGAGCAGCAGATCCTAACACAGCTTCTGACTACTCATACCTTTTCTCAGTATTTGAGGGATACGGTGACGGTTCCGCTCCTGAGCTTGCTATAGCAGCTCTTGATGACAATACAGTTGAGTTCAAGCTTGTTGCTCCTTGTCCTTACATCATGAGCCTTCTTGCATTCCCTGTATTCATGCCTGTACCTCAGGCAGCAGTAGAAGCAGCTGATCCTACAGGAGCTAATCCCGGACAGTGGGCTATGGAAGCAGGATTCGTATCAAACGGTGCTTACACACTTAAGACATGGAAGCACAATGAGTCAATGGTATACGTAAAGAACCCTAACTTCTATGATGCTGAGAACGTATCAGTAGATGAGCTTCACTTCATGCTTTCAGCTGAAGATACATCAATCTACTCTGCATTCCAGTCAGGCGACATTGACTACGCAGATACAGTTCCCAACGATGAGATCGGTAACCTTAAGGATACACCTGAGTTCCACGTAATTCCTAACCTTGGAACATACTACGTAGGATTCAATGTAAATTCTTCAATGTTTGAAGGCAAGACAGTTGACGAAGCATGTAAGATGCGTCGTGCGCTTGCACTCCTCATCGATCGTCAGTACATCATCGATACAATCGGACAGACAGAGCAGGAAGCAGCTAACGCATTCATTCCTACAGGTATGTCAGACAGCAACGGTGGCGAATTCAAGACTGATGACAGCGCTTACACATATCCTGTAAATACAGGTTATTATTCAACAGATGTTGATATCGAGGGAGCTGTAGCTCTTCTTAAGGAAGCAGG
>CACZBZ010000035.1 GCA_902779505.1 uncultured Lachnospiraceae bacterium
CTTCGGAAAGGAATGTTCCTCCTTCAATACAGAAGGGAATATCCGCACCCAGTTTTACTCCGATCTCTCTTAACTTATCATTGGAAAAGCCGTAGCCGAATAATCTGTTGATTCCCACAAGAGTTCCTGCAGCGTCTGTACTTCCGCCTGCCATACCTGCAGCTATGGGAATGTTTTTTGTAAGGCGTATATCAACTCCTCTGTTATCCGATGCCGCTTCACGGATGGCCTTTGCAGCCTTCACTATTAGGTTGCTGTCATCGCAAATAATATCGGAATTATCACAATAACACCTGATATCATTGCTGTTATTCTCAGTTATTTCCAGTTCATCGTATAAGCCGACTGACTGCATGATCATTCTCACATCGTGATATCCGTTGGGACGAACCCCGGTAACATCCAGACTGAGATTGATTTTGGCATGTGCATGTATAAGCATGACGCTCCTCCAAACTGTATTCAGTATTCAGTATATTGTATACAATATACATTCTCCAGCGTAATAGAATTGTACTAGACTTGCATCTTTTTTTCAATAAAACTTCTGTTAAAAGTCCGTGAAATAATGCAAAAGAGGCTTTAAGTCATATCGTAAATATGATAAAATCACAAAATGTGGTATATAAATAAGAAAGAACCACATGAAAGCAGGAGAATTTATGAAAAAAAGACTATTATCGGCCTTTCTGGTGACAGTTTTGGCAATGTCCATGCGTCGATGTATCAAAGATCGACGTTGACAGTTATATATCTAATTTAGGTAATTACCAAGGCCTTACGGTTGAGACAGAGAAGAGATCTGTTATTAATGAGGATTCCGTTCAGGATTACATTGATTATGTACTTACCAATATCGGATCTACGGATACGGTTGAAGTGGACAGGGAAGCTAAGAACGGCGATACGGTTAATATCGATTATGAAGGACTCCTTGACGGAGTTGCTTTTGACGGAGGTACGGCAGAGGGTTACGACCTGACTCTCGGTTCAGGACAATTCATAGACGGTTTCGAGGACGGACTCATCGGTTATAAAAAGGGTGATGAAGTAGCACTCAATCTTACTTTCCCGGAGAATTACAACAGCGAATTGCTTGCAGGTAAGGCTGTCGTATTCAACGTGAAGATCAATGCTGTCAAAGAACCGGTCAAACCCGAGCTCACGGATGAACTTGTCGGAATGATGGCAGTCGAGAATATCAAAACGGTAGATGAATTCAAGGATTATGTAAGAGATAATCTGGCAATCAGTGCAGAAGAAGTATATAAAGACAAACTCAGAGATAATATCTTGCTTAAAATATACGATGATACGACTTTTGCAAGCGATGAAGTTCCGGCTGAGATGTTCAATTATTATCTTGAGCAGGTCAGATCAAGTGATCAGGCTTATGCAAATCAGTACGGTGTTACTCTTGCGGATTTTGTTCCCGTATATTACGGCATTGAATATGAAGAATATCTTGCAAATACAGAGGAACAGGCTAAGGCCATGGTTCAGAATGTCATGATCTGCGAGAAGATTGCAAGAGACAATAATATAAAGATAACTTCCGAGGAAGTAAAGAGGAGCATGGAAGAGACTGTTGAGAAATATAATTACGCTTCTTTAGATGCTCTTAAGGAAGTTACCAGCGAAGAATACTATAAAAATTACCTTTTGGAAAAAAAGGTTACAGATTTTATTCTGTCCAACTGCAATACAACAGTTTTGGATGTTGACAGTACAAGTAAAGAAAAGTAGACCGAAGACGGTTTAAGATAGCGAGGAGAGAGATATGGAATTAGTAAGTATCAAAGATCTGTTTAGAGAAAAAGAGAAATTTATCGACAAAGAAGTGACAATCGGCGGTTGGCTCAGGGGTAACAGAGATTCCAAGACTTTTGGATTCTTAGTTGTCAATGACGGTACTTTTTTCGAGGCACTTCAGGTAGTATATTCGGATAAGTTAAGTAATTTCCAGGATATAGCAAAGCTTAATGTAGGTGCTGCTGTAATCGCTAAGGGAAAAATCGTTGCAACTCCCGATGCAAAGCAGCCTTTTGAAATGCAGGCCGAGGAAGTAACAATAGAAGGTGAATCCACAGCAGATTATCCTCTGCAGAAGAAGAGACATACATTCGAATACCTTCGTACAATTCCTCATCTCAGAGCCAGAACCAATACCTTTGAAGCTGTATTCAGAGTTCGTTCGGTTGCTGCATATGCAATCCACAAGTTCTTCCAGGAGAGAGGCTTTGTATATGTACACACACCCATTATCACAGGAAGTGACTGTGAGGGTGCCGGAGAGATGTTCCAGGTTACAACTCTTGATATGAACAATCTTCCGACTAACGAGGACGGAACAGTTGACTACAGTCAGGATTTCTTCAACAAGCCTACCAATCTTACCGTAAGCGGTCAGCTTAATGTAGAGACTTATGCTTTTGCATTTAAGAACGTATATACATTCGGACCCACATTCCGTGCCGAGAATTCAAACACAACCCGTCACGCAGCAGAGTTCTGGATGATTGAGCCTGAGATGTGTTTTGCAGATCTTCAGGATGACATGATGTGTGCAGAGGCTATGCTTAAATATGTAATCAGATATGTCCTTGATAACTGCCCTGAAGAGATGCAGTTCTTCAACAATTTTGTAGACAAGGGTCTCATCGAGAGACTTGAGCATGTTGTTTCATCTGATTTCGGAAGAGTATCTTATACAGATGCCATCAAGATCCTTGAGAAGCACAACGATGAATTTGACTTCAAGGTATATTGGGGATGCGATCTTCAGACAGAGCATGAGAGATATCTGACAGAGAAAGAATTTAAGCGCCCTGTATTCGTAACGGATTATCCTAAGGACATCAAGGCATTCTATATGAAGCTCAACGAAGACGGCAAGACCGTTGCAGCCTGCGACTGTCTGGTACCCGGAATCGGAGAGATAATCGGAGGATCACAGAGAGAAGACAATCTTGAACTTCTTGAGAAGAGAGTTGAAGAGATGGGTCTTAATAAGGAAGATTACCAGTTCTATCTGGATCTCAGAAAGTACGGAACCGCAAGACATGCAGGTTTTGGTCTTGGATTTGAAAGATGCATCATGTATCTTACGGGAATGGGTAACATCAGAGACGTTGTTCCTTTCCCCAGAACAGTTAACAACTGTGAACTGTAATCTTTCATAAAAATAGACAAAATGTTAATTGGGAGTATTTTTTGAAAAAAGCGGGATTAAGAATACTAATCAGCTTAATATTGATAGCGTCTCTTAATATGACAGTCTACGCTACTCCTCTGGATGATCTCAGGAAGCAAAAAGAAGAGACTCAGAAGGAACTGGATAAGGCCAACAGTGCCGTATCAAGTCTGAAGAATCAAAAGCAAGAAGTAGAAGAAGAGATCAGCGAACTGGACGCGCAGCTTATTGATATCATCGCATCTGTCAGCCTATTGGAAGACGAGATAGATGAATTGAATGAGCAGATTGAGCAGACGAAGCAGGAATACGAAGAGGCCAAGGCTGTTGAAGAAGCTCAGTATGATGCAATGAAGCTCAGGATTAAGTTCATGTATGAAAAAGGTGAACTGTCCTATGTGGAGATACTGACTCAGGCCAAGAGCTTTTCTGATATGGTCAACAAGACGGATTATGTTGAAAAACTCTACGAGTATGACCGTAAGATGCTCCTGGAATACCAGGCGGCAAAAGAGGCGGTAGCCGAAGTACAGGCCAAACTCGAGGCTGAAGAAGAACAGCTGGAAGTAGACTTGCAGGAATTGCAGGAAGAGCAGAATACTCTCAATCAACTGATGGAAGAGAAGAAGGCAGAGGCAGCTGATTATGACAATCAGATATCCAAAGCCAAGCAGGATGCTGCAGCCTATAAGGCGAAATTAAAGCAGCAGAACAGCGAGATAAAGAAACTCGAAGCTGAGGAAGCGGCTAAGAAAGCTGCTCAGGCGGCAAAATCATCTTCTTCGGGTTCCAGCGCAAGCGCACAGTCAACCATAAGCAATTCGGGTGGAAGCGCCAGCGGTAAGCAGATAGCCAATTATGCCTGCCAGTTTATAGGCAATCCTTATGTATTCGGAGGAACATCCTTAACCAACGGATGTGACTGTTCCGGATTCACATATTCCGTATATAAAGCCAACGGATACAACATACCCAGAGTGGGAACGGCTCAAAGAACCATTGGAACAGAGGTAAGCTATTCCGACGCACAGCCCGGTGATATAATCTGTTATCCCGGACACGTAGGAATATACATAGGAGGCGGACAGATAGTTCACGCCAGCACACCTTCAGGCGGTATCAAGATAGGTTCCGCAACATACACCACAATACTTACTGTAAGAAGGGTAGTTAATTAAAAGAAAGGACATACTGACACATGGATCAGGAAAAAGTACTGGTAATCGATTTTGGAGGACAGTATAACCAGCTTGTAGCAAGAAGAGTCAGAGAATGTAATGTATATTGTGAGATATATTCTTACAAGACTCCTCTTGAAAAAATAAAGGCCATGAATCCTAAGGGAATCATCCTTACAGGCGGCCCCAACAGCTGCTACGAAGAAGGAGCACCTACTGCATCAAAGGAATTGTTTGAACTTGGGGTTCCCGTACTCGGACTTTGCTACGGTGCACAGCTTATGCAGCTTGTACTGGGAGGAAATGTAGAGAGAGCAGCCAACCGAGAATATGGAAAGACAGATGTAATCTTCAAGCAGGGTACAAAGTTATTTGAGGGAATTGCGGAGCATAATACCTGCTGGATGAGTCATTTTGATTATATATCCAAGATGGCACCGGGATTTGAGGTAATAGCTCACACAGACAACTGCCCCGTTGCAGCCTGTCAGAATACAGAGGCCAATCTTTATGCAATCCAGTTCCATCCGGAAGTTCTTCATACACAGAACGGTACTGCAATGCTCTACAATTTCGTAAGAGGTATATGCGGATGTGCGGGAACATGGCGTATGGATGCCTTTGTGGAGAGCACTGTGAAGGCACTCAGAGAAAAGATCGGTGACGGTAAGGTTCTGCTTGCCCTTTCGGGAGGAGTGGATTCATCGGTAGCCGCAGGTCTTCTGTCTAAGGCCATAGGCAACCAGCTTACATGCGTATTCGTGGATCATGGACTTCTCAGAAAGAATGAAGGAGACGAAGTTGAAGCCGTATTCGGTAAAAGCGGCCGCTTTGATCTTAATTTTATCAGAGTTAATGCCCAGGATCGTTATTACAGCAAACTCGAGGGAGTATCGGAGCCTGAGAGAAAGCGTAAGATAATTGGTGAGGAATTCATCAGAGTATTTGAAGAAGAAGCCAAGAAGATTGGTAAGGTAGATTTCCTTGCTCAGGGAACCATATATCCCGATGTGGTTGAATCGGGACTCGGTGGAGAATCCGCTGTTATTAAGTCTCATCATAACGTAGGTGGACTTCCCGATTACGTGGATTTTAAGGAAATTGTTGAACCTTTAAGAGACCTCTTCAAGGATGAGGTACGTAAGGCCGGACTTGAATTGGGAATACCTGAGAAACTTGTATTCCGTCAGCCTTTCCCGGGACCGGGACTCGGAATCCGAATCGTGGGAGAAGTAACGGCAGAGAAAGTTCGTATGGTTCAGGATGCGGATTATATCTACAGAGAAGAAATCGACAAAGCGGTTGAGGAATACAAAAAGGCCAAGGGAGAGAATCCTTCATGGCTTCCCAATCAGTATTTTGCCGCACTTACCAATATGCGTTCGGTCGGCGTAATGGGTGACGAACGTACATATGATTATGCCGTAGCCCTCAGGGCGGTCAATACGGTTGATTTCATGACAGCCGAAGCAGCGGAGATACCTTTTGCCGTACTTCAGACAATAATGAGCAGAATAATCAACGAGGTTCGCGGAGTAAACAGAGTATTCTACGACTTAACCAGTAAGCCGCCGGGAACGATAGAGCTGGAATAAACAGAATAATATCTATGCAGAATCACTGCAGTGAGTGTACAAACACATTCACTGCAGTTTTTTATTGACACCAAAGGGGAAATGGGCAATAATATATCAAAACGATATATATCAAAACGATATATAAGAGCAAAAAGGAGTATGTGATAATGAGACAAAAAATAAGAAAGGGTCTGTTACTTTTTTCATTCTTGCTTTTTCCTGTTACAATTTGGTATTTCTCACCATATCTGATTATTAATGCAGCAATGGAGCATATTATAAACGGAAGCTTTATCGTCTTTTGTCTGATGTTTTTATTCTCCATGTTTTTTGGAAGAGCTTGGTGCGGTTACCTCTGTCCGGCGGGAGGACTCCAGGAATGCACCATGAGAGTAAATGATAAGCCGGCAAAACAGGGAAAGCGAGACAGGATAAAATTCATTATCTGGATAATATGGATGCTCGCTGTGATTGCATCATTCATCCTCGGGAAAAATGATCTAACAATTAACCCCTTTTATATGACGGATCATGGCATTTCCATTTCGGGTATTTCCAACTATGTAATCTACTACGGCGTAATTCTGTTGTTGTTTTTACCGACAATCATTCATGGTCGAAGAGCAGCCTGCCATTATATTTGCTGGATGGCCCCCTTTATGGTGATAGGAAGTACAGTGGGAAGATTCTTACACCTTCCACAGTTGCATATAGAGGCTGATAGAGAAAAATGTGTTGCCTGTGGTATGTGTAACAAGAACTGTTCGATGGGACTTGACGTTAAACATATGGTAGAATGTAACAGTATCTCCAAATGCAAGGAATGTATTCAGTGCGGAGCCTGTGTGGACGGATGTCCTAAGAAGGCTTTGAACTATAAATGGACGTGGAAAAGGTAGGCAGGATGGCAAAAGACAGAAAGATAGATCTTGTGATTCTTGGACTTTTAGCTCATGAGAATCTGACAGGCTACGATATAAAAAAGAGGATAGACGGCGCGATTTCTTTTTTCTGGAAGGGCAGTTTCGGAAGTATCTATCCTGCTCTCAGTGAAATGGAAAAACAAGGGCTTGTAAAAAGGAAGAACTCGAATAAAACCGGTGGCCGAGAGAAGATAGTCTATCAGATAAGCAAGTCGGGAAAAGATGCTCTTAAGCAATGGCTGAATGATGAGCAGGCAACAAATGACCTCAAGTACGAGACCCTTTTAAAAACCTATTTTGGAGGTCTGGAAGACAGAAGCATCACACTCCGGAATATAGAAGTCTTTGAGAAGCAGGTAAAGGGCAATCTGGAACTTCTTAATTTTTATAAGGAAAACTTGGAGAAGGTTCTTGAGGAAGCGGACCATGTTCATTACTATCTGACGGTTTTGTTCGGGATTGAGACCTACGAAGCGTATCTGAGATGGTGTAATAAAGCCAAGAAGATTATGAAAGAGCATTAATATGGAAAAGCACAGATAATTATAGTCAGGTAGTTTATATTGCTAAACATCCGTCCTTATCGTATTATTAATGATATATCATACAGAACAAAGCTGTATTACAGTCGATGTGATTATCATAGATCAGAGGAGGACTAAAAATGGAGGATTACACTTATACCCCAAGCGGAGTATGTTCCAAAAAGATCAGCTTTAAGCTGGATGAGAATAAGCTGGTTCATGAACTGGCTTTTGAAGGAGGCTGTAACGGCAACCTTAAGGCTATAGGCAGACTGGTGGAAGGTAAGGCTGCGTCAGAAATAGCCGCTATACTTAAGGGAAATCAATGTGGCATGAGAGGTACATCATGCGCAGACCAGTTATCAAAGGCTCTGGAACAGGCCCTAACTGAGAAAATGTAATAAAAAGAGTTATAAAAAGGCGCGTCACATGACGCGCCTTCTTTTTATGAAGCTTAAAAACCTATAAAAAAAATCTATAGCAAAGTATTAAATTTATGAATTAGACAGAGAAAAGCAACAATGATTAAATAAACAAGAAAATAATTCAGGAGGTTAAATTCATGGCAGAAAGCAATAATTCAACATTAATAAAAATAGAAGATGTGAGCGCTGTATTTCAGGGTATCACCGCTGTGGACAATGTGAGATTCACATTGGAAAAAGGAAAGATATACGGACTGATAGGAACCAACGGAGCCGGAAAGAGCACTTTGCTTAACATGATATCAGGAAATATCCATCCGACCTCCGGCAGGATTTTATATAAAGGTAAAGAGATAAATCGAAGTTCGTCACATACGCTTGCTGAAAAAGGAATTGCGAGAACCTTCCAAAATCTCAGATTGTTCGGAAAAGAAACGGTCATTGAAAACGTAAAAGTAGCCGGTCAGGGCAAATTCAGGTACAGCGTTCTGCAAATGCTTTTCAATACGAAGACATACAGAAATGCGGAAAAAAAGTTGAACAGAAACTCTTTTGATATCCTTAGGAATCTTGATATTGAGAAGTATGCGGAAAGAAGAGCGGACAGTCTTCCATACGGAATTCAGAGAAAAACCGAAATAGCAAGATGCCTTGCTCTTAATCCGAATCTGCTGCTTCTTGATGAGCCGGCAGCAGGTATGAATCCGAAGGAAAGCGCTCAATTGGTTAAAGACATAAGGGAAGTACATAAGAAGAATCCGGAGATGACAATTCTTATAATCGAACACGACATGAAAGTTGTCATGAGCCTTTGTGATTATATTTATACAATGGCTTCGGGAAAAATAATAGATGAGGGAACGCCCGAGGAAATACAGAATTCAGAAAAAGTAATTGAGTTATATCTTGGACACGGTAAATATGCTGAAAGTAAACGAGCTTAATGTAAGTTACAAAGAAATAAGAGCAGTGAGAAATGTGAGTCTTTCGGTTGAAAGAGGAGAGATAGTATCACTGATAGGAACAAACGGGGCAGGCAAGACTTCCGTGTTGAGAACCCTATCCGGAATAATTAAGCCGGAATCGGGAAGCATCATATATAACGGCGAAGACATAACAGGCCTTGATGCTCATGAAACAGTGAAAAGGGGGATTGTTCAGGTTCCGGAAGGACGACAGGTCTTTTCCACAATGACCGTGAGAGAGAATCTTCTGCTCGGTGCATATCTTGTAAAAGATAAAAAACTTAACAAAAAGCGGATAGAAGAGATTGAGAATATGTTCCCTATATTGTCCGAGAGAAAGAATATGCTGGCAGGAAAGTTGTCGGGCGGGGAACAGCAGATGCTTGTTATCGGAAGAGCATTGATGTCCGGCGGAGAACTGATTCTTTTGGATGAACCGTCACTGGGACTTGCACCCAAGGTGGTGGAGGAGATTTTCAATATAATAATAAAGCTTAAACAAATGGGGAAAACAATACTTTTGGTAGAGCAACATGCACAGGAAGCCATTGATATATCTGACAAGGTATATGTGATGGAAACCGGGGAGATAAAAAAGGCAGGCAATGCAACTACGATTGGGGATAGTGAAGATATAAGAAGTATATATTTGGGAGCAGACAAAACGACATGAATTTTTTTATAGCAGAAATCATAAATGCGATCAAGCTGGGAAGCATATATGCTCTTATAGCGATAGGTTATTCAATTGTATACAGCATCCTCGGTCTTATCAACTTTGCTCACGGGGATCTTATGATGGTGGCGGTATACAGTCTATGGGTGCTTATGAATCTTAAGATTCCATTTGCACTCGCCGTAATACTTGCGGTCATTATAACAATGCTGCTGGCAATCATAACCGAGAGAGTGGCCTACAGACCTCTTCTGAATAACGGTGAGGAGACTTTGATAATCACCTCGCTTGCAGTATCAATATTGCTTCAGAGTATATCTCAGGCCGTATTCGGAATAGACAATAAAGCTTTGAAAGTACCGGTTTTTTTCACAAAGAGAATTCAAATCGCTGATTTTACGGTTTCGGTTATGAACTTCGTGATACTGGCTGTCACGATAGTTTCGGTCATTGTTTTGGCTTTCATTTTAAAGAAAACACGAATCGGGCTTGCAATGCGAGCAATCAAGGACAACTCCCTTGCAGCGGATTTTATGGGAATTAACAGAAAGGCCGTTATAGTGGCGGCTTTCGGAATCGGTTCTGCTCTTGCTGCGTTGGCAGGTATAACCTATACCGGAGAGTATGTTTCGTTTGATCCGCAGATGGGCTTCATGCTTGGAATCAAGGCTTTTATTGCTGCGGTAATAGGCGGACTCGGAAGCATCACAGGAGCTGCGTTGGGAGCGTTTGTACTGGCTTTTTTGGAAATATTTTTTGCGGGCTATCTTCCGGATTCAATCGCATCATACCAGACTGTATTCGTATTCTTGATTTTGATACTTGTTCTTCTGGTGAGACCCGACGGATTGTTGGGAAAGAATGCGAAAAGGAGTTAAGCCGTTATGGAAAAGATAAAAGATAAAGCGATTTTTAAATTTATAACGGTCGTAGTTATCCCGCTTCTAATTCTGATTGTGATAGAAACCAAGATGAATGACTACTATAAGACGGTGGTAATCCTCTTGTTCATAAATGTGATACTGGCGGCAGCCACAAACTTTACTAACGGAATCACGGGTATATTTTCGCTCGGTACTGCTTCATTTATGGCAATAGGAGCATATGTGGGATCGTTACTTACCCTTCCCCCGGATATGAAATGTTCGAGAATACAGGGAATCCCCGCTTTTATCGCTGAGATAAAGTTGCCATTTTTTGCGGCACTTTTGATTTCCGGTTTGTTTGCAGCAGTATTTGCCGGAATCATTGGAATTCCGATACTTCGTGCAAAAGGACATTATCTGGCCGTAATAACACTTGGAACGGTAATAGTAGTCAAATCCCTGCTTGATAACCTGACATCAATTACGAACGGGTCCAGGGGAATAAGCGGAATGGAAGGATATTCAACCCTGCCGGTTACGGTGCTTGTGACGGTATTGTCTTTATATGTAATGTACAGAATAAAGACTTCATCTCTCGGAAGGGGAATGATAGCTTTAAAGAACGATGAAGATGCGGCAGAATCCCTTGGAATAAGCCGTTTCAGAGTAAGACTCTTTTCGTTTATGATAAGCGCTTTTTTTGCAGGTATCGGCGGATGCCTTTGGGCACATCTTCAAAGATCGATAGCACCTTCAATGTTTTATCTTACAGAAACATTTATGATCCTTGAAATGTCGGTACTCGGAGGAATGGAAAGCCTCAGCGGAGCAATTCCCGGGGCAGCAATAATAACGTTTTTTCCGTATCTTCTCTCTGATTTCAGTACGGGAGGAGAGATCTTTGGAATAAAGGTGCCAAAGATCAACGGAATTACAAATATAGTGATGAGTGTGTTATTTATACTCGTCATGATATTCAGGAAAGGAGGTATATTTAGGGAAAATGACTACATTTTTGATGCGATGTTCAGCCCTGATACCTACTCAGGACTGTTCAAGAAAGAGCATGATGATGTGTTAAAAAAAGACGTTTAACACAAAGAGATTATTTGAAATAAAAGGAGTATTAATTATGAAAAAAAGAATAGTTACGTATTTAAGAGGAGTTTTAACAATAGCACTGGCGGCAGCAGTTTTAACAGGATGCGGAGCCGCAAACAGCGGATCTGCTCAGACCGCTTCCGCAGTAGTAGATTCAGCAGCTGAAGATTCAGCACCCGCGGATTCGCAGGATTCGGCTGCGGATGCTTCTTCGGAAGATGGCATCACAATCGGTGGTCTTTGGGGCCTTACAGGATTTATTGCAGATTACGAGATTCCCGGTTCCGAAGGTTTTGAACTTGCATTGGAAGAGATCAATGCGGCAGGCGGTATAGACGGTAAGCAAGTTAATTATGTTTCATATGACGCACAGTCAGATGTGTCACAGGCAACATCACTCACAACTAAACTTGTTGAAGTTGACGGTGCAAATGTGATTGTAGGTCTTGGAGATCCCAATGCGGCAATTGCGGCAGGAACTGTAGCTCAGGATCATGGTGTACCATCACTTGCTACAACTTCTACACTTCCTTATACACAGGACAGAGTCGGTGATACTGCTTTCCTTGTACCTTACGGTGACAATATCCAGGCGGCAGCAGTTGCAGAGTATGCATATAACGAACTTGGAGCAAAGACGGCATATGTTGTAACAGACACAACAGATGAATACACACTTTCATTAAGTAAGTTCTTCCAGAGCCACTTTATAGCTCTTGGCGGAGAGGTTTTCGGAGAGAGCACATACGATGACAACGGATATACAGATTTTTCTGCATCAATTCAGAAAGTAAAGGCACTTCCCGAATCACCCGATGTATTGTTCTTTGCAAGCTTTACGGATCAGGGACCGACAATCATTAAGCAGTACAGAGATGCAGGTCTTGACCAGCCAATCCTTTCAGGCGATGGTCTGGATTCAACAGAAATTGCAGAAATAGCCGGCGAGGCTGCCAACAATGTATATTTTTCAACACACGTTGACTATACGGAATCAGGCGATGTTTCAAAATTCTATGAAGCTTACAACAAGAAATACGGAAAAGAGCCTTTGAATGCTTTTGCGGCACTTGGCTATGACGCAGCTTACCTTATAAAGTACGCAGTAGAGAACTATGCAAACGGCGACTATTCATCAGAGAGCATTAGAGATGCTATCGCAAAGGTAACGGATTTTAAGGGCCTTACAGGAACTATCGATTATTCATCAGGTAATGTGCCTAACAAGACCGTATTTATCTGTAGATTTAACGACGGAAAAAAGGAGAATCTTACATCACTTGTTCCCGAAATATCAGCAGACGAAAACAATTAATTGATTAAAACGGAGGTTAAATAGATGGCTGAATACAAACTTTGGAATGCACTAAAAGAAGCAAAGAACTATAAATGGGTAGAGCTTTCGCATTCTCTTAACAATGAAAGCCCTTACTGGTCAGGTATTCCCGAAGGATCGGTAGAACTTGGAAAAACGGTCTGGGACTGGGGTAAACCGGAGCTTGAGTGTCTTATACAGACATTCAAATTCCCCGGACAGTTCGGAACTCACATTGATTTCCCGGGACACTTTGCAAAAGGAAAGGATCTTTCGGAGAAATATGACGTACACGACCTGATCTTTCCGCTGGCGGTTATCGATATTAGCGAACAGGCTAAAGCGAATCCCCGTTATGCGGTGACGGTTGATGATATCAAAGCTTATGAAGAAAAATACGGAAATATTCCGGATGGAGCCCTTGTAGCATTGAGGAGTGACTGGTATAAGAAATGGCCCGATATAGATGCCGTATCCGGTATTGATGCTGAAGGCAGAGAAAATGCACCGGGCTGGTCACTTGAAGCACTTGAGTATATCTACAAAGTAAGAAATGCCTCAGCAAACGGCCACGAAACATTGGATACTGATTCTTCCGCAGTAGCAGAGGAACACGAGGATCTTATCTGCGAAAGATATGTTCTGGAGAACGAGAAATTGCAGGTTGAACTCCTTGCCAATCTTGACAAGGTGACACCCGCAGGCGCAGTTGTGATAGTGTCTTATCCCAGATTTGAAGGCGCTACTGGCCTTCCTGCCAGAGTTTGGGCAATTACAGAGTAAATATGGGGTGACTAAACTACATAAATTGAAGGGGAAAAGGTGTGTCGACAAGTCGGCACACCTCTTTTTGCGATAGAATTACATTGACAGCTAACAAGCGTTGGTACCGGTGTGGACGAGATTGCGGAATCTATAGGAATCAAGGGACCTACTATATATAAGTATTTTAAGAGCAAGGAGGACTTGCTTATAGCTGTTGCCGAACGCGCAGAAGACGAGTACATCCAAGGTATGGGATTCAAGTCCAATCTGGCTGATAAGATCGGATCGGGAGCCGAATTGAAAGAGTTTGCAATCAAATCGCTTCATTATACAATGGAGAGTGATTCAGCCATAAAAATGAGAAGACTTGCAATGATGGAGCAGTTCAGGAATAAGATGCTTGCGGAGCTGACCACTTCTCATCAAGTAGTATTACTTAAAGGTATATATTCAAAAGTCTTTCGTAATCTGATGGATCTCGGTAAGATGCCCGAAGGTGATTCGGATACCATCGCACTTGAATTCATTGCACCGGTTACTCTGATGATACAGATGGTTGACAGGGAACCCTATAAGATGGATGAAGCTTTTGAAATGATAAAAAAACACATGGATATTTTCATTGAAAAGTATGAAATAGCGATGATTTAGTGTATAATTGATTTATTAAATAACCCACAAAGACGAGGGCAATGCAGAGAGCATTTGTTCTCGTCTTTTGTTTTATGATTTGTGAAGGATATATAAAAAAACCTTGCAAATATGGGCTTTTTAACTTATAATCGGTTCAGCGCGTCAAAGTAATGAAGTAAAAGACGTTGAGGAGATAATGCCGGATATTCCGGTGTTGCAGTAGATTAATACAATACGAGGAGAGAAAATTATGAAAAATCAGATCAGAAAAATGCTGTCATTATCACTGGCAGCAGTTATGGCATTGTCATTGACAGCCTGTGGTGTCGGCGGAACAGCCGAGGCTCCTGCAGCTTCCGAAGCAGCTGTAGAAGAGACTGTAGAAACTGCAGCAGTTGAAGCAGCTGAAGAGGTAGCTGATGCTCATTACACAGTGGGAATCTGCCAGCTTGTACAGCATGTAGCACTTGATGCAGCTACACAGGGATTCAAGGATGCAATCGTTGAGAAGCTTGGAGAAGATGCGGTTACTTTTGATGAACAGAACGCAGCCGGAGACAGCGCACAGTGTACAACAATCTGTACAGGACTTGTTTCAGACGGCGTAGACCTTATACTTGCCAATGCTACACCTGCTCTGCAGGCAGCAGCTTCATCTACTACAGAGATTCCTGTTCTTGGTACATCTATCACTGAGTACGGTGTTGCTCTTTCAATTGACGGATTTAACGGAACTGTAGGAGGTAATATATCAGGTACATCGGATCTTGCTCCTCTTGATCAGCAGGCTAAGATGATCGAGGAACTTTTCCCCGAAGCTAAGAATGTGGGAATCCTCTACTGCTCAGCAGAGGCCAATTCGGTATATCAGGCAGATACAGTTAAGGCTGCTCTTGAAGCAGACGGACTTAAGGTAACAGTATACACATTCGCCGATTCAAATGATGTTGCAAGCGTAACTCAGTCAGCATGTGATGAGAATGACGTCCTCTACATACCTACAGATAATACGGCAGCTTCATGTACAGAAGCAATCAACAACGTGGCACTTCCCGCAGGAGTTCCCATTGTTGCAGGTGAAGAAGGTATCGTAAAGGGTTGTGGTGTTGCAGCACTTTCAATTGATTACTATGAACTCGGAAGAACAACAGGTGAGATGGCAGTGAAGATCCTTACAGGTGAAACTGACATTGCAACAATGCCTATAGAATATTATAATAATCCGGTTAAGGTATATAACCCTGAGATCTGCGATAAACTCGGTATAAAGATACCTGAAGGATATACAGCGATTGAAGAATAATTGATCGTTAAAAGAAAGAGAAAGATATGGATATTACAGCTTATTTACAATCATTGACGCCGCTGACGCTTTTGAACAGGCTGCCGGCGGGTATAGCACAGGGACTGATCTGGGGCATTGTTGCCCTGGGCGTATATATTACATTCCGCCTTCTTGATATAGCCGACCTGTCTGTTGACGGTACATTCTGTACCGGAGGAGCGGTAACGGTTATGCTGATTCTGGCAGGATGCAATCCCTATGTGGCTGTACTCGTGGCACTTTTGGTCGGTCTGCTTGCAGGCGTGGTTACAGGCTTACTTCATACATTGCTTGGAATCCCCGCAATTCTTGCCGGAATTTTAACCCAGTATGCGCTTTATTCTTTGAATCTTGCCATAATGGATATGAAGGCCAATCAGGCAGTCAGTGTTGATAAATTTGTATTGATGCTGTCATCCAGATATGTAACTTATTCGATAGTTGTCGGCGTGGTAGTTGTGGCAGTGCTTATTGCGGCTTTATATCTTTATTTCGGTACAGAACAGGGAAGCGCAATACGAGCTACAGGATGTAACCAGCAGATGGCAGGTGCCAACGGAATTAACATCAACCTGATGAAGGTGATTGGACTTGCCCTTTCAAACGGTATTGTGGCTCTGGCCGGCGGAATCATGTCACAGTTCCAGGGATATGCGGATATCAATATGGGACGTGGTGCGATCGTAATCGGTCTGGCAGCAGTTATTATCGGAGAAGTTATAGGCGATGCACTTTTCCGTAAGCACTTGAATTTTGCTCTGCGCTTGTCTTTCGTTGCACTTGGCGGAGTAATCTACTATATAGTTGTAGAGATCGTTCTCTGGCTTAAGCTGGATACCAATTATCTGAAGATGCTGACAGCGATTATCGTTGCGGTATTCCTTGCGGTTCCTTATCTGCAGAAGATGAGCGTATCATCCTTCAAGAAAGCAGGTAAAAATGCCCAGCTTACACAGAACAACGGAAAGGAGGCCTAAGAGATGTCTGAAATAATGCTTGATGTAAAAGATGTTCATAAGGCTTTCAATCCGGGAACAATAAATGAAAAGATCGCTTTGGACGGTGTGAATCTTACACTTGAAAAAGGTGATTTCGTAACGGTTATCGGAGGTAACGGTGCCGGAAAATCAACCATGCTTAATGCTATAGCAGGGGTATGGCCCATCGATTCCGGAAGCATAGAGATCGGAGGTACCAACGTAACAGGTTTGCCCGCATACAAGCGTGCGTCTTTGATTGGAAGAGTCTTCCAGGATCCTATGACGGGAACAGCCGCAACCATGCAGATAGAGGAGAATATGGCACTTGCTCTCAGACGTGGCAAGGCCCGTTCACCCTTCAAACCCGGTGTAACCCACAAGGAGAGGGACAGATTCAGAGAGCAGTTAAAGATACTTGATCTTGGTCTCGAGGATAGACTGACAGCCAAGGTAGGACTTCTGTCCGGCGGACAGCGTCAGGCTCTTACCCTTCTTATGGCAACACTTCAGATGCCCAAGATATTGCTTCTGGATGAGCATACGGCGGCACTGGATCCCAAGACAGCGGAAAAAGTTCTTGCCGCCACAGAGAAGGTGGTATCCAAGGATAAGCTTACAACTCTCATGATCACCCACAACATGAAAGATGCCATTGCACATGGTAACAGACTGATCATGATGAATGAAGGAAAAGTAATACTGGATATACGTGGTGAAGAGAAGGCAAAACTGACGGTTGAAGATCTGCTTCACAAATTCTCTTCAGTATCCGGCGAGGAATTTGCCAGTGATAAAGTATTGCTGTCCTAAGACATATAATGTGATAAATGATAAGATGACGCATTCTACATGGTTGCGTCATCTTTTTTGCTATGAACAGACAGGCTTTTGTGGTATTATTTTAATGGTTATGT
>CACZBZ010000036.1:0-10607 GCA_902779505.1 uncultured Lachnospiraceae bacterium
GCGCTCAGCGTAAGGGCTGTTGCAGAAGGCAGTTTCATATATTTTTTCATGTCATCATATTTCTTCTGCTTCTCTTCCGAAAGGTTCTTTTCAACAAAGAGACATACATAGAGCTTTGTCATATATGCAACTGTGAATCCACCGGATACCATGAATATCCACTCGATGGCAGTCATGGTGCTCTCCGTGAAAAGTCCGCTTATAAGACCTTCTTTCATTAGATGACTATACTCCACGATGCTTTCATGAATAAGAGTCTTAGACACATAACCGTTGAAAAGCGGTATACCGCCTATACCCAGAGCTCCGATAAGGAATACGATCTTAAGGAGCGGTTTTTTCCTTCCGAAGCCTCTGACCTCATTAAGGTCCAGAGCATGAAGGTTCATATATACCACGCCTGCTGCCATAAAGAGCACAAGCTTAATAAGCGAGTGGTTGACCATGTGAAGAAGGCTTCCTCTGAGGGCTACTGCGTTATGCTCTCCCAGAAGTCCGGCCATACCGATTCCCGTCAGTATGAATCCGATCTGCGATACCGAAGAACATGCAAGGGTTCTCTTAAGATCCACAGAGAAGATTGCAAGCAGTGCTCCCAAGAACATGGTGATCACGCCGATTATCAATATCATGCTGCCCCATGTTATATCCCCTTCGAATATATAGCAGCTAAGTATAAGTATTCCGAATACACCTGCCTTGGTTAGTATTCCGGACAAAAGTGCGGAAGCAGGTGCAGGTGCCACGGGATGTGCTTTGGGAAGCCATATATGAAGAGGAAAAGCACCCGCCTTGGCTCCGAAACCAAAGAGTATACACAGACCCGCTGCCCATATTCTCTTACTCAAAACTGTCGACTGGCAGGTCAAATATAGCAGTCTCAGATCGTCAAAATTCAAAGTTCCCGTAATACTGTAGAGTAAAAATATACCCATCAGCATCACAAGCCCGCCTATCACCGCAACGGCAAGATATGTTCCCGCTGCTCTGAGGGAATCCTTCTTTTCATCCTGAGCCACCCAGACATATGAAGTGAAGGACATAATCTCAAAGAATATAAAAGTAGTATAAAAATCCGCCGACAGGAATACTCCCACCGTTGATAGGAATGTTATCCATGTGAAGACGTAATACCTTGTCTTGTTCTTATAATGAGCCATATACTCGGGATTCAGAAGTCCCGTCATGGACCACATGAACACGGCGATAATACAGTACAGAAGCCTGAAACCGTCAAGTTTGAAATGTAATCCCGGACCACATATTTCAGCTATATCGAATAATATATTTTCCACTGCGATCACCTTTCTTTATATCAATCCCTGGGCTATGTTCACAAAAAAGTTCACAAGACTGCCGCTGTTAATACCAAAAGCTACTATAAATACAACAAACACATACAGAGGAAGCATCATCTTCCAGTTAGGATCTTTGATTCCCTCGTTAACCTTATGGTCAAAGTCTTTTCCGGGGAAGAATGCTCTTATTACAACGGACATCATATATATGGCTGTAAGAAGAGCCGACACAAGAAGACAGGCTATTCCCACATATGCCAGAGGCATACCGCTGTCCACTGCTGCCTCTGCCAGATTCCACTTACTTACGAAGCCCGCAAGACCGGGAACACCCATAAGGGCAAAAGCACTCAGAGTAAATATTCCAAAGACCTGAGGCATCTTATATCCCAAGCCGTCAAGTTCCGTAATGTATTCCCTCTCCGTAACATGTATAACCGCACCGGCACAGAAGAAAGAACATATCTTCATAACCGCATGCATAACCAGATGGGAAAGTGCTCCCACAAGGCCGAATGGCGTCATGATGGTGACGCCGAAAAGTATGTACGACAGATTGCTTATGGTTGAATAAGCAAGTCTTCTCTTAAAGTGAGTCTCTTTAACAGCCATGCTGCATCCGTAGACTATTGTTACCATGGTCACGGCCATAACCACATACTGGGCCCAGGTTCCCTTCAGATAATCCACACCGAAACAGTAATATGTGAATCTCATTATGGCAAAAGCGCCCGACTTAACAACGGCAACGGCATGAAGAAGAGCCGTAACCGGAGTGGGTGCAACACCCGCATCGGGAAGCCATGAATTGAAAGGACATACTGCTGCCTTTACACCGAATCCCATGAATGCCAGCACATATATCAACAGCAGAGCATTGGATCTTCCGCCGTCTGCCATCTGCTCAAGAACACCGCCATAGACAAAGTCTGCAGTTACACCATAGATAATGACGAAGATCATACCTATGAAGGCAAATGCCGCTCCGCCGATGGAAAAATAAAGATATTTCCTGCTGGCAAGAATTGCCTTTCTTGTAAGCGTGTGCATAACAAGAGGCACCGTAACCAATGTAAGAAGTTCATAAAAGAAATACATGGTAAGTATATTGCCGGCCGTTGCTATACCCAGAGTTACACCGTATGTCACGGTATAGAAGAGGAAGAAGACTCTCTCATTTTCTTCCTTGGTCATATATTCAAAAGCGTACAAAGTCGCAAAGGGCCAGAGTGCGGATACCAATCCCGCAAATACCATGGCAAGGCCGTCCAGCCTGAAGCTTATGGACAGATCTCCCACGAATCTTACAAGAGTAAAAGACTCCACGCCTTCATTTAATATCATGGCCCATACAAGCAAAGAATTGAGAATAACAAAAGTCTCAAGGAATATCTCCATGTGGCTTCGCTTTTTCCATTTTATAAGCGGAATGGACAGGCCGACTATCATAGGAATGATTATTACTGAAAATAGCATTGTTCTTTCTCCTTAAAAAAGCGTGCCCGTTATCTGTCCGATAAAGGTTAATATACTGCCGGGTAAAAGGCCGATGATCAGGGATAAAACCGTAAGGATAATCATCGGAATAAGCATAAGAAGTCCGGGTTCCCTTCCTTTTATGCTCTTTTCATCGAAATCATCTCCGGGTAAGAATCCATTGATCGTAAGAGGAAGCAGATATCCCGCTGTAAGCAGCGCACTTATCAGAAGGATAACCGGACCTATTACAGCGAATATACCAAGATCCGACTTCAATGCTCCTGTAGCAAGATACCACTTGCTGACAAAGCCTCCCGTAGGGGGTATACCAATAAGACCCAGAGATGCTATGGTGTAACACCAAAGAGTAATGGGCATCTTCTTACCCACGCCTCTCATATCTTCCACTCTTGTTACTCCCATGTAATGAATAATTGCTCCTGCCACAAGGAAAAGAACCGCTTTTACGAATCCGTGGCTGAGTACATGCAATATCGATCCCTTGAAGGAATCTTCGTTCATTACGGCAAGTCCGAAAGTTATATATGACAGCTGGCTCACTGTTGAATAAGCCAGTCTTTTCTTAAGTACAGGTTCTCTGTATGCAAGCATGGAACCCATGAATACGGTAACAAGGGCTATGATCATCCAGACTGTCTGTACCCATGTTCCCCTGATGTTCTCTATGCCTATCACATAGTAGATGAATCTGATTATTCCCAATATACCCGCTTTTACAATGCCTGCCGACAATATTGCCGATGCAGGTGCCGGTGCTGCGGGATGGGCTGTAGGCAGCCATGCATGCATCGGGAACATTCCCGCCTTCACTCCAAAACCTAAGATGATACATATGCTGACAATAAGCATAAGATCCGGATGTTCGGCAAATACTGAACTGTCAACACTTCCTCCCGGAACGAATTCAAGATTGCCCGCATATTTCAAAAGGAAATATATTCCGAAGAGAGCCGAATATGCTCCTGCCAGTGAAAAGAGGAGATATTTCAAAGTAGCCATTATGGCTTCCTTGGTCTCTTCGTGAACTACCAGTACCATGGATGTTACCGTAAGCAGTTCGAAACACATATAAAAGGTCACCATATTCGCCGCAAAACACATAACTGTCTCAACAAGCATGGCAAGGCAGAAAAAGATGCCGTATCTTGCTTTCTTTCTCTCTTCTTTCATATATTCGAAAGAATAAATGCCCGCTGCTATAAATACAATAAGCACAAAGGCTGCAAATATGATTCCCAGGCTGTCTATCTTAAAGGCCAGAGGAAAAGTTGTAAATACGTTCATTTTTCCACCTCCTACGAGAACATCTCAAGTCCCGCAGTTATAAGGGACGTGATTGGTTCAGACATAACACCCAAGAATACGTTGAGCAGCATAAATGCCGCAAGTACAGTTGCATATCTCTTTATCTGCTTTGAATGCAGCTCGAAGAACTCCGTCTCTTCCACCGGAGTGTATATTCGAATAACAGTCTTTAAGAAATAGATAGCATTAAGTATAGTACTGATACCAAGTACTATAAGAGCAGGAAGCATACGTCCGCTGAGTCCTACCGCCGCCTGGGCAAACAAAAGCTTGCTTATGAAACCTGAGAACAGAGGTATACCTACCATGGACAGGGAACCCACTGTAAATGCAATTCCCGACCATTTGTTACGATATCCCGCTCCCGTAAGTTCTTCAAAGTGACGGCTGCCGCCCGACACTTCCGTAAGCCCGATGGCTGCAATGAACAAAAGAGATTTTGTAGCACCGTGGCTGAGTATGTGGAATACGCTTGCGCTCATACCCAGTTCCGTACCCATTCCGATACCCATGTATATATATCCGATCTGAGCAACGGATGAATATGCTATCATCCTTCTTACGTCGTTTTCTCTTATGGCACTTACGGAACCGAATATCATGCCCATAAGTCCGAATATAAAGAGTACATCGATAATATGTGTTCCCTTGTATACGTCAAAGCCTATTACTCTGTATATGATCTTGATCAACAGGAATATATATCCCTTGGATACAAGACTCGACAGAATTGCTGCCGATGACACGGTTGAATAACCGTAAGCATCGGGAAGCCATGCATGGAAGGGGAACAAAGCACTCTTAATGGCAAGACCCACACTCATAAGAGCTATGCTTACAAGCAAGGGAACCGAGTATCCGTTCATTCCTTCTATGTATTCCTTGATATTGGACATAAGCAGATGACCTGTAATGTCATATATCATACATATACCCATGAGTATAAGACCGGAACCGAGAAGGCTCATAACCATGTATCTCACTGCCGCCTCAATGGTACGACCGTTCTGTCTTATCATGATAAGACCGCAGGCTGATATTGTATTGATCTCTATGAATACATATGCGGTAAAAAGGTCATTGGTATATACAAGTGCTATCAGTGAGCAGAGAAGCAGATCTACCAGCACGTAGTAGAGATTGTGTTTTGTCTCCTCTACTTCGTCAAAGAGTTTCTTGTGTCCGCCAAGCATTGACAGAAGCATGATCACACAGAAAAATGCTCCCATGAAACCTTCCAGAACACCGCCTCTTACCTCGTTGCCCCAAGGTGCGGGGAAGTGGCCCATCATGTAGGTAAAACTGCCGTTCGCCTGACAGTAGACCATTACCATATAGGACATGACGCCCACTATAACAATAAGAGCCGTGTTGACTATTCTTGCCCATTCCTTTTTAAGCAGTGTGCTTGTGGAACTTGAAAGGAGACAGAGCACTATCATAAAGAGAGGGAAATTCTTAACAAAGTCCATCATAATCCCTCCTTTTTCAGCTGAAGTGATATCTCATCCAGGTCAAGACTGTGATAACGCTTATAGAGTCTTATGGTAAGAGACAACATAAGCGCGGTAACAGATACGGATACAACGATACCCGTAAGTACCAGTCCCGACGGAATGGGATTGATATATTTATCCATACTTGTAACTCCGTCAACAACGATGGGAGCAACTCTTCCGTTAATATATCCCTTAAGGGCAAGGAAGAGATATATGGAACTGTCCATTATATTGAAGCCGATTATCTTCTTGATAAGATTGGGCTGCAACATCAGATTGGCGAATCCGATTACGAACATAAGCATTGAAAGGGCTTCCGGAATATTCGCACTGAAATATGGTCCAAAATGTAACATTCTAAAAGCCTCCTTTCCTGAAATGCGCGTAAAAAGCATACATTGTACAGGCAACCACCAGGCCTACCGCTATATTCAGGGGCAGTATAAGACCTGCCGAGATAATAGCCCCGGGCGTTCCCGTAGATATTCCCGATTCAAGATGGTTTGCACCGCAAAAGAAAGAGTAACATTTTGCCAAAGCATAAAATGCCAGGGATCCGAATGTAACTCTCTTGTATAACTTTTCCGTAAAGAATCTCTCGGTCTTTTCAAAACCGAAAGCATTGAGGTAGAGTATCAGTCCGGCTCCGATTATGGCGCCTCCCGAGAATCCGCCTCCCGGTGATATATGTCCGTTAAGTATTACATATATACCGAATATCATGATTACGGGAACAAGTACTGCTGCCGCGACCTGCAATATCACATCATAAGGCTCGTAGCGGGAAGCTCTGTCCGCCTTGTCACCTTTTTCATCCTTCTTCTTATCCAGTCTCATGAGTATCAGCACTGTTATTGTTGCTGTAAAAAGCACATGAGATTCACCCAGAGTATCAAAGGCTCTGTAGTCTAAGATCATACCCGCAACAATGTTAACGGCACCTGTCTCTTCGAGTCCCTTTTCGATATATCTCTCAGACACTTCATTGTTAACAGGTCTCTCTGCCGCTCCCGAAGGAGGAAGGTATGATACGTTGTAAATAAGCACAAAAGCAAAGAATACACAGAAGAGCGCCGCAAGGATCTTGTATGCACATTCAAAGGCTCTGAGGTATTTGTTCTGTCCCAGGTCGTAAGCCTTTTCTCTTGAAAGCCTTTTTTCCTCATCTATTTTTTCCAGCTCTTCATCCGTATATTTTTCTTCTTCCGGATGACGGGATTCCACAGTATCTATATAGGGATCCTTGCTTCCTCCAAGCCATCTGAAGAATTTAAAAGCTTTGGTTCTGCTGTATTCTTCACTGCTCTTAAGTCTACTCATCTTCCTCACCTCCCACAGTTTCAGGCGCTTCAGCCAGGGTGAGTTTTTCGTCGTCGGTCTCTTTCTCAATCCTTATGGCATGTATTCTCTTAAGAGTTACAAAAAAGAGGATACTTGTTACACCGGCACCAACCGCTGCCTCGGTTATGGCAAGATCGGGGGATTCCAGTGTGATCCATACAATGGACATAATAAGGCTGAAAGACATAAAAATAAGTATTGAATTTAAAAGGTTTTTGGAAAAGCTTACACATACTGTGCAAAGCAACAAAAGTCCCAAAAGCAGACCTTGAAATGCAGTCATCAGTCTTCCTCCATTTCTCTGTAATCAGTAATCGTCTCCTCAGTGCTGTTCTCCAGTTCCTCTACGGAATAGAATATTTCAGCATGCTTTTCTATCTTGCCGTTGGTCATTACTTCCAGTCTGGCAAGAAGATGTGAAGATACGGGAGATGAACACCACAGGAATACCACAATAAGAGCCATCTTTAAGGTGGTGTAATTGAATCCCGATATTATCATCAATCCAAGCAGACTTACCGTTATGCCCAGGGTATCACCCATGGCTGCGGCATGCATTCTGTTTAAGGAGAATTTAAATCTGAAAACTCCGAATATTTCAACTGCGAATATACACATTCCTATGATAAGGAGCAGGGCCCCGACTATAAGTCTTAACCATTCCATACTATTCACGCTCCTTTCCGTCTTCTTCCTTGTTCTGTCTGTATATTCCCATATAGACCTTGGTGATTATCACAACGGCAAGGAAGCTGATCATGGCATATATAAGAGCGATGTCTACCAGATATCCTTCTTTAAGTAAGATGGCCAGAATTCCTATCATGACCATGACTACTGTTCCCATCATATTGACAGCCATTATACGATCCACAATCCTCGGACCGATTACAGCCCTTAAAAGGCAGAAAAAAAGTGCGATTGCAAGGAATATGAGGAGGCCGGTAAAGAAATACTTGGTCACTGTTTCCACTTGCGTAAGATTGGTCTGAATAAGCATACTATTTTACCTCCTCAAGTTTTTTAAGCTGTTTTACAAAAACAGAATCATCTATGCCCTTTGCCAGGCTCCTGTCCAGACAATGAACCACATAGAGATCGCCCTGATTGTAGACTGTTATTGTGCCCGGGGTAAGGGTGATGGAATTGGCCAGCACAACTCTTGCCGCCGTAGACTTCAGATCTGCTCTGAAGTGCACAATGGCAGGCTCCAAGTCATATTTTGAAGTTGTGATAAGCTTGATCACTTCCCAATTGGCTTTCACTATCTCAACCAAAAGCGTAGCTATATAGCGGATAATAAGTCCCATCTTTTTAGCTACCATAAGGTCGTATGCGGGCTTATATCCCATGAATTTGCATATGAAGAGATACATGAGACCTGATATTACTACACCGAATGCAGCAATCTCAAGTGTAAAATTACCGTTAAAAATGATCCAAACAAGGAAAAATAATATATACATTATTTTCACCAATCCTTTACTCTGTAAATCAAATAAAAAGACTATACCGCTGCTTTGCGGTACAGTCTCAAATCTATCTACTGCTTACCCGTTGAGCCAAAACCTCCACGGTCTTTGCCCTCGAGAGAGTCAACTTCGTTGAATTCTATCTTGGGCTGATTTTCCATTATCCTGAACTGACATACACGGTCATTAACCGATATGTGTGTATCTCTTACTGCCAGTGCCGGCATGAACCATTGATCGTTATCACCGCAATATGAGCAGTCAACCACACCCTGATGATTGGTCTGTATTATACCAAAATTTTTAAAGGTCGAACTTCTTGGAACTATATGAGCTTCGTATCCCTTGGGAAGTTCCATTGCCACTCCCAGAGGAATCAGCTTGAACTCTCCTTTTTTCAGATCTATATCTTCGGCAGCTCTTAAGTCGATCCAGTCGCTTTTGCCGTCGATATAGGTGAGTTTTTCTATCTTATCGGTGAAATACTTTATCTTAATAGTTTCCACGTTATCCTCCATATGTTAACGCCAAGGCGTATGTTTTTCAATAGCTTGTAAGACGGATGTAAAGCTTCTTTAGAATACCACTCTGTCTCTTCCGGAATTCTTACCCTGATAGAGCTTCTCGTCTGCTCTCTTCACAAGTGTATCCACGTCTGAAGAATAATCATATTCTTCCACACCTATGGTAACTGTTACGGAGAAACTTCTGTCTCCTATCTTGAAGACCAGGTTCCTTATCTTATTGGCAAGAACCATGAGCTGAGCACATGCTTCATCACCGTTGCAATCCTCCATTATGATGAGGAATTCCTCGCCGCCCCATCTTACCATTGAAGCATCTTTGTTGAAGGTCTCTCGCATGGTGGTGGCGATCTTCTTTAATACCTCATCACCTACGTCATGTCCGTAGCTGTCATTTACCTTCTTGAAGAAGTCAATGTCCAACATGGCCACAACAACTCGCCTGCCATAGTCGGGTCTGCATACAGCACTTAAGTGATCTCTTCCCTTACGTCTGTTGTATAAGCCTGTCAGAGCGTCAGTGTTGGCTTCATTTTCCAGCTGAATATTATATTCAACCAATCTGCCTTCTGCTTCAACCGAAGAATTGCTGAACAGGATACTTATTATTGTAATCGATGAAAATGTGATTATATAACCTAATATCGATATTACAGCATCTGCCGCTGTGCTTGTTTCTATGATTCCCACAGAACCATTTAAAGCAAATGTCATACACATACCGTAGATCAGCAATAATACGGCATAGCATAGTTTAATAATGTATTTCTTGTAGGCTGAGAAGAACGCCAGGATAAGAAGCACAACTATGAACAACTGGGCGTTAATCTTCCATCCCATGCTGTATATACTTACCGGTATCCACACCAGCCACCAGACATTTGACAATATTATTACTTCCAATGCCGAGCGCTTGTATGTCAGGGCAAACGCCGCTATATATACCCCCAAAGAAGCTATGAAGAAAGTGAGGAATCCTTTCTCCCCGGATGGAACAAAACATACTATCTGCATAATGCAGTACGGAAGCATCAGCGAAAGAATAATCCTGTATGCCACGATTGTTCTCGACAGGTCGTTTTTGAACTCCGTCTCTTTTGTAAAAAACGCCACTATCTTTTCAATTAGTTTTCCCATTTTCTCAGTATACCCCCGGTCCGGATTATTATATAGCTTCTCCCAAAAACATATACATACCTTTATAAGCCTGACCCCGAACCATGCATAGCATTTCAGGCTTATTCAACTGATAAATAGTCCAAACTTTATTATAGTTCTAGTACTTTAGTACGTCAAGTTTTATACTCAACCCACAAACGGATTATAGAATCTGCTTCCGTTAATATAATTCAGCAGATACGCCACCCCCACAAGTATAAAACATACTACCATACATATTATATCAGAAATTCTGAATTTTCTTCCCATATACCATGTTCTTTTTTTGTTTTTACCAAAACCTCTCAGTTCCATGGCATTTGCCACGACTTCTATCTTATCCATGCTTGAGAGAATAAGCGGTACAAGAATAGCTGAAGCGCTTTTAAGTCTGTTGATCACGCTTGCCTTTTTACTCATCTCGATACCTCTTGCCTGCTGGGCTTGAGATATCTCATGATACTCCCTCTGTACGTCGGGAATATATCTGAGAGCCAGGGCAACAGCATA
>CACZBZ010000036.1:10628-19309 GCA_902779505.1 uncultured Lachnospiraceae bacterium
GGTATTGTGGCAAGATATTTTAAAAAGTAATTAAAATGATAAAAGAGCTGCTCCGCTGTCGGCGCATAATATCCTTTAAGTCCGAAGAGGTAAGTCGTGGACTGATACAGCTCCGTACCGTGCTGTGGTGAAAACAGATACACCAGGATATTGTTAAGCAACAGGATAACCATGGTGAATCCCATCATAAAAGAGATATCGCTCCATTTTATCCTGGCAATCTTAAGGAATATTATACTGGTAATTCCCATGGCAAAAAGCATTCTGGTATCATATGTGGACATTGCCGCAAAACTCCACAGCATAAGGCAAATGAACTTTGTTGCTCCCGTCAGTCTGTGCACCGGAGACGGTCTGTCAATGTAATTGAAAAGATTATTCATCTGACTTTCCCTCCCCTCTTACAAAGTTTCTTTCGTAATCTATGAAACGCTGCACAAAGTCTTTGGGACTGTCGATTCCGCACATCAGCGCAAGGTCGTAGAGAGAAGTCTCCTTAAGATTGGCTCTTTTGATTATATCCGGATCCGTAAGTATGGCCGAGCATATGTCATCGGCTATTACTTTTCCGTCGGAAAAAACAACCGACCTTGAGGCATACTCCAGCATCAGGTGCATGTCATGAGTGATCATAACAACAGTGATGCCTCTCTTATTGAGATCCGTGAGGAATTCCATAATGTCGGTGTAGTGCCTGTAGTCCTGTCCGGCTGTAGGCTCGTCCAGGATTATCATCTTGGGGTCAAGAGCCAGTATGGATGCCACCGTCACTCGCTTCTTCTGACCAAAACTCAATGCCGATACCGGCCAGTTCCTGAAAGGCCAGAGACCGCATATCTTCAGAACTTCTTCAACCTTGGAGGCAATCTCCTCTTCGGACACTCCTCTTGTCCTGAGCCCCAGAGCCACCTCATCCATGATCATAACTTTAGATATCATCTGGTTGGGGTTCTGCATCACGTAGCCTATCCTGTCAGCCCTCTCCTTAATGGATAAGGGTCCTATATCCTCACCGGCAAAACTGATGCTGCCCTCATATCCTTCTTCAAATCCGCATACGACTTTTGAGAAAGTGGATTTACCGGCTCCGTTGGTACCGACGATGGCCATCATCTCCCCTTCTTTTACACTGACGCTTATATCCTTCAGCGCCTGTCTGCCGTTGGGGTATGCATAGCTTATATTCTTTGCTTCAAGCAGTCCGGCAGCCTCCCTGTTTTCTCCGGCTCCCGCTGTCTTTTCATACCAGTCGACCACTTTTTTCTTATCTTCTTCAGATATTTTTATGCTTCTTATACTGTGAGGAAGCATATCTGGACTGATGCTTACTCCGGCATATTTTAAGGCCGTTATATAGAGGGGCTCTCTGATACCGCTGTCCGCAAGGTAATTACCCGACAGAAGTTCATCCGGTGTCATGTCGGCTATTATACGACCCTCACCCATAAGAATTATTCTGTCCACATCTCTGTGAAGTACGTCTTCCAGTCTGTGCTCCACTATTATTACGGCAGCCCCTGTTTCTTTCTGCATGCTGTCTATCAGTTCAATAGCGGTTTTACCCGTAGCCGGATCAAGATTGGCAAGAGGTTCATCATAGAGGATTATATCCACGTCATCAACCATAACTCCGGCCATGGATACTCTCTGCTTCTGTCCTCCCGACAGTTCTCCGGGGGAGTGCTTAAGAAAGTCAGTCATGTTGACCAGTGATGCGACTTTATCCACTCTCTCGTGAAGTTCCGGATCCTCTATGCAGTCATTCTCCAGAGCAAAAGCGATATCCTCCGCCACAGTCAGACCTACGAACTGACTGTCGCTGTCCTGAAGCACCGTTCCCACGTGGTGGGATATGTCAAAAAGGCTTAAGTCCTTTGTCTCTTTTCCCTTCAGAGTCAGACTTCCCGTCATCTCTCCCTTATAAGAAAAGGGTATAAGCCCGTTGATACAGTGAATCAAAGTTGATTTGCCACATCCCGAAGGTCCCGCTATCAGAACTTTCTCACCGGGATAGAGTTCAAAATTGATATCATATAAAGTCGGCTTCGACTGTGCGCGATATTGAAATCCAAAATGATCGAATCGAAGTATGGCTTCCTTCATCCTCTAAAATAACTCTCTCTCTCAAAAAAATACGGCGAGCAATATGCCCGCCGCGTGGAATACTTGATTAGTTCTCTTCCTTAAGGCTGCCCTTTTTAGGAATAGCAGCTGCATAAGCAACACAAAGAAGTGTTCCTACGATAGCTGTTGCAACGATATTGATGCCTGCGCTGACAAGACCCTGAAGGAATACCTTATTGGCAGGTTCAGCATACATTACAATATCAAGTACAGGAGCTATAACCACCCATGAAAGAAGGTGTGCTATGACCTGACCTACGTTAAATATTATAATGTCCTTCTTGCCAAATTCTCCCTCGTCAATCTTAAGCTTGCCTGCAACGAATCCCATTGCGCAACCAAAGAATGTTGATGCGATAACCCAGCTCCACCATACACCCCATCCATAACTGAAGTCTATGAAGAAGTGGCCGATAAGACCTGTAAGAAGTCCCGGGATAGGACCAAATACACCGGCTACAAATGCCAACACACCATACTGGATGGAAATATTGGTATCCGGAATACCGCTTGGTATTGCCACAAATCTACCGAGCACGAAGAAAAGTGCTGCGCCGATACCGATGGCAACGATTGATTTTACAGATAATTTCTTCACCTATGCTTCCTCCTTTTCAGAATAGAATAAACCTAATAGATATTGTAGCAAAGGATATATTAAAACACAATATATAGATTATTTTTATATATATCCATTCCTTTGATTTATTAACGATTCTTAAAATTAGGTCCCAGGTTACCTTCCTTATAATGGCGTCTGCAAAGAGATACATATCTGTCATTGCCGCCCAGTTCAACCTGTTCTCCCTCTCTGACCACTTTACCGTCTTCCGTATATCTGGTATTGCATGATGCTCTTTTTCCGCACCAGCATACCGTCTTGATCTCTTCTATAACATCGGCCCAGGCAAGCAGCCACATTGATCCGGGGAAAAGTTCCATCCTGAAGTCGGTCCTCAGACCGTAGCATATGATGGGAATATTGAGATCATCCACAACGTGAAGGAAGAATTCTATGTCGCTCTTCTGACAGAACTGCGCTTCATCCACGATGATACAGTCGTATTTCTTGATCTCGTCATCGGATTTCTTAACAAAATCCTCCACATATTCGCATTCTTTCTCAAGACCGATCCTGCTGCGGATCTTGATCTCATCGTCTCTCTTCTCCAGCTGAGGCTTCAGAAGCAGAGCTTTCTTTCCTATCTCATAATAATTATATTCCACCATAAGGGCGTTGGCAGTCTTTGAACTTCCCATTACCCCATGTCTGAAAAACAGTTTTGCCATATAATCTCCATTCAGGTCACTTTACCATATCTCGGCAAGTTCCAATACCATTCTCTCTGTTTTCTCCCAGCCGAGACATGCGTCTGTGATCGACTGTCCGTATACTCCTCCGCCGGGCTTCTGATTGCCGTCCAGAAGATAAGATTCCACCATAAGTCCTTTTACAAGCTTGTGTATCTCTTCCGAATGTCTTGAACTGTGAAGTATCTCTTTCGCAATTCTGGGCTGCTCGTCGAATCTCTTTCCGGAATTGGCATGATTGGTATCTACTATAACACCGGGATTCTCAAGGCCTCTTTCCTGATAGAGCTGATTAAGCAAAAGAATATCTTCATAATGATAGTTGGGCATCGATTCCCCATGCTTATTTGTATAGCCTCTAAGTATGGCATGAGCATAAACATTACCCGTTGTCTCCACTTCATAGCCACCGTATACAAATGTGTGAGGATGCTGTGCCGCCTGAATTGAATTGAGCATTACATTCAACTCACCGCCTGTGGGGTTCTTCATACCCACGGGAATATCCAATCCGCTGGCTGTAAGTCTGTGGAGCTGGTTCTCTACAGATCTTGCACCTACGGCAACATATGTAAGACAATCCGACAGATAACTGTGGTTTTCGGGATATAACATCTCATCCGCACAAGAGAAGCCTGTTTGTGATATTGCATCTATGTGAAGCTTTCTAATAGCTATCAGCCCCTTCACCATATCGGGCTTTGAACTGGGATCCGGCTGGTGAGCCATGCCCTTATAACCGTCTCCGGTAGTTCTCGGCTTATTGGTATATATTCTGGGAACTATCACTATCTTGTCAGCTACTTTGTCCTGTACCTTACGAAGCTTGTTAATATATTCAAGCACCGCATCTTCTCTGTCGGCCGAACATGGACCGATGATAAGAAGAAGCTTGTCGCTTTCACCCAGTAATATCTTCTTAACCGCTTCATCGTTTTTCTTCTTGGCCGCCTTCATCTCCTCAGACAGCGGATACATATCCTTGATCTCTTCCGCTGTCGGCATAGGCCTAATCTTTGTCATATTCATTTATATATCCTCCGCGATATATCTTTCCTTTTTATAGGGCATCAGCCAAGCTCATGCCACTTTTCTTCCCCGTATCTTGCCATGAGCATATCTGCCACAGCTATAGCGGTTACGCTGTTTACCACCGGACATATGCGTCTTATTATGGCGGGGTCATGTCTGCCGTTTATGCTAAGTGTGGCATTCTCGCCCTTTTTCAGATCCACGGAATCCTGTTCTTTTCCGATGGAAGGTGTGGGCTTTACTGCCATATTGAATATAATGGGCATTCCGTTGCTGATACCGCCGTTAATGCCGCCGTTATTATTGCTGACTGTTACCACTTTGTCTCTGGACATACGTATGGCATCGTTGCACTCACTGCCCTTCTTATCGACGAAGTCAAAGCCAAGTCCGAATTCTATTCCTTTTATACCGCCTATGCTGAAGATGGCATGGGCAAGCTCACTTTCAAAACTGTCAAACCAGGGCTGTCCCACTCCTGCAGGCATTCCCGTTACGGCAGTCTGAATTATTCCGCCTACGCTGTCATTATCTTCTCTTGCGGCTATAATCTCATCTTCCATCTTTTTTCGGACACTCTCCTCAAGTACCGGAAAAGTCTTGCTCTTAAGTCCGTCAAGGTCCTTCTCAATATCCGAAAAAGCTCTGTCCTCCACGCCGTGACAGTTGAGGATATGAGTTCCTATCTTAATCCCTTTTCTTTCAAGTTCGGGAATAAGAATTCCGCCCACTGCAACAAGTGCTGCGGTTATCCTTCCGGAAAAATGGCCGCCGCCTCTGTAATCCTCGTAGCCGAAATATTTGCTGTAAGCAGAAAAATCAGCGTGACTGGGTCTCGGAAGACCTCTTTCATAGTCACCGCTTCTTGTATTGCTGTTGGGAATTATTACGGTAAGCGGGCTTCCGCTTGTCTTACCTTCAAAGACTCCCGATATTATTTGGAACTCATCTTTTTCAACTCTGGGAGTATCCGTAGCACCTGCCGGTCTTCTCTTTGACAGATGATCGGCCATTATCGTTTCGTCAACGTCTATTCCCGCAGGAAGGCCGTCAATAACCGCTCCCACATAAGGACCGTGGCTCTCACCGAATATTGTTACAGCTATATTGTTGCCAAAAGTGTTTTTCATATTATCTCCGATTCTGATCCGTCTTCCGTGACGGATACCAATCCCACACATCAGTATATTATACCGAATCCCCTGTTTGCAATATTTCTTCCATGGCCGTGTACATGGGACTGAGTCCCAGACTGTCATAGAATTTTCTTGCCTCGGGATTGCATTCCCACACATGAAGGGTTATATGATATACCCCAAGTTCTTTTGCTTTCTCTTTTGTATATTCATACAGAGCGCTGCCCACATGCTTGCCTCTGGACACACTGTCCACACACAGATCATCAATATAAAGAGTTCTGTGAGGCTTCACACTGGTCGTTTCCTTTGTGTCTTCTATCTGACAGAAGACATATCCCAGAATCTTATCATCTTCAACAGCAACGTATATGGGAGCATCCTTTTTGCCTATCTTGTCTTTCAGATCTTCGGCTGTGTATTTTATCCCGCCGGATTTGAAAAGATCGCCCCTGCCGTCTGCATGAACCTGATTAACCTGATAGAGCAGATTGATGATTCCGTCAGTATCATCAAGTCTTGCATCTCTTATTATCATACCGGTATTCCTTCTTTAAAATTTTTCATCATCTCGTTGGTGAGGCTGGATTCATCCGGCTGAAGCACAATATCTTCTCTGGCTGTCCAGCTTGCGCTCTTAAGTTCGTTGTCATCCATATGGATGGTGTCGTCTCCGTCCACATCACAGTAATATCCCGCAAGGATATCATTGGCAATTCCCCAGGGCTGTGACTTGTAATAACGGATATTCTTAACCTTAAGTCCGGCTTCTTCCATCACTTCTCTTTCAACGGTTTCTTCCAGAGTCTCGCCTATCTCCGTAAAGCCCGCTATAAGAGCGTTATGATTAAAGCCTCTCCTGTATTTTGTAAGAAGTATCTTTTCTCCGTTGATTACTCCCACTATAACAGCGGGCATGATCCTCGGATATACTGTATGTTTGCAGGATGTGCATACCATGGCTCTTTCCGTGGAAGAATGTTCCATCTTGGAACCGCAACAACCGCAGTATTTATTATCTCTGTACCAGTCTGCCAGATGCTTTCCCGTGCAAGCTGCAAATATCCTGTATTTCGGTGGTGTGGAGTCTTCCCTGATTTCCTTGATATCCAAAAGAGAGAATCCGCTTCCCTCTTTCAGAGCAGCCTCAGGTTCATCCGTCTCTAAGAGAAAGAATCTTTCATCATCGATTGAGAAAAGATAGGTAAGCTGCGTATCTTTATCAAGATCCTTTAGCTTGGGAAAAGAAAGGTTTTCGTCGATCTTGGCAACTACCGATGATTTTCTGAATATAAGAACATAGTCATCCGGTCCCGGAGTCACCTCGGGATCGTATTGATTGAATAATCTGTTAGGATAAATATCCTGTAACATATTACCTCCTCCCGACGTCTTTTAAGACATTCGGTCTGTGCATTTTTTGTATAGATTAAGATATTCCTGCGAGGTCCTTTACCACTTCTCCGGCAATTATAAGACCCACAACGGAAGGAACAAAAGCCACACTTCCGGGGGTGGATCTTCTGCCTTTCTCGGGCTGCTCTTCTGTTATAGCGTCAGTCAGAGGCTTAACAGGCTCTTCTTCCGAATATACCACCTTAAGTTTCTCTATCCCTCTTTTTTTAAGTTCATGCCTCATTACCTTTGCAAGGGGGCATACCTTTGTAGAATATATGTCAGCCACCTTAAAGGCCGCAGGGTCCAGTTTGTTACCCGCACCCATGGAACTGATTATGGGAACCTTATACTTATCGGCCCTCATAACAAGTTCTATCTTGGCTGTTACTGTGTCCACCGCATCCACAACATAATCATATTCTTCAAAGGGAAAATCCCCCGCATTTTCCGGAAGGAAGAATTCTTTATATGCTCTGATATCCGCCTCCGGATTGATATCCAGCATGCGCTCTTTCATGACATCAACCTTGTATCTGCCCACGGTGGAGCCCGTAGCTATGATCTGTCTGTTAAGATTTGACAAAGCCACTTTGTCCTTGTCAATTATATCGAAAGCACCCACTCCGCTTCTTATCAGAGCTTCACAGACATATCCTCCCACGCCTCCTGTTCCGAAGACAGCCACTCTGGAATTATGCAGTTTTTCCATGGCTTCTTTTCCAAGAAGCAGTTCCGTTCTTGAATACTGTTCAGACATTTTCTTCACCTACGCCGGTTATCCGGACGGGCTTCCATCTCCTCTATCTTTTTAAGTACGTCTTCGGCTCCGGAAAAGAGAATCCCCGTTCCGCCGCGTTCTATCCAGCTGTTGATATTAACAACATAATCATCAATAAGAACATCCCCGGGGCCTGTACAGAAATTCTTTTTCTCTTCTTTATAGACCACATTGACAACAAGTTCTTCCGACAATATCCTGTGTGCCCATCTTATCTTATCTTCCTTTGCATTCTGTACTCCTCGGTGAGGTTTTGGAATTCCCGTAAGTATCTGGCACTTATCTCCGTATTTGTTATAAAGGGTAAAAAACATATTAAGCGCTCCAGGCATAGGTTCCAGCTTATTGTAAAAATTGGGAACGCTTCTTACTCCCGCCCACATATCTTCATCTTCGCCGGGCGCCACATTGGCCTGGTCTATGGGTTCTTTGCCGCTGAGATCTCTTACGCCTTTGTCAAAATTCGCGAGGACTCCGTCCATATCAAAATATATCTTATTGATGGTCATGATCATTCTCCGTTTGATTTCAGTTACCTTTAGAATTTTACAACAAAAAAGCCATTATGAAAACAAGCCATTATGAAAACAATAAATGGCAGCAAGGTCTAATACCCTGCTGCCACTTAAACAAAATGTGCAATCTATAGATTACTTACCAAGCTGCATATCGTTGTTACCTGAATCTGTGGTGAACATCTCAAGCATGTTGATAGGATCATCGTAGTCTGCAAGCCATCCTTCACGAGCTACGTCGAAGCTTCCGTTCTTACGGTCGTTAAGGAATGTCTGCCAATCTTCTACAGTGATTTCCATTGTGATACCGATTGCTGCGAAATCCTGCTGAATTGCCTGAGCAATTGCCTCATGTCCTGTACCTTCGTTTGTAAGGTAGTTGATATG
>CACZBZ010000037.1 GCA_902779505.1 uncultured Lachnospiraceae bacterium
AGTTTTTGTATTTGCATTTGTGTTATCAGCAGGATTCATAATGCAGAATCCGATGGAAACACATGCCGCATCCAAAAGTCGAGACATTTTCGGAATGAACGCGGATTATACATCCGTTCATTACGACTCATCCAGCGGAATGCCTACGTCAGAGGCCAATGCCATCACCCAGACATATGACGGATTCATATGGCTCGGAGGCTACAGTGGTCTTGTCAGATTCGACGGAAGCGAATTCTACCGCTACGACTCATCCACAGGAATAAGTTCAGTATTCAGCCTTTATGTTGACGAGAAGAACAGAATATGGATCGGAACCAATGAGAACGGCGTTGTCATGATGTACATGGACGAAGTTCATCCGGTAGCTTCTTCGGAAGGTGTTAAGTCCGATGCCATTCGCTCAATGATAGGGGACAATAAAGGCAATATAATCGTGGGAACCACCCAGGGGCTTGCATATGTTGACGGCGAGACGCTTGAGATGCATCCCATAAGTGATGCACGACTTGATCATGAATATATCAACAGTCTTACAAAGGATAAAAGCGGAACCGTATACGGTCTTACATCCGAAGGAGCCGTTTTTATTATTTCCGACCTGAAGGTTACTGCATTCTTTGCAGCTGACAAGATTAATGCGGAACAGATCAATGCCATATACGCGGATCCCGATGAAAATGAAATCGTATATTTGGGAACAACCGGTTCCGAAGTGGTAAGAGCACGTGTCAACGGAAGCTATCTGTCACTGACTCAGAGATATCATGTGGCTCCTCAGAACAATATCAATGCATTGACCAAGCGCGACAAAGATATCTGGGTTACTGCGACGGACGGTGTGGGTTATATCGATTCAAGAGGCAGCTATCATGAGATAAAAGATGCGCCTCTCAATTATTCAGTGACCAACGTCATGACCGATATGGAAGGCAACCTTTGGTTTACATCCACCAGACAGGGTGTTATGAAACTTGTGCCCAACAGGTTCATGGATATCAGCAAGATGGCGGGACTGGACAGCCGAGTTATCAATTCAACCTGTGTTAATAACAATCTCCTCTATCTTGGTACGGACAGCGGACTGGAGATAGTGGATCTGGCAACATACAGACCGGTGACCAACGAACTTACCGAACTGCTTGATGATGTCAGAATAAGATGCGTTAAGAATGACAAAAACAACCGCATCTGGCTCTGTACTCACGGCGATACGGGACTTGTATGTTACAATCCCACCGATGGGGAGATAAAAATATACAATGAAGAGAACGGTCTGGATACCAACAGAGTCAGAGCCGTTATGCAGTGTCCTAACGGGGACATGGCTGCAGCCACAGGCAACGGCCTCTTCATAATATCCGGCGAAAAGGTTGTTGACCATTTTGGTCAAGAAAGCGGCATGAGTTCGGTTGAGGTACTGTCTGCCGAAGCAACTCCCGACGGACTGATTTATATGGGCAGCGACGGCGACGGTATATATGTTGTAAACGATAAAAGAATAAGCAGACTGGGAATTGAAGACGGACTGACCAGTGAGGTTGTGTTAAGAGTTAAATGGGATGAGCAGCGGGAGATGCTCTGGATAATAACATCCAATTCCATCGAATACATGCAGAACGGGGAGATAAAAGCAGTAACAAAATTCCCTTATTCCAACAATTATGACATGTATTTCGACGGCAAGGGCAGAGCGTGGATCCTTTCATCCAACGGTATATATGTGGCCGATGTGGATACACTTATAGGCGATGAGAAGTTAGACTATACCTTCTATGATCAGAGAAGCGGTCTTCCATACATTGCTACAGGTAACTCCAGAGACTATCTGTCTCCCGAAGGAATTCTCTATGTTGCGGGAACCACAGGTGTGTTTGCTGCCAATATAGAGGAAGACGATTACGAGAGTCCGGATATAGAGCTTACGATTCCGGCAGTTGTTGTTGATGACAAAGAGATACTTATATCCGATATGGATAAGGTAACCATACCGGCGGGAAGCAAGCGTCTTGTTATCAAGGCCTATGCGCTTACATACGGCCTGACCAATCCGACAATAAGCTATTACCTTGAAGGTTTTGATGATGAACCTATAATAACAAGAAAGCAGGAATTAACGCCCATAAGCTATACCAACCTGGACGGAGGAAGATATACTTTCCATCTGAACGTTATTGATGAAAAGACGGGGGAGATCAAACAGTCCGAAGAGATACACATTCTGAAAGAACACTCGATATATGACAATTTCCTCTTCTGGATATTTATAGTAATCCTGGGTGTGGGAATGGTAGGCTTCTTCATGTGGAAAGGCTTTGCGGATAAGCAGAAGACTCTTCTTAAAAAGCAGGAAGAAGATAAGAAATATATCGATCAGATCATGCATACCATGGCAAAGAGCATAGACCTGAGAGATCAGCAGAACCAGGGCCACTCTTTCAGAGTTGCATATTACACCAGACTTCTGGCAAAAGAACTTAAGGAGAAGAGGGGATATACAGACAGTCAGATTGATGAATTTTACCATGTAGCCCTCCTTCATGATATAGGAAAGCTCAGTATCCCCGACAGGATCCTGAACAAACCGGAGAGGCTTAACGATGAAGAGTATATGATTATGAGAACCCATGCGGAGAACGGTGCTCATATGCTCAGGAACGTTACCATAGTAAAAGACCTGTCAGTGGGTGCGGGATGTCACCATGAAAGAATCGACGGCAAGGGATATCCCAAGGGCCTTAAGGGCAAAGAGATACCGGAGGTTGCAAGGATCATTGCGGTGGCTGATACCTTCGATGCTATGTATTCAACCAGGCCTTACAGAAAGCAGCTGGACATCAATATAGTCCTTGATGAGCTTGAGAAGATCAAGGGAACCCAGCTGGATGAGGAAGTGGTAGATGCACTTTTGGCAATAGCCGGCAGGAACGAACTCAACAAAGAAAAAGTTGATGAAGCAATAAGCAATCTTGATGTTAATAAGGAACATGTGGAAATGGTCGAGGAGATCGATATGTCCAAGCTGTCAGTAAAGAAGCAGGAACATGAAGATGCGGAATTCCTGAACGACCTGGGATTCTAAGATGGCTGTGCAAAAGGAGAGATTATGAGAAATATTTTTCGGGATTTCAATGTGGGAGACGATGAGAAGAATCGGCATGAAGCCATGCATCCTATGATTCTTCTTGTAATAATAGTGGTTTTGTGTGCTTTACTGTCGTACATAATTCCCGCAGGACAGTATGAGAGAGTGCTCAATGAGGAGACCGGAAGAGAGATGGTGGTACCGGGAAGTTTTACATTTGTGGAACGTACACCGGTATCTGTGCTTGCGGTTCTGACTTCCATCACCCTTGGTATGCAGGAAGCTTCTTATGTAATATTCTTTCTATTAATAATAGGAGGAATGTTCGGAATTATTAACGGAACCAAGGCACTTAACGTGGCGGTAGCCAATCTGCTTAAGAAACTTAAGGGAAGAGAACTGCTTCTGATTCCTCTTCTGATGATATTCTTTGGATGCGGATCGGCTTTCTGCGGCAATTTTGAGGAGTTCTTGATTTTTGTTCCTCTTGTTCTGGCGATATGCATTACAGTGGGCTATGATTCCCTAACGGCAGTAGGAATAATCTTTATTGCAGCCACAGCGGGGTATGCGGGAGCCATAACCAATACCTTTACCGTGGGCAATGCTCAGGAGATTGCCTCCCTGCCAAAATTCTCGGGCATGGGTTTAAGAATAGTTCTTTTTATATCCCTTGAAATAGTTAGCATGGCTTATGTAATGTGGATGGCAAACGCGGTAAAAAACAATCCGAAGTTTTCGGGCTGCTATGCATACGATGAGAAATATAACAAGGGGAAAACAATTAACCTTGAGAATGTGAGCAAGCTGACTACCGGACAGACATTCACAATCATCGTTTTTGTAGCCGGTATGATATTATCCATAATCGGAGTCATCGAGTGGGGCTTCTATGTGGATGAGCTGTCAGCCATATTCCTGGCAGCAGGCGTGATTGGCGGTATAGTCGGCGGACTGAAGCCCAGAGAGATATGTGAGTATTTTATAAAAGGCTGTAAGGATATGGTCCTTCCATGTATAATGATCGGACTTGCCAATGCGGCAATTCTTCTTATGAACAATGCCAACATAATGGATACCATACTCCACAGTCTGTCAAATATGGTTCAGAAATTCCCTGCACCGGTAATGCCCATAGGAATGTTTATCTTCCATGAGATATTCAATGTATTTGTTCCTTCGGGTTCGGCGCAGGCCTTTACCACCATGCCTCTTATGACGGCCCTGGCGGACAAGGTAGAGATTACCAGACAGACAGCGGTACTTGCTTACCAGCTGGGTGACGCCTTCACCAATATAATGGCACCTACGGGCGGCGAAATACTGGCAGCTCTGGCAATCTGCAGAGTTCCATTCGGTAAATGGGTAAGATATCTTCTTCCTTTATTTATAATATGGTGGCTGGTATCCTTTATCTTCCTTTTATATGCCGGAAGTGTAGGCTACGGTCCCATGTAAAAAACATCTGAAAAATGTTAAAAATAGTTGTTGCAATGGCATTTCCCTTCTGTTATAATAAATGACGGTCGCCTTGGGACAGTATGCCCAAATGGCGTGTAAATGCACACATGGAAAGGAGGTCTTAGCATGAAGGTAAGATCATCAGTAAAGCCGATTTGTGAAAAGTGCAAAGTCATTAAGAGAAAGGGATCAATCAGAATAATCTGCGAGAATCCGAAGCATAAGCAGAGACAGGGTTGATTATATATGATATCCGTAGAGCCTACGGAAATACATATGATACCGAGAATAATGACACACAGTATCGGAAAGGTCGGTAGATGCCGGCTGGGTGTATAACGCACCCCAATCATTTAGTATCGCAACACAGGTTGCAGAAAGAAGGAAGAAAATATGGCTCGTATTGCAGGAGTTGACTTACCAAGAGATAAGAGAGTCGAGATCGGCCTCACATATATCTATGGTATCGGTCGCGTAAGCGCAACAAAGATTGTTGAAAAGGCAAAAGTAAATCCCGACACACGTGTAAGGGATCTTACAGATGAAGAAGTTAAGAAGCTCAGTGAGATAATTGATGCTGACTACATGGTAGAAGGTGATCTTCGTCGTGATGTAGCACTTAACATCAAGAGACTCCAGGAGATCGGTTGCTACAGAGGAATCCGTCATAGACGTGGTCTTCCTTGCCGTGGTCAGAAGACCAAGACAAACGCAAGAACATGTAAGGGTCCTAAGCGTACAGTAGCTAACAAGAAGAAGTAATTTTAGGTAACGAAGTAAGATTTTCTTACTGTCAGACCGTAATCGGTCTCTACCCTTGAGGTAGGTTAAATAGGAAGAAAGAGGTAGATAAAAATGGCTAAAGCAGCAAAGAAGGTTGTTAAGAAGCGTGTTAAGAAGAATGTTGAGCATGGACAGGCTCATATTCAGGCATCTTTTAACAACACAATCGTAACATTGACAGATGATCAGGGTAATGCACTTTCATGGGCATCAGCAGGTGGTCTTGGATTCAGAGGATCTAAGAAGTCTACACCTTATGCAGCTCAGACAGCAGCAGAGACAGCTACAAAGGCTGCACTTGTTCATGGTCTTAAGAAGGTAGATGTATTTGTAAAGGGTCCCGGTTCAGGACGTGAAGCAGCTATCAGAGCTCTTCAGGCAGCAGGACTTGAAGTACAGAGCATCCGCGACGTAACACCCGTTCCTCATAACGGATGTCGTCCTCCCAAGAGACGTAGAGTCTGATCTAAGGTAACTATTAACGTTGGAATGAAGGCAGCTTAAGCTGTTGTAAACAACATTTTATTAAGGAGATAAAAAATGGCAGTAAATCGTACACCTGTACTTAAGAGATGTAGATCCCTTGATCTTGATCCTACATTCTTAGGTTACGACAAGAAGTCTAACAGACAGAAGATTCACGGTAACAAGAAGATGAGCGAGTATGGTCTTCAGTTACGTGAGAAGCAGAAGACAAAATTCATCTACGGCGTTTTAGAGAAGCCTTTCCGTAACTACTATGAGAAGGCCGACAGAATGAAGGGAATGACAGGTGAGAACCTCATGATCCTTCTTGAGAGCAGACTTGATTCTGTAGTATTCAGAATGGGATTTGCAAGAACACGTAGAGAAGCAAGACAGATCGTTGACCACAAGCATGTGCTTGTTAACGGTAAGTGCGTAAATATACCTTCATACCTTATTAAGGCAGGAGATGTTATCGAAATCAGAGAGAAATCAAAGTCTCTTCAGAGATACAAGGATATTCTTGAGGTAACATCAGGAAGACTCTTCCCTGAATGGATCGATGTAGATATCGAGAACCTTAAAGGAACAGTAAAGAACCTGCCAACACGTGAGATGATCGATGTTCCAGTTGACGAAATGCTTATCGTCGAGTTGTACTCTAAGTAAGATTAAACTGATATTGATTCATATTCACATAGGAAGGGGTATAATACATGTTTGATTTTGAAAGACCAAATATAAAGATTGCAGAGATCTCAGAAGATAAGAAGTATGGAAGATTCGTAGTAGAACCTCTTGAGAGAGGCTACGGAATCACACTTGGTAATTCACTCAGAAGAATTATGCTTTCATCACTTCCCGGAGCTGCAATCAGCCAGGTAAAGGTTGAGGGCGTTCAGCATGAGTTCAGTTCAATTCCCGGCGTTAAGGAAGATGTAACAGAGATCATCATGAACCTCAAGAGCCTCGCTATCAAGAATGACAGTGAGTCTATGGCTCCTGTATCTGCAGTTATCGATTTCGAGGGTCCCGGTGTTGTTAAGGCATCAGATATCCACGTTGTTAACGATATTGCAGAGATCCAGATCATGAACCCTGATCAGGAGATAGCTACCCTTAGCAAGGGCAAATTACATATCGATCTTACAATTACAAAGGGTAGAGGATATGTAAGCGCAGATAAGAACAAGACAGATGATATGGAGATCGGTGTGATCGCTATTGACTCTATCTATACACCTGTTGAGAGAGTAAATGTAACTGTTGAAAATACACGTGTAGGCCAGCAGACAGACTTTGACAAGCTTACACTTGATGTAACAACAGACGGAACACTTACTCCCGAAGAAGCAGTAAGCCTTGCAGCAAAGGTGCTCAGCGAGCACTTAAGCCTCTTCATTGACCTTTCAGAGGCAGGCAGCAAGCTTGATGTTATGGCTACTAAGGACTCTGATAACAGAGAGAAGAAGCTTAACATGATCAGTATTGACGAGCTTGAACTTTCAGTTCGTTCATACAACTGTCTGAAGCGTGCCGGTATCAACACAGTTGAAGAACTTGTTAACAAGACACCGGATGAGATGATGAAGATTCGTAACCTTGGTAAGAAGTCACTTGATGAAGTGCTTGCAAAACTTAAGGATCAGGGATTGGAACTCAATCAGGACGATTTGGACTAATATATTAACGACGGAAGCTGTAAGACCACAGGCGTGTTTCCGCATCCAAGCCATCAGTCGGTAAGTCCGTAGGCACGGCTGAAAAAAGAAGGAGAGTAATTATGGCAAAGTACAGAAAATTAAGCAGAACATCAGATCAGAGAAGAGCATTACTTAAGAATCAGGTAACAGCACTTCTTTACAACGGAAAGATCGTTACAACCGAAGCTAAGGCTAAGGAAGTACAGAAGATTGCCGAAGGCCTTATTGCACTTGCAGTAAAGGAAAAGGATAACTTCGAAACAGTAACTGTTAAGGCTAAGGTTGCCCGCAAGGACAAGGATGGCAAGAGAGTTAAGGAAGTTAAGGATGGCAAGAAGGTAACAGTATATGACGAAGTAGACAAGTCAATCAAGAAGGATCAGCCTTCAAGACTTCATGCACGTCGTCAGATGCTCAAGACTCTTGTTCCCGTAACTGAAGTTCCTGCTGCTGCAGCAGGCAAGAAGAAGGCTACAAAGAGCGTAGATATGGTTGCAAAGCTCTTCGATGAGATCGCACCCAAGTATGCAGCTCGTAACGGTGGTTATACAAGAATCGTTAAGATCGGCCAGCGTAAGGGCGACGGAGCTATGGAAGTATTACTTGAGCTCGTATAATTAAAAATGTTTGTTTTAAGACCCGCAGGTGACTGCGGGTCTTATTTTTTCGGTATTTATCAGATTTTGTGACACAGGTTTGTTACAGTTCTTTTGATAGAATTATTGCAATAAATGTTGTAAAAATGCACGTTTCAGGTTAATGGATCAAATAAAATAACCGATATATTTTATAGAGTATATTGGCGGGATGTGTATTATACACAATATATGCTCGAAACTTGTGTTGCGACACAAAATATAGTAAAATTATAGGGTATGTCGCATGATGACATACGGGGAAATATGTATGCCATTTATGGGCATACAGGGAAAAAAGAGGAAGATGCAGCGACGAATGGATTCCGGAGACTGTATCTATGTTCAAGAGAGGAACATCTAAACGAATACTAGCCGGTACACTTGCGGCCTTAATGATGCTCACCAGTATATATACTGATGGGCTTGTTGTGCATGCTGAAGACAACAATACATCTCTTGAACCGACAACCTCAGAAGAACCGACAACTATTGAAGAAAGCACAACGGAAGCAGAATCTTTTGAAGAAGAAACAGAAGAATCGGAAGGTGCAGGCTTATTCAGATCACTGGGCTTCCCTCTTCTCGGATCAGGTCAGGGAGAAGAAGAGGAAGAAGAGGATACAAAACTATATATCAACGGCCATATCGCTTCAACAGGCGCGAATAGAGTTGTAGTATATGGCAATCCTATGACCGTCACATTGAAAAAAGGTGACACCGATGTTACAAGTGACGGGCATATCTATTATATTCCAATCTCAAGCATAGCCTATGACGGAGCGGATATTTTAGTTGAAGGCTATGCTCAGGAATACAGTTCACCCATAACTCCTGATGCCGGAAGCTATGCATTTTTCTTTTACACATCGGATAACGGTAATCACATGGGTACCGGGAATGACGGATCACACGGTACTTTTGATTTCAAGGCTACCGTTTCAGCTGTAAGAACCGTGGCATGTGATGCGGACTCTTTTCGCTGGAACGGAAGACAGGCAAACTGGACGGCTCCCGCAAAGGATGTTAACAACAGAGACCTTAATTCCCCGAATTTTACTTATGAAGTAAAACTCTACAAGGGTGATACACATGAATTAGTTAAGACATATGCCCCAACAAGTAATCTTTATATGGACTGCGCGGCAGATATAGAAAGCGCAGGTTACGGAAGCTTTTATTATACCGTAACGGCCATTCCCGGCAGCAACAATTATCTTACGGCAGAAACTTCTTCATATTCGGCTGCCTATGAATACAGAGACGAGTATAATCCCACGGTTGAGTCCTTTGAAATAGAGGAAGAGGACGGAGTTAAGAGTCTTAAGGCAACCGCTACCGACAGAGGTACAAGCGTAGCATATTACGCCTTTGCACCGAGTACAGTGGATGAGGATGATATTGAATGGACCGCGGTAAGTTCTAGTCAGAGAACAGGCCTTTCGGATCCCAATGCCGGTACTGAGGAAGAGCGTAACCTTGTTACGCTTACAGCTTCACCTCAGACCTCGGGGGAATATTATATATATGTAAAAGATGAGTCGGGCAATGTCTCTCATGCGGAGACAGACGACTCTGATAATCCTGTATACATATCCAAATTAACTCTTAACAGATGCTATACCGCCGATGCGGATGTCAGTCATCATAAGACTGTTCTCCTTTACGGGGATGACTCATTTGATCTGTCAGAACTGACCCTGAGCAGAAGAGGATACAATTTTGAAGGCTGGTATGCAGAGGAGGACTATTCAGGATCTGTGCTTGAGGGCTCAGTAACAGCAGGAAGCACATCAGGTTTCAGTCTCGGAACGGATTATGATCTCTACGCTAAGTGGGAACAGCAGGAGGTCAGATTCGTAACGGATCTTAGTTCATCAATTACAAAAACATACGGAGAGACTAACGGTGCAACTCTCACAGTGGAATTGGGAGATGTATTATATGACTCTATAGCATGGACATGGTATAAGAAAGCCCCCGGAGAGGAGGAATATACAGCAGTTGATGCTTCTTTGGTGACGGTAAGCGGCGACAAGAGATCTTCTATC
>CACZBZ010000038.1 GCA_902779505.1 uncultured Lachnospiraceae bacterium
CTTAAGACAAGAGTCTTAACATCCTCTGTGGTGAGAGGCTTAAGTTCAAATATCATGGAGCGGGAAATAAGAGCTCCGTTCACTTCAAAAAAGGGATTCTCGGTGGTTGCACCGATAAGTATGATGGTTCCGTCTTCCACGAATGGTAAAAGAAAGTCCTGCTGCCCTTTGTTAAAACGATGTATCTCGTCTATAAAGAGAATGGTCTTTCTGCCATACATACCAAGAGTATCTTTTGCGGCATTGGTCACCTCTTCCATATCCTTCTTGCCCGCCACCGTTGCGTTGATCTGCTTAAAATCCGAACTGGTGGTATTGGCAATAACTCTGGCCAAGGTGGTTTTACCCGTTCCGGGAGGACCGTAAAAAATAAGTGAGCTTAACTTGTCGGCCTTGATGGCTCTGTAAAGCAGCTTATCTTTACCTATGATATGTTCCTGGCCCACAACCTCATCGAGAGTTCTCGGTCTAAGCCTTGCGGCAAGAGGAGATTCCTTCTCTTTTGTATTGGACCTCATATAGTCAAATAAATTCATATCCATAGAAATTTACCAATCATTTAAAAGCATTCTGAGCGGAGTCATAATGATAGCCTATACCGTTCAGTTTCTTTTCGATCTCTTCTTTATCTGCATCGATTCCCTCACAAAGGGCATCAAAATTCTCATAACTGTCTCTGAGTTTCATATTGATAAAACTCAAAAGCATAATAGGATCCTGTGGAATCATATTTTTTCCTCCATGCCGAGTTCAAATCGTTATGTAACATTACCTACCGTTGGGCTTCATTATAACATAATTCCATGTCGATAGCATCGACTTGGTTCACCATCCTTATAATACAAAAATTCCCGGGACAGAATCCCGGGAATTGCTGTTACAAGTTATTAAATTATTGTAAGCCCTGAGGCGTCCACACCTATGACTATGTTATCACCGGGAGCCACCTTATCTGCGAGGATCTGTCTTGCAACCAGAGTCTCCACGTTTTTCTGCATGAATCTCTTAAGAGGTCTTGCTCCGTATACGGGATCGTATGCCTCTTCGATCACATACTTGATTGCGTCATCATTAAGACTGATCTTAATGTCCTTGTCTTCCACACGTTTATTAAGATCGTCCAAAATAAGACTTACTATTCCGCCGATGTTCTCTTTTGTAAGTGGCTTGAAGAGTATGGTTTCATCCAGTCGGTTCAGGAACTCCGGTCTGAAATGATTCCTTAAGTCTTCCATAACCTCATTTTCGGCTTCTTCGGATATACTTCCATCCTCTCTTATACCGTCCAGCAGGTACTGAGCACCTATATTGGAAGTCATGATGAGGATGGTATTCTTGAAGTCTACGGTACGGCCCTGACTGTCTGTTATCCTTCCGTCATCCAGCACCTGAAGAAGTACGTTAAAGACATCGGGATGAGCTTTTTCAATCTCATCAAAGAGAACAACCGAATAAGGTTTTCTCCTTACGGCTTCCGTAAGCTGTCCGCCCTCTTCATATCCCACATATCCGGGAGGTGCTCCTATAAGTCTTGACACTGAATACTTCTCCATGTATTCGGACATATCGATACGTACCATATTGTTCTCGTCATCGAATAATGAAGCAGCCAAGCTCTTAGCCAGTTCTGTCTTACCTACACCTGTAGGACCAAGGAAAAGGAAAGAACCTATAGGCTTTGTGGGGTCCTTGATACCTGCCTTGGATCTGATGATCGCCTCGGTAACTTTGGTAACACCTTCATCCTGACCTATTACTCTCTTATGGAGTTCATCGTCCAGATGCAGAGTCTTGTTTCTCTCACTCTCGTTAAGCTTGCTTACGGGTATGCCTGTCCAGCGGGATACTATCCTTGATATCTCTTCTTCGGTTACCGCTTCATGAACAAGAGTCATGTTCTTATTCCTGTTGGCTTCTTCAGCCTGTTCTATCTCTTTGATTATAGAAGGAAGAGTGCCGTATTCAAGCTCTCCGGCTTTTTCATAATCTCCGTTACGCTTGGCAACTTCGATCTCATCTTTGACAGTCTCTCTCTGCTCTCTAAGCTTTGACAGCTTATCGACAGAAGCTTTCTCATTATCCCAGTCGGCCTTACCTGCATTGAATCTGTCTCTGCACTCGGCCAGTTCTTTCTGAATGGTCTCCAGACGCTCCCTGCTTAATTTGTCATCTTCCTTCTTAAGGGCAGACTCTTCCATGGTAAGCATTGTAATCTTACGATTAAGCTCATCCAGTTCGGTAGGCATGCTTTCCATCTCTGTCTTAATAAGTGCACAGGCTTCATCCACAAGGTCTATGGCCTTATCGGGTAAGAATCTGTCACTGATATATCTGTTGGAAAGTGTTGCCGCGCTTACAAGAGCGTTGTCCATGATCTTAACATGATGGAAGTTCTCATATCTTTCCTTAAGTCCACGAAGGATGGATATGGTATCTTCAACCGTAGGCTCATCCACCATTACAGGCTGGAAACGTCTCTCAAGGGCCGCATCCTTCTCTATATACATTCTGTATTCATCAAGAGTGGTGGCACCTATGCAATGGAGTTCGCCTCTGGCAAGCATGGGCTTCAGCATATTGCCCGCATCCAAAGCGCCGTCAGTTTTGCCCGCTCCCACTATTGTATGAAGCTCATCAATGAAGAGTATTATCTCTCCTTCTGAATTCTTCACATCGTTGAGAACCGCCTTAAGTCTCTCTTCGAATTCACCTCTGTATTTTGCACCCGCAACAAGGGCACCCAGGTCAAGTGAGAATATCTTCTTGTTCTTAAGTCCCTCGGGCACATCCTCATCGGCGATTCGTTTGGCTAGACCTTCCACGACCGCGGTCTTACCTACACCGGGTTCACCGATAAGCACGGGATTATTCTTGGTCTTTCTTGAAAGAATCCTTATGGCATTTCTTATCTCTTCGTCACGACCGATAACGGGATCGAGCTTATTGTTCCTTGCTTTTTCCACCAGTTCCTGACCGTACTTATCCAGGGCATCAAAGGTTGCTTCCGGATTGTCTGTGGTGATGGTCTGATTACCTCTTACGGAAGCAAGGGCCTGTAAGAATCTCTCCCTTGTAATACCGTATTCTTTGAAGATATCCTTGATCTCTTTATTGGGGTATTTAATCATTCTGAGGAAAAGATGTTCAACAGAGATATATTCATCCCCCATTGCCTTGGCTTCATCGGAAGCCGTGGTAAGGACCTTGTTAATATCCTGGCCCCACTGAAGATTGCCTCCGCTTACCTTGACTCTCTTCTCGATACCCTGCATTGCTCTCTTGCTGAATTCATGAAGGTCTATCTCCATCTTCTCAACAAGTTTTGCAATAAGGCTGTCCTCGATAGTTAAGAGGGCATACAAAAGGTGTTCTTCTTCTATTGTCTGATTGCCGTATTCCACAGCAAGTCTCTGGGCTTCGTTCAAAGCCTCCTGTGATTTTTGTGTAAATCTGTCTATAGTCATATCTGCTCCTTTCTGCCATTTCTTATCCGGAAAAACTCCAATGCTTACGACGTCTTTCCCATCTATGGCTAAGGTTATTTTCTTTTTACAAATTAGGTATATAACAGAAATTAGCACTCGTCAATAGAGAGTGCTAACAATTTATAGATATTTAATATTCTTTATCATGGGAGAATAATTAATTGACCGTCATGTGATATATTAGACAGAGAGTTAATCAATTCTGAAAGGAAAAAGATATGAGATTTGTAATACAAAGAGCTGAGAATGCCAGCGTAAGCGTGGACGGCAAAGTGACCGGAGCCATAGATAAGGGATTCCTTGTATTCATCGGTGTATCAAAGGATGACAATAAGGAAATCGCCGATAAGATGATCAAGAAACTTCTGGGCATGCGAATATTCAGGGATGAAAATGACAAGATCAACCTGTCATTGCAGGATGTGGGTGGCAGTCTTCTTCTGGTATCCCAGTTCACACTCTATGCCGATTGTAAAAAAGGCAACCGCCCTTCTTTTACAAATGCGGGCGATCCCGAGACCGCCAACGAACTCTATGAATATATAATCAGTAAGTGCAGAGAAAACGGTTATCACACCGAGACGGGAATATTCGGAGCAGACATGACAGTGAGCCTGGATAACATAGGTCCCTTTACCATAATTCTCGATTCCGAAGATCTGTAAAAAAAATTTTAAAAATTTTTTTATTGCGTTACAGTTCTGTTACAGACACATTACAGTTCTGTTACACAATGGGTGTTATTATACAGACAGATAGTACAGATTGTACTGTTTCCGTTTTTTAAACGGAACCCCGAAAAATTATATACTCCCCTTTCAAGGCCATTCCTTCCCCGGGTAATGGCCTTTTCCCTTTTAATTGAAGACTTTCATCAGATTCTCAACTTCTTTTGCAGCTTCGGGCTTCTGGAAAGAACTGTAAGCGTAGAAGACATATCCCGCTACTCTGCCCGTATTCCTTGCATAAGTAACCTGTCTTGCTATTACATCATCATTGGCAATCCACTCTGATACAGGATTGTTATCTTTTACATTGGTTCCCGCTATATACATGGGAAGTCCCACATAGAGCTTTACGCTGTCACAGGTATTAATACTGATCCAGCTGTTTAAGTTGTTCTCATAGGCCCATGCGGCAAGTTCTCCCGACTTTCTCTTGGGTTCAAAGCCCCAATAAAGCTGAGGCATAACATAATCAACATATCCCGGCGTAGACAGCCATTTGTCCACATCGGCAAAATGCTGTCTGTCGCTTCTGACATTCTCCAGATTGCCTGCGGGGCTGACACCGAATTCTATATCTTGACCATGGCTTTTTACAGTCGCATACATATCCTTCAAAAGGATATTAACATTCTCTCTTCTCCAGTTTGCAATAGAGAGACTGCTTCCGCTTGCGTCATATTCCGGCTTGTCAAAGCAGCTTTCGGCTTTACTGTCGTCCACAACAGGATAGAAATAATCATCCAGATGAACGCCGTCCACAGCATATTTGCTGACCAGTTCCTCAACGCCATTAACAATAAGCTGTCTTACTTCCGGCACAGCGGGATTGAAATAATAATTGTCCCCCTGCTTTAAGACCCATCTGTCATTGGAAGAATCCCCGTCTTCCAGATATTTTCTTGCGGGATTATCGGCGCACACCTTATCCCAAGGATTGTCACTGTGACTTACTCTGTAGGGATTGATCCATGCATGGATTCTGATATTCCTCTTATGGGCAGCCTCCACAAAATAAGCAAAGGGATCGTAACCCGGATCCTTGCCTTGAGTTCCCGTTATATAAGCTGACCAGGGAAAAATGGAAGAAGGATACATGGCATCGGCATCCGCTCTGACATGAACATATACGGTGTTCATCTTAAGCTCAACAACCCTGTCCATCATCTTATCAACCGATGCTTTAAATGCTGCTTCTTCCGAGGGCATCTCCATCCATTCATGATAAGATATCCAGACGCCCCTGAGTTCGCTCGGAGAGGTCGGTTTGTTAACAGGCTCTTCCTCGGCTTCATCCGTGGTCGTTTCCTCTTCTGTTGTGTCAGGAACAGTGGTTTCTTCTTCGGATACCGATTCGATCTCCTCTATGGAGGCAATCTCTATATTCACTTCGTCTCTGTTGTCTTTGCTGTTTTTTCCAAACAAAAGAAATACCATAACACCGAGGATAATCGGTGTTATGGTGCTTACAAGTGCTATTATCAACAGTCTTTTTTTCTTATCTTTTTTCAAAACTTTAATTCCCGTTAGTTCTGTTCCACCAAAGCAAGCATTTTTTCAACGTCGTCTCTCGAGTCATAACGAATCAAAAGTGCATTCTCTTTCAGCTTTTTCATTAATTCGTCGTCTTTTAAGACACGTTCAACAGCCGAAGCTATTCCCTCGGGAGACAGCTCGCAAAGTACGCCGTCTATTCCGTCTCTTATCTGCTCTCTGTTACCGCTTCTGTCGGAAGCAATAACGGCATTGCCCAGAGTAAGAGCTTCCTGTATGGCAATAGACTTGCCTTCATATCTGCTGGCGTGCACATAAAGATCGCATTCCTTCAGATAGGGATAGGGATTGGGCACCGAGCCCAGCAGTACAAACTGATTCTCAAGACCAAGGTCGGATATCTTCTTCTCAAGTTCGGCACGGCATTTTCCTTCACCTGCCACATACCATCTGATGTTAAGGCCTCTCTTTTTAAGGATATCCACAGCATCGATTGCTATATCATATCCCTTCTGAGGAGACAGGTTGCCCACGGTAAGAATTCTGGAACCGTCAAAATCATCCGTAAAGCCTTTACCTTCTTCTGCGCGTCTTCTGATTCTGTCCTGATCCACAAGATTATGGAAGACTTCGGTCTTGTCGGCAAACTCCGGATAAATCTTCGTAAAGGTTCCCTTTACTTCATCCGACACCGTATATACTCTGTCAAACTGTGCATAATCATTTTTGTCCAGACTTCTTGAATAGCCGCCTCTTGAATAGTCTACATGAACAAATGCTACTTTCTTTGAAGCATTAACATGTTCAGCCACGTAATAGGTCGCTCCGCCCTCTAAGTAGGCTACGGCGAGATCGTATTTTTTATCAAATCTAACGGCACCGTCAGACACCATTCTCCAAAGGAGATTCTCCGGTCTGAAGTATTTTTCGTTTCTCAATTTAACGGCGTTTCCAATCATGTAAGGAAGATTCTTAAAAACCGATCCTCTGTTAAAGGCCCTTCCCGCAGTCATCTTCATCAGATGCTTTCTGCCCTCTTTTGAAAGAACGGTATTCTTATCGATATGGTCATTAAGAATATTGACATTGGATGGGATACTGTCTATCAGTTCCCCCTGAGATGTAAGTATATAAAGATCTATATTATGATCATTGCCCAAACACTTGAGTAATTCTATAAGGGCCATCTCCGCCCCCGCCTTGCTTATGGTGTTTATGACAAAAAGTATATTCATTTTAGTTCCCCCGAATTCATAGTCTTTTACTCAGTTTAGTATACACCAAGCATAAAGATATGAAAAGAAAAACAGAGGGTGAATAATCACCCTCTGCATTGTCTTCAGTTTATATTCTGAATGTCAGGATTTTTACAGTGACATTCTCTTCTGAATCTCATTAAGAACACTGTGTCCTCTGAACACACTGATTCCTATAATATATATCACACATATCATCAGACAAACAGTCCATGGAACGGGCACTGACTGCCTTACTATACGGATGATCACATAAGGTATTATTCCCACAAGCAGATTGATGAGGAAATAAACCAGTGCATTGCCATGCTTGTCTATCACCGTAAGCACCAAATTGGTCACCAAGAGGCCGCTCACTATGATAGGTACAACATAATCAACAATGGGCGGAACAAAGCCCATATACCAGGCCGTAAGCAATAGGAGCACGCAGATGTTGACCCCTGTCTCCGTCACAATGGAAGCCACTACCACGCTCTTTTTAATAAAGTGCCTGATCAAAAGTTCTATAACCAGAGCCCATACGACCACAGGAAGGCTCCAGTGTTTTCCTGTATTAACATCCAACAGAAGATCAAGTGCCACACTTATAAATGCCAGCACTAGCACTACAAAAAGCTGGAACTTATAAAACCTTGACTGCCTTCTGAGTTTGCTCATCTGTGGCCATCCGTAGGGAGAGCCTTCTCCCATAAGAGCACTCTGGCAGACAGGGCATCTGTCACCTTCACCACCCACATATATCTTGCAATTAGGACATTTCTTCATTAGCGGATCACCTCCGAAGCATAGACTGTCATATCGTAATCCTCCGAACGCAAAGCGCCCACCAGTCTCTTGATCACTCCGGTTCCACCGTAAGCGGATGCCACTCCCAGAACCAGGTCGTCATTATATGTAGTAGCCGTAATAAACAAGGTCTCCGTACTGCAATAATCCGTAAAACCTTTTACATATTTCTTCATCTCTTCCGGAATCTTCTGGGGTCCCAGATTGGAGATCACGGCTGTAACCGTCTTGGCTTCCTTCTTGGAAAATGCTCTTACCACCGGCTGTTTTATAAAAAGCGGAACCATCCTTGTGAAGAAGAGTCTCTCTATACTCTGATATCTGTTCATCTGCTTTCTGATAAGTTCCGGCTTAATGCTCTCCTTCAACTGCTGATCAAATTCTTCAGCCAGTTCTTTTATAGTCTCGTCACCTTTAAAGACATGAGTAACATCCACATTGTTAAAGAAGTTACGCATGGTCTCGGAAGGATAATAATTACGCAAATTTACAGGCAGCGATATGGTAATCGGGAGTACATGCATGATAGAAGGCATGTCCTTATATATAGCCATCATAAGTTCAGCCCCAAGATAGCTTGTCAGACTGACGCCATAGGACTTTGCTCTCTCAAGCATCTTAGCTGCACTGACATGTATCTCAAAAAACTGCAACTGATAATAGGGCAGTTTTCTGCTCTGAATGTGATAAGCCCTCTTCTTTTTGTTGAGAATGGTCTTGGGTATGGGACCGTCAGTATTCTCATAGAACTGAGCAAAACTGTCTCGCAATCTGTCATCATCCGAAGCTTCATTCTCAAAAGTAACTTCACCAAGTTCATTGGGATAGCGAAGCTTAAGATAATTGAGCACAAGCAACTTCAAAAAGGCCAGAGCTCCCGTTCCGTCACTTATGGCATGGAAAAGATCCACATTGATCCTGTCTCTGTAATAGGTCACTTTATAATGAAGAATACCTCTGTAATTGCTTCCGTAGAGAATAGGACAGGGTCTGTCATCCTCTTCCGTTACCACAGGACGTGCATCCGTCTGCTCCATGTAATGCCAGAAGAATCCTCTCCTGATACGCACCTGGAATTCAGGCCTTAAGCTTATGGTGGTATCAAGAGCCTTCTGCAGAGTATCCCTGTCTATCATCTCGTTCAATGAACAGCTTACTCTGAGGCAGCGCGGGTCTCTTTTCGTATGAGTAGCCAGGAATAACCTGGCTACATTGTCCAATCTATACCAATTATCTCCCATATCATTTTGATTCAGAAACTATCTGAATACTCCATCCAAAAATTCATTCACTTTATCCATGGCGTGTGCCGCCTTGGGCAAAGGCATCTGCTGGAACACATGCCAGCCGCCCTGATATACTTCAAGTTTGGCATAACATCCCGCTTTGATCATATTCTTGGCAAGATGTTCACTGTCGCCCTTAAGTATCTCATTGCTTCCTACCTGTATAAGTGCAGGAGGAAATCCTTTAAGGTCCGTAAGCAAAGGGCTGTACTGCGGAAGTGAATAATCCGCATCTTTTCCCGCATAAGCGGAACGAACCGATGCCACATAATTGAAAGTAAGCAATGGATCCTTGTCCGCATATGTCTTATATGAAGAAGCCACCGCTCTCATATCCGTCCATGGGCTGAAAAGAATCAAAGCCCCGGGAAGAAAACGCTCCGCTTCCTTAAGTCTGATACATATCTCAAGGGCAAGATTGCCTCCGGCAGAATCACCGGCAATTATCACATCTTTTGCCCCGTAGCCCTTGTTCATAAGATAATCCCACATTGCAAGACCGTCTTCTATGGCCGCAGGATAGGGATGTTCCGGAGCCAGCCTGTATTCAAAGGACACAACTTCCAAGCCTGTGTGGAAAGTAAGCTTACCCGCAAGTATGCTGGCATAGCCAAGCCCTCCGGATGTATAACCGCCACCGTGACAATAGAGAATGACCTGGTCTTTTCTGTGAGCTGCCACAGGCGATACCCACTCGCAGGAAATTCCGGAAACCTCAAATCGTCTGGTATCCACTCCGAAAGTGGGGGCAACCAGCTTGGAAAAAAGTTCCGTCTCGGCTCTCTGCCTCTTCAGATCCTCTTCAGATTCAAAGGTCTCTATGGTTGTTGCGGAATGGATGGCTTTGATGGTTCTCATTAAGAGATCCATTCTCTCCGGATCCTTTTTTTCATTTGTCTTAAGAATTCTCTCTTTAATACTCATGTCTGCAGAATTCTCCGC
>CACZBZ010000039.1 GCA_902779505.1 uncultured Lachnospiraceae bacterium
CCCCATATAGGAGTCTTCCTTAATCTTTATGAGGACCATCTTGATTATTACGGAACCATGGATGAATACTTCAAGGCAAAGACTCATGTTGCTCTATACCAGCAGAATGGTGATTATTATTATCATGGTGACAATGTTCCGAAGATTGAGACATTGTCCGAGGATATTGAGATATCTTACGATGAAGTCATGAATAAGCATCCTTATAAGCTTTCACTTGAGGGAGAGCACAATCAGTTCAATGCCGAATTCGTATACAGTATAGCCTGTGACAGATTCGGATGTGACCCCGATAAAGTGAAGGAAGTGATGAGTAATTTCACAGGCCTTGCTCACAGACTTGAGTATGTGGGAACATACGATGGTGTGAGATTCCTTGATGATTCCATTTCTACCATCCCGGAGGCGGCCATAAGTGCACTTGAGAGTGTAAAAGATGCCGCAACTATTCTTCTGGGAGGCATGGACAGAGGAATAGATTATGACAAACTGACAGACTATATACCGAGGCATCCGAAATACAACTACATATTCATGTATGAATCCGGAAAAAGAATATACGAGACAGAGGGAATAGGATCCCTTGATAATACATATTATGTGGAAGATCTTGAAAAGGCGGTAAGACTGGCCAAAGACGTCACCGATTCGGGAGCGGTGATACTTTCTCCCGCTGCTGCATCATACGGATATTTCAAGAATTTTGAAGAGCGAGGAGACGTCTTTAAGGAACTGGCAAAATTGCCCGCACATCAATAATATGTTAAAATTACATTCAAATGAGCGGCGCTTAATCACTGTGGAGGGTGGAAATGAAAAAGATCATCATTACAGGCTGTAACGGACAGTTAGGTAAAGAGATTAACAGATATTATTCTGAGAAAAGAGGTCTCCAGTTTATCAATACTGATGTTGCCGAACTGGATATCACAGACATAGATGCGGTTATGGAACTGGCAAGAGGCGAACAGCCTTACGCAATCATCAACTGTGCCGCATATACAGCAGTGGATGCCTGCGAGACCAATCAGGATCTTGCATTCAAGATTAATGTGCTGGGACCCAGGAATCTTGCCATTGCAGCTGAATCGGTAGGAGCAAAACTTGTACACATCTCTACCGACTATGTATTCGACGGTATGAAAGAGACTCCATACATGGAATATGATCTTACGGATCCCAAGAGTGTCTATGGAATAACCAAGGCAAGAGCCGAAGAGATGGTAAGAGCTTTCTGCCACAGATATTTTATATTCAGAACGGCTTGGCTCTACGGAGACGGCAAGAACTTTGTTAGAACAATGCTTAAACTTGCAGAGGATCGTGATACTGTAACGGTTGTAGCCGATCAGTTCGGTACACCCACAAGTACAAAAGAACTTGTTAAAGCAATAGACAGCATCCTCTTTACGGATAATTACGGAACATATCACGCAACCTGTGAAGGAAGCTGTTCATGGGCTGAATTCGCAGAAGAGATATTCAGACTTGCAGGCAAGGATGTTAAGGTAATACCTACAACAACGGCGGAATACGGCGCTGCGGCACAAAGACCGCTTCATTCCATTCTTGAGAATTATATGTTACGAATGGTGGGAGGATATACTTTTGCAGACTGGCATGATGCCATAAAAGAATATTTGGACGAAGAGCTGAATAAATAGATCAAGCATAATAAATAATGTGTTAAGGAAATGGCATGGGTAACCGTGCTTTTTCCATATATGCGGGAAAACATGAAATCAATTAATGATATGAAGAAAGGAAGATACAGAATCCTCATAGCGGTCATTATAGCCTTACAGCTGATGACAGCTTTCTGTTTTTGTACTCAAAAACAGGGATTCCATTATGATGAGAACTATTCCTATTATTCATCAAACGTAACATCCGGCCTTGTTCCTACGGACAGATACTGGATGGATACGAATGAGATTAAAAATGAGTTCATGGTTTTAAAAGGAGAGGGCTTTAACTACGGAACAGTGAAGCTGATGCAGACCTTTGATGTTCACCCTCCTCTCTACTATTTTGTTCTTCACACGGTATGTTCCTTTACACCCGGTGTATTTTCGAAATGGCAGGGATTGTCGGTTAATCTGCTGTTTTTTGTTCTTGCTCTTATAATGCTTGTAAAAATAGCAGATATTGTCAGTAATGGTGACAGATTTGTCACTTTAGCAACACTGCTACTGTTTGGTTTTTCTCCGGCGGTATTCAGCGGAATAACATTTATCAGAATGTATATGATGTTAACATTCCTATGCTTCTGCGGACTTTTTATTCACCTTAAGGGATTTGATAAGAAAAACAGAACCATAACTGGCTTTTATCTGCCGGTATTTCTTACATCATATCTTGGCTTTATGACCCATTATTATTATGTGGTTTTCCTTTTCTTTATAGCGGCATATATGTGCCTCTATCTCTTCTTCAAAAAAGAGACAAGAAAGCAGGCTTTTATATACGGGACCTGCGTTGTGGCAGCCCTCTTACTTGAGGTAATTACATACAGGGCATGCCTCGGACATATATTCAAGGGTTACAGAGGAACAGAGGCCATAGGGGCTTTCTTCGATCCTGCCAATCTCATGGACAGAGCATCCATGTTTATTGGCCTTCTTAACGATTACTTGCTTTGTAATTCATTTTATCTTTTATTGCTTATATTAATGTTACTCTTCCTGACATATATGATGCTTAAGAAGAGAGGGTATTACAATAAGCCGGATAAAGCGGAAGAATCTCTGCAAACAGAAACCGAGGCAGCTATAGATTCGAATGTAACAACAGGAAAAGAAACGGATGATGCTGCCATAAATAAACAGCGCATCTACATGTGTCTTATGGTAACATTGGGATACTTTGCAGTAGTTATGAAGACGGCTCTGATGCAGGCTGAGGAAGCCATAAGATATGAGATGCCTGTATACGGAACGGTAATATTGCTGATTGTTATTGGAATTGTTTTCTTTACGAACAGACTTGGCAAAAAAGAAGAAAAGAAAGAAAAGACCATAGCCTGTGCTATCCTTTTTGCAGTTGCCATTGTTCTGAATCTTGTGGGACTTGCTAACAACAAGGAAGCTGTGGATGCATACGAATGGGCGTCTGCAAGAAAAGATAAGCCGGTAGTATATCTCTATAACGGTGATGACTATTGGATGATATGGGATAACGCCGAAGAACTGATGGAATATGACAAGATATTCTTTATAGATATATGCAATGATGAGTTATGGGACGATGAGATTATCGACGAAGCGGACGAACTGATAGTCTATGCGGCGAGAGATGACAGAGCCGAAGAGTTTTTGAAGGATATCTGTTATAAGAATGGTGCGCCCGCAGCAGTAAAACAGCGCGAACTCAAATATGCGGACGTATATGTAGTCAGATAAGAAGGTCATATTAGGGAAATATGAAGAAAGATTTGAGCAAAAAGGATCAACTTAATATTGCCATGGTCGGACACAAAAGAGTGGCTTCCAGAGAAGGCGGAGTGGAGATTGTGGTATCTGAGCTGGCTACAAGGATGGTTCAAAAAGGCAATCATGTTACCTGCTATGACAGAGGTGGCCATCATGTAAGCGGAGAGGAATATGACGATCCTTCCGTAGATAACTACCATGGTGTTCATGTCAAAAAACTCTGGACTATTGAGGGTAAAGGACTGGCAGCAGCCTCATCTTCCATATTTGGTGCAATCGTTACAGCCTTTGGGAAATATGATGTGGTTCATTTCCATGCGGAAGGTCCATGTTTGGCCTGTGGAATTCCAAAGTTCTTTGGTAAAAAGGTGATAGCCACCATACACGGTCTGGATCATCAAAGAGCAAAATGGGGCAGATTTGCCACAGCCTACATTATGAGAGGTGAAAAAGCGGCAGTAAAACATGCCGATGAGATAATAGTCTTAAGCAAGGGCGTACAGGATTATTTTAAGGACAGATATCACAGAGAAACGGTCCTTATACCCAATGGCATAGAGAAAGCCAAACCGGAAGAAGCCGACCTGATATGCGACAAGTGGGGACTTAAAAAAGATGATTACATTCTCTTCCTAGGAAGAGTTGTTCCCGAAAAGGGCGTGCATTATCTTATCGAAGCATATAAGGGACTTAATACCGATAAGAAACTTGTTATAGCCGGAGGTGCATCGGATACAAGCGACTATCTTGAAAGACTCTATCATATGGCCGAGGCAATACCGGATGAGACTGAAAGTTTTTACAAAAGTACGGACGGTAAGATAATATTTACGGGATTCGTTCAGGGTCAGCCTCTGGCGGAACTCTACAGCAATGCATATGTCTATGTACTTCCAAGTGATCTTGAGGGTATGCCTCTTAGTCTATTGGAAGCCATGAGCTACGGCAATTGCTGTCTCACCAGTGATATTCCGGAGTGTGCTGACGTAACAGGAAAACAGGGAGTTACATTCAGAAAATCCGACGTAGAAGACCTCCGAGAAAAACTGGACATGCTTTTGAAGGATGAGATGCAGACAGATCTTCTCAAATCATATGCATCGGATTATATATGTGATAAGTACAATTGGAATGATGTTGTGGATAAGACCCTTAAGCTTTACAAGGGTATTTACGAGGAATAAAAGTGACTGTTAAGAAGACCCTTATCAACTTAATACAGGCTTTTTGCATTAGTTTTGCTTTCTTCAATATTTCGGGAATGGAATCGGGCAATATACTTCTGCTTATAGTCTTCGGATTATCAGCCTTCCTGCTGACAAAAGAAGCTAACAAAGAATTCACTAAAAAAGTGATGACTGTGTCAGTATTTATATCTATCATATTCACTTTGCTTTATATGATCGGAGGCTATGACAGAATCGGTGGTGGCCTTGAGAACAGACTGTATATAGCGGTGTATGTGGTTCTCACAGCACTTGGTCTTTTCAGCCTCTTCTACCATATTCTGAGATCTGTATTGACCTATTGCATGTATCATTCTCTTGAGGAGGAGAAGCAGGGAGCTTCTAAAGATGCAAAGGGCAGGACTTTTTCTTTTAAAATATGGGGAATATACGCCGGCATCATCTTCCTCTGCATGATTCCTGTCTTTCTTATGAACTTTCCCGGTATCATGACGCCTGACAGCATAGTTCAGTATCTTCAGGCAACCCATGTTGAAGCATACAGCAATCACCATCCCTGGATGCATACCTTGTTCATAGAATTATTTTACAAGATTGGTTTTGCACTGACAGGAAGCGTTAACGGTGGAATTGCTACATATACAATCTTTCAGATGATTCTTGTATCTGCAGGAGTAGGCTATGCCATAGAGTGCCTCTATGAGATGAAGATAAAGAAGATATGGAGAGTGACAGCTCTCTTGTTATTCGTTCTTTTACCTTACAATCTCATCTACGGAGTGACTATGTGGAAGGACGTGCTGTTCTCTGTGGGAACACTCTGCTTTACTGTTACACTGGCAAGATTCCTTTTGATGAATAAGCGAGGCGCAAGAGATATTATTATCTTCTTTGTATCAGGATTCGCTTTTTGTGAATTCAGACATAATGGATATTATGCTTATCTTATAACAACATTAGCAGTACTGATCATGTGTCTGCTGAGCTATCTGAAGAGCAGGAAAAGGGATCTCTTAGTATACCCGCTTATCTTTATAGCTCTGACGATAATCGCAAGCCTTATCAACGGCCCTCTTATGAAAGCTTATGATGTTGAGCAGACTCCCTCCTATATGAGTTTAAGCATTCCTTTGCAGCAGATGGCCAGAGTTGTATATGACGAGAAAGATTTGGATGACGCTGACCTTGCCATGCTTGAGAAGATCAACGATCTTGATTATGTAAGGAATAATTATTGCCCCGGCGGTTCGGATAATATATGTCAGTGGGTTGCATACGGTGATGAAGAATATCTAATGACACACATGTCGGATTATGTGGCTCTCTGGTTCAGGATTGGAATCAGATATCCGGGAGAATACCTTGCGGCATACATAGACCAGACCAAGGGTTATTTCTATCCCATGAATCCGGAGCAGACGGTATTCTATGATATAACGGACAATTCAGTGGGACTTGAATCCAATCCGATAATATACGGACCTGCGGTTGTTAAGCTGGAAGAGCTAATGTTCAAACTGCACACCATGATACCGGTCTACGGAGTTCTCTACAGTCCCGGAAGTTTCTTCTGGCTTATGATTCTCTTTATGGGCATAGTGATTTGCAGAGAAGAAAAGAATAAGCTTTTACTCTTTTTACCGGTGCTTGGAGTGACTCTTACAATACTTGCGGCAACCCCGCTCGTAGCCGATCTCAGATATGCATATGAGCTTATGATAACATTGCCTTATCTTGCATTAATTTCATGCAAAAGGTATACTGAATAAAGCAGAAAATCATCTATTTGTTAGATGCGGAGGTACGAATGAATAACGTTACAAAGAATATTGCATTGATTACAGGTGTAACAGGCCAGGACGGATCTTATCTCGCAGAGTTCCTGCTTGAGAAGGGATATGAAGTTCACGGTCTTATAAGAAGACACAGCACAAGCAATACAGAGAGAATAGATCATATTATTGAAGGACCTTACAACAATGAGATGTTCTTCCTTCATTACGGTGACACAACCGATTCCAGCGGACTCAGCAGACTGATTTCCGAGATCAAGCCTACAGAGGTTTATAACCTTGCGGCTCAGTCTCACGTAGGTATTTCTTTCGAGGTACCGGAGTATACTGCAGAGGCAACAGGTGTATCCACACTTAAGCTTCTTGAGGCTTTAAGAATATACGGCGGTTCATGTCGTTATTATCAGGCTTCTACATCAGAGCTTTTCGGTGGAATTCCCGAGACAGCTCCTCAGAGCGAGAAGACACCTTTTTATCCCAAGAGTCCTTACGGAGCTGCTAAGCTTTACTCATACTGGATAACAGTTAACTACAGAGAGTCTTACAACATGTTTGCTTGTAACGGTATTCTCTTTAACCACGAATCTCCCAGGAGAGGTGAGAACTTCGTAACAAGAAAGATTACACTTGCCATTGCCAATATTCTTGCAGGAAAACAGGAGAAGCTTTCTCTGGGTAACATGAATGCCAAGAGAGACTGGGGCTTTGCGGGAGATTACGTAAAGGGTATGTGGCTTATGTTACAGCAGGATAAGCCCGGTGATTATGTTCTTGCTACCAACGAGACTCATACAGTAAGAGAGTTTGTTGAAGCTGCTTTTGAAGAGTGTGGTATCAAGATCAGATGGGAAGGCGAAGGCGTCAACGAAAAGGGTATCGACGCAGCTACAGGACGTGTACTTGTAGATGTTAATCCCAAGTTCTACAGACCTGCCGAAGTTGAATTCCTTTGGGGTGACTGCAGCAAGGCTGAGAAGGAACTGGGATGGAAGAGAGATACTGATTTCAAGGGCCTCGTATCCATGATGGTGAAGTCAGATATCGACCTTGTGGCTAAGAAGAATAAATAGTCGAATCGACATAAAGAGAACAGAGCGCTAACGAACAATTCGTTGGCGCTTTTTTATATGGTATAATGAGCTTATGGTTCAGGTAATAATTAATTGGCTTTATATCACATTAACTTCATATACTGTCGGATATGCCATATACAGGCTGCTTTATAAAGCACTTAAGGCCGATGTGGACTTGGTACCGGCCGAAGGAGAGAATCCACTTATCAAGGTCTTCCTCGGACTTGCCACGGTTACTGTATATGCTGAGATCTGGAGCTTATTCGGAGGCGTGGGACTTGCGGCCAACATAGTTCTTATGTTTGCTACAACAGGGCTTCTGTTTTTCTATGGGAAAAACATCGGTCAGGACATAAGTCATTACACGAAATTCGCTTTTGTATCTCCAAAGGCAGCTATACTTACGGGAGTTTCTGCCCTTATTACTGTTATCGTGGCCTACGGTACATCCAGAGGCTATATGCATATAGATACCAATCTCTATCATGCTCAGGCAATACGCTGGATCGAGGAATACGGAGTTGTTCCGGGGCTTGCTAACCTTCATGGAAGATTCGGATACAACAGTGCCGAATTTGCTCTGAATGCTTTATACAGCATGAGATGGATATTCGGTCAGTCACTTCATGCAACTGCGGGATATTTTGTTCTTATGGGTGCTTATGTTGCTCTTGATCTGAGAAAGGTATTCACTTTTAAAGAAAAACCCCATATCAGGCTTTCGGATCCAATAAGAGTAGGTCTCATATTTTACCTTTGTAAGATATTCATAGAGATGGTTGCTCCCGCATCCGATTATTATGCTCAGACTATGATATTCATAATACTCATCCTCTGGCTGGATGCGAAGGACGAGGCAGAAGACCCCATGCCGATATATGCCATGTTAAGTATTCTGATGGCATATGCAGTTACCATTAAGTTAAGCATCGGTCTGCTTGTATTTATAGCCATAGTTCCGGCAGTTTCACTTGTAAAAAATAAGAACATTAAGGGTATCGTCGTATGTATCGTAAGCGGACTTGTGATATCAATTCCTTTTTTCATAAGAAATGTCATAATATCCGGTCGAATGCTTTACCCTTCAACTGCATTTGATTTCTTTAATGTTGATTGGAAGATAAGCAGGGAAGAAGCAATCTTTGACCGTCAGGAGATTGGCCTCTACGGAAAAGGCTATATAGACATGAGTCATGTGGAAGATCCCTTAAAAGTATGGGTGCCCAATTGGTTTTCGGGTCTTCACAATCTGGAAAAGCTATGGGCACTGGCTACGGCAGCAGCTCTTATTGCGGGAGTCGTATATATTGTGATTCAGTTTGTAAAAAAGAAAGAGACTGACTGGAACAGGATACTGCTTTTAGTTACATTTTCCGCAGGCACTCTTTTCTGGTTCACACAGGCACCCTTAATAAGATACGGCTATGCCTATATAATCATTATGCCAATGTTTGTCTTTGGTATGATATATTCCGACCTGTTGGAATCAATAAAGAATGAGCCCGTGAACAACTTTTTGACAGGAGCATTTCTGGTATGTTCCCTCTTCTTTCTTATGACCAGGGCATACAATCTGGTTACGGACATCAGTATAACAGTTAACGATGACTGTTATGTCAACCAACAGGATTATGATGACGGAGAAGCATTCACCTATGAAGTAGATGGTGTTACAATATATGTTGCCAATGACAGCGGACAGATAGGATATAACAAATTCCCGTCTTCTCCCTTTGTTGTGGACGATCTTCATTTAAGGGGTAATGACTTAAAAGACGGATTTATAAGATATTGAAAAACGAGAGGAGTATAAAGAAGTGGCAGCTTTAAGCAAGAATGACAAAATATACGTAGCAGGACACAGAGGCCTGGTGGGAAGCGCGATTGTAAGATCTCTGGAGAGACAGGGATATACGAATATCATAGGAAGAACCCATAAGGAACTGGATCTGACAGAGCAGCAGGCGGTAAGGGATTTCTTTGAAAAAGAGAGACCTGATGTTGTTGTACTTGCCGCAGCAAAAGTAGGAGGAATCAATGCCAATCAGACAACTCCTGCGGAATTCGCTTATGAAAATATGCAGATTCAGTGCAATGTTATCAAGTGTTGTCACGACTACAAGGTAAAGAAACTTCTTTTCCTTGGAAGTACATGTATCTATCCCAAGATGGCACCTCAGCCCATACCGGAAGATGCATTGCTTACAGGACCCTTGGAGACTACCAATGAGGCATACGCAATTGCAAAAATATCCGGACTTGAGATGTGCAAGTTCTATAAGATGCAGTACGGCGATGATTTTATCAGCTGTATGCCCACCAATCTCTACGGACCTTATGACAATTACGAATTAAGCGGAAGCCATGTAATGCCCGCTATGATAAGAAAATTCCACGAAGCCAAGGTTAACGGAGCTAAGAGCGTTGAGCTTTGGGGTAGCGGTAAGCCCTTAAGAGAGTTCCTTTACTCCGACGATATGGCCGATGCCTGTGTATATCTTCTTGAGCATTATGACGGACTTCAGCATGTGAACATAGGAACAGGAAAGGAACTTACAATCAAGGATCTTGCGGAGCTTGTTAAGAAAACGGTAGGCTTCGAGGGCGATATTGTATGGAATGCAGATATGCCAGACGGAACTCCCAGAAAGTTGACAGACGTAACTAAGCTTCATGAGATAGGCTGGACCCACAAGGTGGAGATTGAAGAAGGCGTAAAGCTTGCTTACGATTGGTTTGTTGAGAATATCGATTCGGCAAGAAAATAGATTTTGATTTGAGGTATATATGAAGACTTACGGTGTGATAATGGCAGGAGGCGGTGGAACCAGATTCTGGCCCCTGTCCAGAAAAAGCAGACCCAAGCAATTCTTAAATTTATCGGGAAAAGATACCATGGTAATGGATACGGCAAAAAGACTTTCCATGGTAGCTGCCAAAGAAGATATCTTTGTGGTAACCAGCATGGACCACAGACAGATGACCATAGACCTTACAAAGGATCTTCTCAGACCCGATCATATCCTTGGGGAGCCGGCTGCCAGAAATACGGCGGCCTGTATTGGATATGCCGCAATGGAGATAGTCAAGAAATACGAAGACGGCGTGATGATAATACTTCCTTCGGATCATTTTATTAAGAACGAAGAAGCCTTTGCCGGTGTGTTAAAGACGGCGGTCGCCACGGCGGAAGAGACAGATGCGCTGGTCACAATCGGAATCAAGCCCACTTTTCCCTGTACCGGATATGGATATATCAGGAATGAAGAGATAGGGGGCAAGGACTATCGCAATGTAAAGGAATTCGTTGAGAAGCCGGATCTTGAGACGGCGGAGGAATACCTCTCAAGCGGAGAATATGCATGGAACAGCGGAATGTTCGTGTGGAAGGCATCAACCATACTTAAGGAATTTAAGAAGCTGCTTCCCGATATATATGAATACCTTGTGAAGATAGGGGATGCCATGGCTACGGCTGAAGAGAGCGCTGTAATCGACAAGCTTTATCCCGAGATACCCAAGATATCAATAGATTACGGAATAATGGAAAGAGCAGACAATGTTCTTATGCTGGAAGGGGATTTCGGCTGGAACGATGTGGGAAGTTTCGATGCTCTTGCGGATGTGTACGGTACGGATGAGCATGGTAATGTCAATATGGCCAATGTCTGTTCCATCGACAGTAGCGGTAACATTTTCTACGGGCCCAAGGACAAGCTTATAGCGGCACTGGGTGTGGAGAACCTCGTTATTGCCACGACGGAAGACGGCATAGTGATGGTCTGCGACAAGCACCGCGCACAGGATATAAAGCTCTTTGTAGACAGATTAAAAGAAGAGGGCAAAGAGGAATACTTATAAGGGGCTAAAATTGGACATAAAGCCCTTTATTATGGTAAAATCAGCCTATGAGTATCATGAATATTGTAGGTATATTAGTTATACTTATACTGCCTTATATGGCAGGATATATAATCAATAAAGCATTTAGCGGTAAAAAAGAAACAAATCAGATTGAAACATATCTGATTGGTTTCTTTTTTCTATTTTTGCTTCAGGGAGCTGTATTTACGGGCGCATTATTCCTTGATAAGCCCTATATGGAAGCCTGCAAGATGTTCGGCTGGCTTACCGACGTTATAATTGTTCTCTTCCTTTTGCTCTTTGTCATAACGGGAATCTTCAAAGCAAAGGGAAAAAATGAGGCGACTAACAAAAGCAGTAAACTGAAGAAAGAAGAGTGGATCCTCATATCAGCCACCATAATTGCGCTTGCCGGTATAATACTTCGAATTGTTCTCTTAAGAAGCAATCTGAGAATAGACGGAATGTTATCAACAGTAAGGGAGATAGTGAGCAGCAGAGAACTCTTCACCGTCAATCCTTTTACCAACCAGCCCTACGGACTGGGCGTTATAAACTCTAGAAAGATAATATCTCTTCCCGCCTATTATGCTTATTACGCCATATCATTTGGTATAGATTTGGAATGGCTCCTGTATGTAGTGATTACTTTGCAGACAGTTACCTGCACCTTCTTTGCCTGCACTCTTACTTTGTACCCCATTGTAAGAAACAGGAAAAAGAGCATGATATTTATACTGTTTCTTGCTGTGCTTATATTAAGCGGTGATTATTTCAGCGGATCTATAATACATAAGATACTTCATAACGGATATTCGGGAGCTGCCATAGTTGCGGGAGTTATGCTTCCTTACTGCATGTATGTGATAACCGACATGTACAGACGTGAAAGAGAAGGCGGAAAATGGCTTGGCAGAATAGGCAGCGTATCCAAGATGCTGCTGTGCCTTGCAGCAAGCCTTTTCCTTACATCATTTGCATCCGGAGGACTCCTGATAATAATAGTTGCGGTAGTGCTCGGAACCGTGTGCATGATCAGATTTGCCAAGGAGGAAGTGTGATATGACGGCTGTATTCAACACCATGTACAACTTCTTCACCGGCAGTAAGACCCAGGGCAGTTATTTTCTGCTCTTTGCGGTAAGCGTGTTTGTACTCTATCAGGTTAATAAGGCAAGAAATAAATGGTTCGTAATGTATCCGGTTGCCCTGCTTGTACTACTAGTGGGCAATCCGCTGTCAGTATGGCTTTTAAGCTTCATATTCCCGGCGGCAGCCACATATGAACCCCTGACAGAAGTATTACCGATTCTGGTATTTATTCCCTTCGCCTGTGCGGAGATAATAAGCGGTCTCAAAACCTCACGTCAGAGATACGTAGTAGGCATAATCCTTATACTCTTTGTCTCCATCTGCGGCAACATGTTTGGCCTCTTCAAGGGAGACACCATGACTGAGGAATACCGCTATAACAGCGAGAAAAAAGAGATCCTCGCTTAATCCCGGTATGGTCCTTGCAAATGACGACATACTTCCTTATGTCTCATCCTACATGGACAATGTACCCGTCCTCTATGGCATGGACCTTTGGGTTCCCAACCTGGATACCGGTATCATGGACGAGTACGACGAAGATATGTACGTCATCCATGATATGATGGCCTTTCCCGCCCTTTATATGCAGGATATAGCTACTATGGGAGAGACCTATGACTGTGATATAATAATTGTTGATAAATTCGAAGATGCGGGACCGAAAGAAGGCCAATACAGCCTCGCTCTCGAAACCTACAATTACCTGATTTATGATCGCAACCTGTGAGTCGACCGGCTGTTTACCGCTGATCAGTTAATTTCAGACACGCTCTCGCTTCGATTCGACGTAGCGGTACATAAATCGCTAAAATACAGCGACTAAGTACCGACGTCTGCATAGAGTCTGATATTAACTGATCAGCGGCATCAGCCTTCATTCCACTGATTGGAGGATAATATGCTGCTGAGCGTAATAGTACCTTGTTTTAATGAGGAAGAGAATGTTTCTTATTTTTACGAGGAACTTATGAAAAATAAGGACTTCTTTGAGGAGAAGAATCTTGATTTGGAGTTGATATATGTAGATGACGGATCAAGTGATGGAACCGTGAAGGAAGTCAAGGAATTAAAGAAAGCACACGATGAAGTTAGACTCATATCATTTTCCAGAAACTTTGGTAAAGAGGCCGCAATATATGCGGGCTTTCAGAAATCCAAGGGAGATTATGTGGTAATGATGGATGCAGATTTGCAGGATCCACCGTCTCTTTTACCGGAAATGTTCAAGTACATAGATGAGGGCTATGATTCCGTTGCCACAAGACGTGTGAGCAGAAAAGGCGAGCCACCCATCAGAAGCTTCTTTGCCAGACAGTTCTATAAGCTTATGAACAAGATAAGCAAGACAGAGATCGTGGACGGTGCAAGAGACTACAGACTCATGAAGAGAGAAGTAGTGGACGCAATCCTTTCAATGGGAGAATATAACCGCTTCAGCAAAGGAATATTTGGCTGGGTCGGATACAAGACAAAATGGATCGAGTATGAGAACGTTGAGAGAGTAAAGGGAGAGACCAAGTGGAGTTTCTGGTCACTGTTTGCCTATTCAGTGGAAGGAATAATCGCCTTCAGCACCGCTCCCCTGACGTTTGTGTCATTACTTGGCGTGGTATTCTGTCTGCTTGCATTTGGACTTATACTCTTTGTCCTGATACGTGCCATATTCTGGAAAGATCCTACAAGCGGCTGGCAGTCTCTTGTATGTATCATATCTTTGATAAGCGGTGTCCAGCTGCTGTGCATCGGAATAGTTGGACAGTATCTTTCAAAGACATACCTTGAAGTAAAAAACAGACCCAAATATATCGTAAAAGAAGAAATATGATAAGTATAGTAACACCCGTGTATAATGCCATTAATTTCATACAGGACACCATTGATATGGTGCTGGCCCAGACATATACGGATTGGGAACTGATACTGGTGGAGGACATCGGATCTGGATGGCAGAATACATATCATCTTAAGAGATGAAGTTACAGGCGGGGCAGCAGGTGCCCGTAACACAGGTGTGGACGCCGCAAAAGGAAGGTATATAGCTTTCCTTGATGCAGATGATGTATGGAAAAAAGATAAGCTTGAGAAACAGCTTGCCTTTATGACAGAAAAAAATGCGGGCTTCTCATTTACCGCATATGAGTTCGGTGACAAGGATGCCAAAGGAACATTATTTTTACTACCACCACCATGTTCGATACTGAGAAGATTTCTAAAGACATGCTTCACATGCCCTACATTGCGAGTGAAGACACGGCCACCTGGTGGAATATATTGAAGACAGGCGAATTAGCATACGGACTTAACGAGTCCCTTGCCATATACAGACGACCCGCAAAATCCCTCTCTTCCAATAAGTTCATTGCATTAAAGAGAATTTGGGATCTTTACAGAAAAGTAGCGGGATTGAATGTAGTATCCTCAGCATGGTATTTCTGTGGATGGGCCATAAGAGCCACAGCAAGAAGAATTTGATTCAAAAGGACAGACTTATTATGAGTCGTAATGAAACAATCAAGAGAACAATTATATTATTGTGGAGTTTGCTTGGAGTAGCGATACTTACGGCAATGTACATGTGGGTGTGGACTCAGGTCTACCACGGACAGTATGTCTTCAATGTTAAGCTCTATTTCAGAGGACATGTCCTTATGGCTGCCGTATATGTAGTGCTTCTCTTTTTCTTCACAAGCACCTTCGGCGGACTGAAGATAGGCTATCTGAAGCCTATGGATGTCTTCTTTTCTCAGGTCTTTGCCATAATAATAGTTGATGTGATCAGCTATACACAGATATCCCTTATGGAAGTAAGGCTTGTATACAGTCCCCCCATGGTGACACTTGGTGGCAATAAAGCATACAGGATCATGTTCCCTCCCAGGAAGCTTCTGCTTATATACGGGGATCATCCCGTAGATGATATTCTGAGAAAATTCGAGGGTCGTAAGGACAAATACCAGATAGCTAAGCTTATGTATATGGGTGAAGACCAGGATAAGCTCTATGAGGAGATGGTGAGCAAGGATTACAGAGGAGTTGTACTCTGGGATGTTCCCGCGGCTCTTCGTAACAAATATCTCAAATACATGTACGCCAGAAATGTAAGGGTATATATGATGCCCAAGATATCCGATGTTATCATCAAAGGTTCGGATCCCATGCATCTTTTCGATACCCCTATCTTTTTGACAAGAGAGTATTCCATTAAGGTTGAGCAGATATTCCTTAAGAGATGCATAGATATAATCTTCGGACTTTTACTTGCTATAATAACATCACCCATAATGCTCATTACGGCAATATGTGTGTGGGCATATGACAGAGGTCCCATATTATACAAACAGACAAGATGTACAATAGGCGGCAAAGAATTCAAGATCATGAAGTTCAGATCCATGAGAGTGGATGCAGAAAAAGACGGTGTCGCCAGACTTGCAACCAAGAATGATGACAGGATCACTCCAATAGGGCGATTCATCAGAGCAGTGAGAATAGACGAACTGCCTCAGCTTTTTAATATCTTAAAGGGAGATATGTCCTTCATAGGTCCCAGACCCGAGAGACCTGAAATAATCGAGCAGTACATGGAAGATATGCCGGAGTTTGCCTTCCGAATGAAGGTTAAGGCCGGACTTGCGGGATATGCCCAGGTATACGGAAAATACAATACAACTCCCTATGACAAACTTAAGCTTGACGCAACAGAGGGTGTGGAAAGCAACCAGACAACAGCGGCAAAAAATATCGACAACGTGACAGAAGATGGCAAATTACAATAACAGGACACAGGAAGTAGATTTAAAAAGAATACTCAGATACATCCTTTGCAGAGCATGGCTTATAGTGCTTATAACAGCAGTTGGAACTCTTCTCGGTGCGGGCATATACAAGCTTTATACGGGGATCACAAACGGAGAAACGAAGTACCGCATAAGCAATGATTATTACATCTATTTCAACTATGACGAATTTATCCATGCAGAGGATTTCTACAATGCATATACCTGGAACGGATTCTTAATGGATGATCCCATAGTGGATTACGCTATGACCCTTCTTCCTTCGGATTACAGCAAGGAGCAGGTAAAAGCGGCCGTATCGGGAGAAATCTTAAGCGACTACAGAGTACTGACGGTACATGTAACGAGCACAGATCCCGATATGACACAGAAGATATCTGATGCTTATATTGAAGCTTTAAGGAATTTCGGTGAGACCGAGGATATGCTTGAAGAAGTAAGAGTCTGGTCTGTGGGAGATATCTATGTTCTTGATGAGAACACAAGGACTCCGAATGCCGCATTCTTAGGCGGCTTCATAGGCTTGATTGTTGCTATATTCGGCTTGCTCTTTGCAGCAGCAATCGATGACAGGATATATTCTGAGAGAGACTGGGTAGAAAGATATGCTGACATTCCATGGCTTGGTAAAAAAGGAAGCGATGAGTGGAAAGCTAATACGGAATATCTCTTAAAAGACGGAGATTATGCCAGACTTGTCACAAACGATTTTGCATTCTCAGCATCCGCCTTTGAAGATATGAGAAAGAAAAAAGGAATTGTAATATGCCTTGATCCTAAAAAAGACAGAGGCGAAAAGATAGACAAGATCGTATATACCTTAAAGAAGCAGAATATAACAATAAGCGGAGCAGAGACTGAATAGCAATCTTTATCCGACTGACAGAACATATAGAATAAGATGACAATACAGACTTTGGTGTCAGCATTAAAACAGAATACGGACAGCCTTCCGGGGGTAATGAAGCTTGAGACCGATTCCATAATAATCAATCAGTGCGACAATGATTCGTACAGGGAGACGGAATATGAAGGTCACCGCATCTGCATCTACGACATGAATGAGAGAGGTGTGGGCGCCAGCAGGAATCAGGCCCTTAGCAAGGCCACAGCCGACATCATCCTTTTTTCCGATGAAGACATCGTCTATGAGCCGGGCTATGCAAAACGCATCCTTGAGGAATTCGAGAAGAGACCTGAAGCAGATATGCTGCTTTTTAATGTTGATGTCATAGAAGAGAGAAGAACCTATTATACCGAGGAAGAGACCAAAATCGGTCTTATGAACTGTGGCAGATATCCTGCTTATAGTTTTGCCTGCAAAAGAGAAGAACTTCTTAAGCGTGGAATAAAATACAGCCTTCTTTTCGGAGGCGGTGCGAAATACAGCAACGGTGAGGACAGCCTCTTTATACAGGAATGTATTAAAAAGGGCATGAAGATATATGCACTTCCTGTTAAGATCGGTAAGGAAGTTGCAAGACCAAGTACCTGGTTCAAGGGATATACGGATAAGTTCTTCTTTGACAGAGGTGTTCTCTATACATATATGTACGGTGCATTGGCATTCCCAATGGCCGTAAGATTTGTAATAAAGATGAGAAATTTGGCTGAACATTCTTTTTCTCAGGCTTTGGGCCTTATGTTAAAGGGAATGAAAGAAGGAAGAGTGTCAAAAAAGGCGGAAGAAAAGTAAGTTGATATGATTCTTTATACTTTTATAGCTGTAAGCGTAATGGCTTTGGCAGCCATGGTCAGACCAACTGAAGAGAGAATGAGCAGGCAGCGGATACTGAACACTTTGGGAGTCGCTGCCATATTCATTATATTGACAGCACTTGCCGCTTTCAGAATAGAAGTGGGCAATGACTACGGAACATATGTCAATACCTGTCATGAGATCAGATGGGACGGTTATGTGGTTACGGAGCCCGGCTTCAATGTCCTGGTTAAGGCGCTTTACATACTGTCAGGCAGCGAGAACTATCTTCTTATGTTCGGTGTTTTTGCCGCAATGATCAACTTTGTATTTTTACGCAGTTTTATGGAAGAGAGCGACAGCTTCTTCTGGTCAGTAAGCCTCTTTATGCTGCTTGGAATCTATTACAGATCCTTCAGTACCGTAAGATATTATTTCGTACTTGCCATATCAATCTGGGCACTAAAATATGTGGTGGGATTGTTGGAAAAGGACGAGAACGGAAAAGTTCGCATTAATATACAGAGTCTTATAATCTTTCTTGCAGTAATCGGAATCGCCGCACTTTTCCATAAAAGTGTGCTGGTGGTTATACCCATGTATATAGTATGCAGATTGCCTTGGAAGAAATGGGTATATCCGCTTATTGCAGTCATAGGAGTCGCACTTTTTATCTTAAAAGATAAGGTTATGGAACTGGCACTCACCCTCTATCCGTCATACAAAAACACGGAATATTTGGAAGAGACAAGGCTCATAACGGACAATATCCCTACTCTCATAAGGATTGGTCTGGTTCTGATTCTCTGCTTTATCTGCTACAAGGAAGCCATTGAAGACAGGGAAGACAACAAGCTCTATATGAAGATGAATATATTGGCGATTGTTCTCTATCTGTCATGCTACTATATTCCCTTTATATCCAGATTCGGATACTACCTTATAACGGCGCAGATTCTCTTGGTGCCCAATATAATAAGATCTGTAAAAGATTCCGGCAAGAGACACATTATAGAGACCTGTGTTCTTCTTGTCGCCTTTGTATATTTTGTATATTTCTTAAAAACGGCTTACAACGAGGGACTCAGAGTTCTTCCATACAAGAGCTGGCTCTTTGACAGCGTGGAGTTCAGAGACCAGACGGATTTTAGCGACACCTTCAAGCTGACGCTGCTTGATAAGTATCTTACAAGGTGAAAAAGATGAAGACTGAATTTGTAATTGTGGTGGTATGTCTTAATCCCGGTGA
>CACZBZ010000040.1:0-21818 GCA_902779505.1 uncultured Lachnospiraceae bacterium
GTTTCATGACAGAGGATTTGAAGTTATCGATGTTCCCTGCAACCAGTTTGCGGGACAGACTCCGGGAACGGATGAGGAGATACATGACTTCTGTCAGCTCAAGTACAACACCCAGTTCCCTCAGATGAAGAAGTCGGATGTAAACGGTGAGACTGCAATTCCTTTATTCAAATATCTGAAAGAGCAGAAGGGATTTGAGGGATTCGGAAAAGGACCGGCAGCTTTTGCCATGAATACAATGCTTAAGAAGATCGACAAGGATTATAAGAACAATTCCGAGATCAAATGGAACTTCACAAAATTCGTTGTGGACAGAAGCGGCAATGTGGTCGCAAGATTCGAGCCTACAGTTAAGATGAATGAGGTCGCAAAGTGCGTTGAGGGACTTTTATAGGAATAAAAAAGAACTACGAGGTGGGAAATAATGGCACAGGAATATGAACAGCTTTTACTTAAAAATCAGTTATGCTTTCCGATGTATGCATGCGGAAGAAAGATTGTTGCGGCATACACGCCCTATCTGAAACCGCTTGGACTTACATATACACAGTATGTGGTCTTCATGGTGTTATGGGAAAAGGAAAGTGTGAATGTGGGACAGCTCGGTTCAATCCTTCACTTGGATGCAGGAACACTTACACCTCTTTTAAAGAATCTTGAAAAAGAGGGATACATTACAAGAGGCCGCTCAAAGGAAGATGAGCGTGTAACGATTATAAGCATCACAAAGAAGGGTAATGATCTTAAGGAAAAATGCAAGGATATTCCGCTTGAGCTGGCTAAAAAGAAATCGTCCCTAACTGAAAAAGAAGCTATGCAGCTCTACAAATTGTTATATAAATACCTTGAAGGCTGAGAAAAAGAGAAGAAGAGGATTAATCTGATGAATGAAACATTAAAAGTTCTGGAGTCCAGAAGAAGCTGCAGGAAATTCAAGCCTGACATGATAAAAGATGAAGAATTGAAGGCAATCATCGAGGCGGGAACATATGCCGCCACAGGTATGGGATTGCAGAGTCCAATTATTATAGCGGTTACAGATAAGGCAGTCAGAGATGAGATATCTGAAGAAAACAGAAAGATCGGAGGATGGGATAAAGGATTCGATCCTTTCTACGGAGCTCCGGTTATCCTGATTGTATTGGCAAATAAAGAAATAGTTACTCACGTATATGACGGATCACTTGTAATGGGTAACCTTATGAATGCTGCAGAGAGTCTCGGTGTTGCAAGTATATGGATTCACAGAGCTAAGGAAGAGTTCGAGTCCGATTTTGGGAAAAATCTTCTTAAGAAACTTGGAATCAAAGGAGATTATGAAGGTATCGGACATTGTGCTCTCGGCTATGCCACTGAAGCTGCCAAGGGAGCGGCTCCCAGAAAAGACGACTACGTTTACTTTATCTGATATAATACAAAGTAAAAAAACGGAAGAGAGGAATCAATTATGCAATTTCTTGTAAGAGCATACGATGGAGCAGGAAAACTCGAAAAAAGAATGGAGGTACGTCCCCGTCATTTGGAAGGGATGCAGAAGTTGAGTGACCATATCGTCACAGCAGGCGGACTCCTTGATGAGGAAGGAAAGATGAAGGGTTCTGCTCTTATAATGAACTTTGACAGTCGTAAAGAACTGGATGACTACATTGCAAACGAACCTTATGTTCTTGAGAATGTTTGGGAAAAGATAGAGGTTGAACCTATCAATGTGGTTATAGCCAACGGTTTGAAATAAAGCTATACGGCGTGAGTGGAGATTAAAAAGGAGGGATTATGGCAAAAATCAAATGGGGCGTAATCGGAACTGCACACATAGCAAAGAAATGTACCATACCCGGTATGAAAATGGCTGAAGACTGTGAACTCTATGCCATAGCGGGAAGAAGTCTTGAAAAAGCACAGAGCTTTTGCAAGGAATTCGGATTTCAAAAGGCCTATGGCAGTTATGATGAACTTATAGCGGATAAAGATGTTCAGGCAGTATATATTCCTCTTCCTAATCATCTTCACCTGGAATGGGTTAAGAAAGCTCTTAATGCGGGCAAGCATGTAATATGTGAAAAACCGCTTGCACTGACTGCAGCCGATGCAAAAGAAATGTTTGAAACGGCTGAAAAGAACGGCGTATTTCTGATGGAGGCCTATGCTTATCTTCACAGTCCTTATGTGGAGAGTCTGAAAAAAGATCTGAAAGAAGGCATAATAGGCGAAGTTGATTACATTGAATCTGCTTTCTTAACACAGGGTTATGAGGAAGATATAAGGCTCTATAAAGATATGGGCGGTGGCGCCATGTACGATCTCGGCTGCTACTGTACAAGCATGATTCTGTCTCTTATTGATTCTGAGCCGGATTACGTTAAAGCACAGGCTGAGTTCTCGGATCTCGGAGTGGACAACGTGACGTCAGCAATAATTCGTTTTAAAAACGGAGTAAGAGCCGCACTTAATGTCGGAATGATTCTTGGCAAAAACAACGGTTCAAGATATGACAGCCTATATATCCACGGAAGCAAGGGATCAATCAGATCCGAAGTTGAATACAATCAGCAGGGAAAGCTTTCTTACAGAATATTTGTTGGGAACAAAGTCATCAAGAGAAAGATAAAGGTTCCGCAGAATTATTCTCTTGAGATAGCTCAGATGTGCAAATGTATCAACGGAGAGGAGACTCCGCACGTAACAAAAGAATTCTCTATAAAAAATGCGGAACTTATTGATAAAGTAATGAACGAAATCGGTTATTAAGAATTGGGGAATTGTATGGGAAAAAGGAAGATAATCGGAATCCTTACAGTTTTACTGGCGCTTACACTCTGTGCCTGTGGAAAGAAGGATGAGGGAAGCACGCTTGAAAACGAAAAGCAGAGTAAAGAGGCAACTGAAAACGAATACAGTGATATTGAGACGCCCTTTAAGCAAACAGGCCTCAATAAGCTTGAAGAAATGCTTTATCAGAATGATGACGACAGAAAATATCTTACACCTTCATGTGAGGATTACAGGGTAGATATTATAGATACCAAGGCTATAATATTTGATTCTTGTTCATTGCTACAGAAACCCGGCGGGGGAGAATGGGTATTCGGAACCGATCCTATGGGAAAGACTACGCTTAAGCCCTGCAAGATATACAGAATCTACGAATACAATGATGTCGGAAGTCTGGTGTCATATAAGGAAAAAACTGTTTTTGAAAATGAGAGTGATGCCATTCACGTGGCGGGCACAAACTGAATAAACGGTAATCATGCGCTTTATTTTATAGACTGGCTGGGAGTGAATGAAGTTCCTGCTGACTTTACGGAGGAACAGGGACTAAGAGTAATATGTGATGAATACCTGCCTGCATACTATAGGATTTTGGGCGGTGAAGAAGGTTATCAGGCTGACATAGTCAGGACTGACAATACATTCTATTCTTCGTTTGTTTTGGACAATGCGGGATATATTAATCAGGATTATTTTGGCGGAATCTGTGAAGTTGAGTTTCTTGGAGATTATTTGAAGACGGAAGGTGTTGAATTCAGTGCGGATAATGTAGATGATGAAGGCTTCATCTATTTGAATGACGGCGAGAACAATATGACTGTATATTATTCGGATCCGGATGCACACAAACATAACATAAGCAGCGCATCGGATAACGGTGGGGAACTGCCGGATGATTTTGTGGTTATGAAATATGATGATCAGTACTTCAGTCCTGCAAGTGACGATTATATAATCTTTTATTCGTTGTTTGAGGATTACGGAGATTATTGCTTCAATAATCACGCCACACTTTTGTCATTTGACGCTGCAGGTAATCTGATTGATGCGAAATACAGATATTTCAGAGCGAGCAATCTTGTGAATCCTATGTCTGAGTGTATTGATTCCATACTTCTTAACGAGGGAAGCAAACTCCTCTACAGTGACGATACTTACGCTTATTTTGATGTTTTGGATGTGGGAGAATTCAGGGAATATCTCGGAGACGGTAAATACGGAGATAAGACTTTTACGAAAGCAGAGATACTTGAACAGTCTGTGGATGAAAATAATGTAAAAGTGCCGATATATGGTTGGTCGTCAGATAACGGAATATTTATTTCTAAGTAAGAAAAAACAGGAATACATTACGTATTCCTGTTTTTGATTTCAGTTACCGTATAACCGAGATTGGAAATGATATCGCTAATCTCAGAATTCGAAATATCTCTCCCCAGTTTTACGTTTGCGCCCTTACTGCCAAGAGATACTTTTGCGCTTATTCCGTCTACGGAATTCAAGGCATTCTGAACTCTTGCATTACAATGCTTATTAAATCGGCTGCTGACATAAATAACCTCACTTATTTTTCCATTGGAATCGCATCCGGAACAGCTGCCTCCTCGCTGTTTTAGCCAACTTAAAAATGTTATCCCCAACTAACAAGCATAATATCACTTGCGCATAGGAAAAGCAAATAGTTTTTAATAAACCATATGAAGATTTATGGTATGATATAGACTATGAACGAAAGCAGTGTTATCAGAGAACCGAATAAGAGATATGGTAAGAGAGCATTAAGGGTCCTCTATGTCAGTATATTGCTGATGTTACTTGTGACCGCGGTGTCTGCCATTGTCTATAACAGTCTGCGTTCAAGAATGCCCGATATGGTGAACAGTGAGGCGGTGGAATATGACGCCCATTATGCTTTTATCGTGCAGGGTGAGGACGAAGATTTTTGGAAAGGTGTATACAATGCTGCCTGTGACGAGGCAGCTAAGAATAATGTATATATAGAGGATCTGGGAGCCAGTTTGGGTGTCAACTACAGCGACACGGATCTTTTGCGCGTAGCGGTCAACTCCAAAGTGGACGGTATCATATACGGCGGGATAACCAATGATGAGGCAGCAGAACTGATCAACAGGGCCGTTGCCGATGATATCGGTGTTGTTCTGCTTCAGAATGATATGGAAGCCAGTCTGAGACAGTGTTTTGTCGGTGTGAACAATTATGAGCTTGGTCAGATGTATGCCAGTCAGATCAAAGAGATCATAGACTCGGAGGGCGTGCCGACTGTTCAAACCGTTGATGTACTTGTGGATGAAAACATGAAAGAGGGTTCCACCAATGTCATTACCATGGCGGTTGAAGATTATTTTACCGACAATTATCCTGAATATCCCAAGCCTGTTCTTAATATTGTAGGAATCAATACAGAAGACAGCTCTTCATCAACGGAGAGGAACTGCCTGATATTATGCTGTGTTTAAGCAGTATATATACCAGGGCCGTATACCAGGCTGTGGTGGATCAGAACAGGGTAGGTGAAGTTCAGATAGTGGGATTTTTTGCCGGCAATTCCATACTGGAGGCGATCAATAAGCAGATAGTGTTTTCTACGATATCCGTAGACACAAGAGAGATGGGCAGGGACAGTGTTCAGGCTCTTAATGAGTTGCGTAGGAGCGGATACACCAACTCCTTCATGCCGGTCAGCACACAGGTAATAGGATATAGGGCAGCCGGAAAATTGCTCACTATTGAGGAGGCTAAGAAATGATAGAACGTTTTTGGGAAAAAGCCTCCATACAGAGCAAGCTGATGCTGGCCTTCTTTGTGCCGATCACTATCATTCTTATAATGAATATCTACATGTATACGAATGTTAATTCCATGATCGCCAGAATCAATGAGATATATGATAACAATGTCAAGCTCAACGATCTGGCCGAGCAGCTGACGGCACTTAACGATTCCATGAAAGAGTATTTGGAAAATAAGAGTACCAATGCTCTTAGTGCTTATTACAAAGCGGATCAGGAATACAGAGACAGTGTGGAAACTTTGGGTGAGAGTTACACCGGAACCATGGCAATCATGCAGGAGAATATCCTGAATCAGTCTGACAGATATCTGACTATTGTGGACGGAACCGTAGCGGCAAAACGAGGACGTAATGTAGAAAAATACAGAAGCGGATTCGAGGAAGCCCAGATAATGTATGCCGATCTTCAGAACTGTATCAATTCACTTAATAATGAACAGTTTAAGGTCAACACAGCCAATTATTACATTCTCCTTACTTCATTGAAATATATGGAGATCGTATCCATAATTATTCTTATTGTTATAGGAGTTGTTAATATCGTTGCACTTTTCCTGCTTACAAGAAGTATGACAAGACCCCTTACGGAATTGTCCAAGGCAGCGGATAAGGTGGCGGGAGGAGATTTCAATATCACCATAGTCAATCCCGAGGGAGAAGATGAGATAGGCAAGGTGTCCAGAGCCTTTATCGGTATGGTGGACAGCATGCAGTTATATATTGCCCGAATCAGAGAGAGTATGTTACGTGAGAGTGAGATGAAAGAGTCCGAGCTTAAGATGCAGACTCGAATGAGAGAGGCGGAGCTGAAGTCTCTTCAGGCTCAGATCAACCCTCACTTCTTATTTAATACCCTCAATGCCGGAGCCCAGCTTGCCATGATGGAGGGTGCCGACAGAACAACGGAATTCATACAGTATATGGCGGACTTTTTCAGATATAACATCAAGAGTATAGATAAGGATGTTTCTCTGAGAGAGGAACTGGAACTGGTGGACAAATATATCTATATTCTTAATGTGAGATTCGACGGAGAGATACACTACCATAAGAATCTGGATGAGAATCTTAACGACATTAGAGTGCCGGGTATGATCCTGCAACCTATAGTGGAAAATGCAGTCAATTATGGTATAAGAGATATAGACTGGGAAGGTCATATCAATCTTAAGACATACAGGGTTGGAGATTTGGCCTTCATATCCATATCCGACAACGGCATAGGTATGTCTTCCGATATGATAGAAAAGATTCTTTCAAGAGAAGGTATAGCGGCCAATCCGGATAAGAATGATTCAAACGGCATAGGCCTTGGCAATGTGATAGAGCGAATACGTATATTCACAGGCAGGGATAATGTTATGGATATAATAAGCGAGGGAGAAGGAAAGGGTACAGAATTTATTATCAAGGTACCCATGCACGTGTAAGATATGTACAGGATATTACTTGTAGACGATGAGGGTATAGTCCTCAATTCCATGACTTTTTTAATAGAAAAAAATTTCGACGGCAAATTCGAAATAGAGACCGCAAAATCCGGAAGAGCCGCCATCGAACTGTCGGAGACTTTCAGACCCGACATCATATTCATGGATATACAGATGCCGAGGATAGGTGGTATAGAGGCCATGAAGGAGATCAGAAAGATCCTTCCCGGAGTAATTTTTGTGGTCTTAACGGCGTATGACAAGTTCGACTATGCCAAGGAAGCAATCAACCTTGGAGTAATGGAATATCTCAACAAACCTTTTAATCAGAAGGATGTTGTGGGCGTTCTTCAGACCGCAATGGAGAAGATCGACGAAAAGCATCGTCGCAGACGTGAAGATCTTGAGACCAGGGAAAAGATGGAGACGGTCATGCCTATCATCGAGAATGGTTTCATATATTCAATAGTATTTGAAGAACAGATCGACGAGGATATTGCCAGTTACAAGAATCTTCTCGGCATAGACAGTGCATATGGTTATATGATGGTGCTGGTATTCGGTGACGATCAGCAGGGGCATCTGATGACCAACGTAGTAGGAAGTTCGGTAAGAGCGCAGACAACATATTACAGCAAGGTAAGAGAGCTGATCAAGGATGCTTTTTCCGAAGCGATAGTAGGCAACGTATCCGGTAACAGAATACCTATCTTCATTCCCTCAGTGGAAGATCACATGGAACTCAGCGAAAGAGGTTTCATAATAGAGAAGTGCAGAGCTCTGACAAGAAGCCTGAAGAATGCAACCGAGATATCATACCGTATCGGTATAGGAGGAATGAGAAGACTCAGGAGTGCTTCTGAATCATATGAAGAAGCGATCAAGGCTCTTGTATCAACAAGCGGAAGTGTGGCTCATGTGGACGACCTTCCCATTACAGTATCCTACGAGGAGAGCTATCCGGCGGCTCTTGAAGCGGAGATATTCGAAAAACTCGAAGACGGAGATACGGATTCAACCCTCGTTAAGGCAGAGGAATTCTTTGACTGGATGGCAACGACTCATGGTGATGATATCATGAGCGTAAAGCTGAAGACGCTGGAGTTTGTACTCAGAGCGGAGTCTCTGATGTATCAGAGCGGAGGCCCTACATATGAGTTCACGAGCCGAAAGGATTATCTGCAGGAGATAATGAATACTTCCGGCATTGACGCACTTAAGTCTTGGTATATGAACAAATTCCGTGCGGCAGCAGGCGGCGTGTCAACGGGAAGCAAGGACAGAACCCATCACGTAATAAAGAAAGCTCTTGAATATATAGACAATAATTTCCATAAGGATATATCTCTTGATGAACTGGCAGGAGAACTGGGAATCAGTTCCTACTATTTCTCAAAGCTCTTTAAAGAAGAAAAGGGGGAAGGCTTTGTAGAATATCTGACAGGACGCAGAGTGGAAGAAGCCAAGCGTCTTCTTGCGGATCCGGAGCACAGTATTAAGGAAGTGGGAATAGCATGCGGTTATTCGGATCCCAACTACTTCTCAAGGATATTCAAAAAACAAACAGGGGTAACACCTACAGAATACAGAGACAGAATCTGACGATGAGATGAACAGCACTGTAGGGCTGACAGATCGCCGGGGGGAAGGTATAACAAAAGGTATAACAAAGGGTATAACAATGAGAGGAAAAAGAAACAGGTTAATTTGCGTTATTTTGAGCGTGGTCATGTTAATTATGGCAGCAGGCTGCGGTTCTGATATGCAGCAGGACGAGGAAATGGTCCAGGATTCCAATGACGGGATTGAAATAGGACTGTCTATAGACTCGCTTGTAATCGAGCGTTGGCAGAGGGAGAGAGACCTTTTTGTGTCAAAAGCTACCGAGCTGGGGGCTGAGGTGAATGTACAGAATGCAGGCGGTGAGATAGAAGAACAGATTAAGCAGATTGAGTACTTCATCGACAAGGATGTGGATGTTATCGTGGTAATCGCCATTGATGACGAGGCTCTTATGGATGTTTTGAGCAAGGCCAAAAAGTCGGGTATTAAGATAATTGCCTACGACAGACTGGTTCGTAATGCCAATGTGGATCTCTATACGTCCATCGACAATGAAAAAGTCGGTGAGCTGATGGGTACTTATATAAAGAAGAAAATAGGTAACTCCGGCAATATAATCCAGATCAAGGGCTCGCCTACCGATTATAACGTTCAGATGGTACAGGCGGGATTCGAGAAAGCTCTTAAAGACACGAATATCAACATCGATCATGCTGAATATTCGGATAACTGGGTAGCGGAAAACGGATTCACGGTTACAAGTAACTACCTTGCTTCAGGCAAAGTCCCGGATGCCATCATGTGCGGCAATGACAATCTTGCTGCCAATGCCATAAGAGCACTTATAGAAAAGAGGCTGGCCGGTGAGGTCTGTGTGGTAGGACAGGATGCCGATCTGGAAGCCTGTCAGAGAATAGTGGAAGGCACACAGTACATGACGGTTTACAAGCCGGTAGAGAAACTTGCGAAATCGGCTGCTGAGGCAGCGGTTGCTCTGGCTAAGAACGAGCCACTTAATACCACGGATACAATCAATGACGGGACTTATGATATTCCATATGAAAAACTGGAGCCAATTGCGGTAACGGCGGAAAATATGGACGAAGTTATTACCGGAAAGTATCATCAGAGGAGCGAGATATACCTTAATGTTAAGGAATGATCACTGACGGTGAATTCTTAAAAAACGCGTAGTTACCGCGTTCAACGAAATAATGAAACTATCAATAGGACAATTTTGTTATATTTTCATGACAAGATTGTCCTATTTCTGTTAATAGTTTGTTCACATACTGTTAAAAATTTGAAGAAGTTGACAAGTTGTTGCTATTAATTCTGTGATACATTATGAACTGTAACAGGGGTGACGTAATAGTTACCGAAAAAGTATATATAGGGAGGACAAGAAAAATGTCAAAGAAGTTTTTAGGTATTTTACTTGCAACAGCAATGGTAGCTGGAACTTTAGTTGGATGTGGCTCTACAGCTCCTGCAACTACAGATGCAGCTCCCGCAGCAGCAGCAGAAGAAGCAGCACCTGCAGCAGAAGAAGCAGCACCTGCAGCAGCTAACGGACAGAAGGTTGGTGTTGCAATGCCTACAAAGGATCTTCAGAGATGGAACCAGGACGGTGCCAACATGGAAGCTGAGCTTAAGGCAGCTGGTTACGAAGTAGATCTTCAGTACGCATCAAACGATGTACAGCAGCAGGTTTCTCAGATCGAGAACATGATCAACGGTGGTTGTTCAGTACTCGTTATCGCATCTATCGATGGTGATTCACTTGGAACAGTTCTTGCATCTGCAAAGGAAAAGAACATTCCTGTTATCGCTTATGACCGTCTTATCATGAACACAGATGCAGTTTCTTACTACGCTACATTTGATAACTACATGGTAGGTACAAAGCAGGGTGAGTACATCAGAGATCAGCTGGATCTTGACAACGCAGCAGGACCTTTCAACATCGAGCTCGTAACTGGTGATCCCGGTGATAACAACGCTAAGTTCTTCTTCAATGGTGCTATGGACGTTCTTAATCCATACATCGAGTCTGGAAAGCTCGTTGTTAAGTCTGGTCAGACAAAGTTTGACGAGTGTGCTACAGCAGAGTGGTCTTCAGCTAACGCTCAGTCAAGAGCAGAGAACATCCTTTCTTCATACTATGCAGATGGAACAAATCTTGACGCTTGGATGTGCTCTAACGACTCTACAGCACAGGGTATCGTAGCAGCTCTTGATGCTAACTACTCTGGAACATGGCCTATCATCACTGGTCAGGACTGTGATATCGTATCTGTAAAGAACATGATCGCTGGAAAGCAGTCAATGTCAATCTTCAAGGATACAAGAACTCTTGCTTCACAGGTTGTAAAGATGGTTGGTCAGATTCTTGCAGGCGAGACAGTAGAAGTTAACGATACTACTACATATGACAATGGTACAGGAGTTATTCCTTCATACCTTTGCGAGCCTGTATTCGCAGACATCAACAACTACAAGGAGCTCCTTCTTGATTCTGGATACTACACAGAAGATCAGCTTCAGTAGAACTAACCGGATTTAGATCCAAAAACAATAGCAGGCGGGTATATTACCCGCCTGTTTATTCTAAGAGACATATTTAATAATGAAGAAAATGCAATACACTACGATTAATGGACTTATTAGGAGGGATTCATTTTGGCTAAAGTTTTACTTGAGATGAAAAATATCACCAAAACCTTCCCGGGTGTTAAGGCACTGGATAACGTTAACCTGCAGGTAGAGGAAGGCGAAGTACATGCTCTTGTAGGTGAAAACGGAGCAGGAAAGTCAACACTTATGAACGTACTCAGTGGTATCTATCCATATGGTACGTACGAAGGCGATATTATCTATAATGGTGAGATATGCCAGTTTAATAAGATTAAGGATTCCGAGCAGAAAGGAATCGTAATCATCCATCAGGAGCTGGCCCTTATTCCTTACCTTACAATAGGTGAGAATATGTTCCTCGGCAATGAGAGAGGTAAGAGTGCCGCTTCCATTGACTGGAACGAGACATACGGAGAAGCTGACAAGTATCTTAAGATGGTAGGACTTGAAGAATCATCAAGAACACTGGTTAAGGAACTTGGTACAGGTAAGCAGCAGCTTGTCGAAATTGCAAAAGCATTGGCAAAGCATGCAAAGCTTCTTATTTTGGATGAGCCTACTTCTTCACTTAATGAGCAGGATTCAAAGGCTTTACTTGATCTTATACTCAGATTCAAAGAAGAAGGCATGACTTCGATTATTATATCTCATAAGCTTAATGAGGTTTCATATGTAGCTGACAAGATTACGGTTATCCGTGACGGTTCTACTATTGAGACTCTCGATAAGAAGACTACTGAGATTTCGGAAGATAGAATAATCAAGGGAATGGTTGGACGTGAGATCACAGACAGATTCCCCAAGAGACACGGTGTTGAGATCGGAGATATCAACCTTGAAGTTGATAACTGGACTGTATATCATCCTCTTTATCCTGAACGTAAAGTCGTTGATAACGTATCAATGAATGTACGCAGGGGTGAGGTCGTAGGTATCTACGGTCTTATGGGAGCCGGCCGTACAGAACTTGCCATGAGTATATTCGGTAAGTCATACGGAACAGGTATAACAGGTACACTTAAGATTGACGGACAGGTTACAGAACTTAAGACAATCAAGGAAGCAATCAAGCACAAGATTGCTTATGTTACTGAGGACAGAAAGGGTAATGGACTTATCCTCAGCAATCCTATTAAGGTAAATACAACTCTTGCCAATCTCGGAGCGATAAGCAAGAACAGTATTATCGACCAGGATAAAGAATACCAGGTAGCGGTTGAGTACAAGGAAAAACTCAACACAAAGACACCTTCGGTTGAGCAGAATGTTGGTAACCTTTCGGGTGGTAACCAGCAGAAGGTTCTCCTTGCTAAATGGATGTTTGCAGATCCCGATATTCTTATTCTTGATGAGCCTACAAGAGGTATCGACGTTGGTGCTAAGTACGAGATCTATTGTATTATCAATGATCTGGTTGCAGCCGGCAAATCAGTTATCATGATTTCGTCAGAACTTCCCGAAGTGCTTGGTATGAGCGACAGAATATACATAATGAATGCCGGTAAGTTCACCGGAGAACTTGACGCAGCAGAAGCAACACAGGAATCTGTTATGAGTTGTATTGTCAAGACAGGAAGGGGTGAATAGTATGGAAAAAAGTAATGTAAGTGCTGTTCTTAGAAAGTACACCATGCCTATAGCCTTGGTTCTTGTGCTGATATTCTTCTCATGGCGTACAGGTGGGGCCATCATCCTGCCTCAGAACATAAATAACCTGTTATCACAGAACGCATACGTGTTCGTACTTGCAGTAGGTATGCTGCTTTGTATCTTAACAGGTGGTAATATCGATCTTGCGGTTGGTTCGGTAGTCTGCTTCGCAGGTGCTATCGGTGCAACTATTCTGGATAAAAACGTTAACTTCTGGGTAGCCGTACTTGTAATGCTTATTATCGGTACACTGGTAGGTGTATGGCAGGGATTCTGGATTGCCTACGTCAATGTACCGCCATTCATAGCAACTCTGGCAGGTATGTACGCCTTCAGAGGACTGTCTAACGTAGTATTACAGGGTCTTGCAGTATCCATTGATAACAAAGACTTCCTCAACTTCTTCGGTGGTGGAGCTGACTGTTATGTACCTGATATTTTCAATGGCGGATCTATCAACATGTTATGTATGCTGGTAGGTATTATCGGAGTAGTGGTATATGTAATATCATTCATGGTAAGCCGTGCTAATATCAAGAAGCGTGGATATGAGACAAAGCCTTTAAGTGCGGTTGTACTGTGGGTTACATACAAGCTTGCTAGCTATAAGGGTATTCCCACATCACTTATCTGGATACTTATCGTAGTATTTATCTTCGGATATATTACAAGTAAGACACGTATAGGACGTTATCTCTATGCGGTAGGTGGTAATAAGAAAGCAGCTCAGTTGTCAGGTATCAATGTAAAGAACGTATACTTCTTTGCTTATGTATGTATGGGTCTTATGTCAGGTCTTGCAGGTATTCTTACCATAGCAAGAGCTACACAGTCTCAGCCTACATTCGGTACAGGATATGAGATGGATGCTATCGGCGCCTGCTTCATAGGTGGTGCTTCTGCTTACGGTGGTATCGGTACTGTACCCGGAGCCATTGTTGGTGCCCTCTTAATGGGTGTTATCAACCAGGGTATGTCTATCATGGGTATGAACGCCAACTGGCAGAAGGTTGTTAAAGGTGCGGTTCTTCTTGTAGCCATCATCTTCGACGTAGTATCTAAGAAAGAAAAGAAATAATATAGGGATAGGAGGATAAGTAGAACATGAAAAATGTTACAAAGATCTTTAGAGAACATACAATGCAGATCGTCCTGGTCCTTGTAGTTATTTTCTTTACTATAACAACCCAGGGATCGATCTTAACCCCCGCTAACTTCAATGCTCTTATAGCACAGAACGCTTATGTATACGTACTGGCAACAGGTATGATGATGTGTATGCTTATCAAAGGTAATATCGACCTTTCGGTAGGTGCAGTTGTCTGCTTCATAGATGCCATCGGTGCACAGCTTATGGTTAATAAGGGCGTTCCGATTCCCCTTGCAATGCTTGCAATGCTCGGAGTTGGATTATTAATCGGTGCATTTTTAGGTTACCTGATAGCATATGTTAATGTTCCCCCGTGGATTGCCACACTGGCAGGTTTCCTCGCATTCAGAGGTTGGGGTACAGCAGTACTTAACGGTAACACAATAGGAATCGGTAACGAGGAATATTCAGCATTTACAAATCTTTTCAACGGATTTGTACCGGATGTTTTCGGTGTTGAAGGTTTTAATGTAACAAGCCTTGCAATTGGAATTATCGCTTGCATAATTCTCTTTGCAACACAGTTAAAAGACAGAGCAACAAAGATTAAGAAGGGTTATGAAGCTGATTCATTGACATCTGTACTTGTAAGATGCGTAATCATCTCAGCGGTTATCATTCTCTTTACATTTAAGCTTGCACAGAATAAGGGTATTCCTTTCTCTCTCGTGTGGGTTGCAGTAATTGCTCTTATTTATAACTTTATTACATCCAAGACTACCCTCGGTAGATATTTCTACGTAACGGGTGGTAACATGGAAGCCACAAGACTTTCAGGTATCGATACAAGAAAGGTTCTTTTCTCAGCATACCTTAACATGCAGTTCTTAACTGTTATAGCTGCCTGGATCACAATGGCAAGACTTACAGCTGCCAATCCTACAGCAGGTACCAACTTCGAGTTGGATGCCATCTCAGGATGTATCGTCGGTGGTGTATCTGCTTACGGTGGATCAGGAAGTGTATTTGGTATGATCGTCGGTGCTACACTTATCGGAGTTATCAACCTTGGTATGAGTATCATGGGTATTGATGCCAACTGGCAGAAGATCGTTAAGGGTCTTGTACTTCTGGCAGCAGTTGTATTCGAGATCCTCAACAACAAAGACAAGAATAAGGCTTAATGCTTAATTTGGTTTATTATCTTAGTTTAGTCAGGGATTAATCCCGGACCATTAATCGGCAGGGAGATGCGTTTTTGGCATCTCCCTGTTTTTTGATAGTGCAGAAGCGTCAAAAAGATATTGACAGAGGAAGCTGATAGGCTTATTATAAACATAAGAAGGCATTACCGAGCAAACGGTTCGCCAGTTAATATGTGCAAAAAAGCAACCTAACTATGCGAAGGGCGGTTGCTTTTTTCGTTAATTACTTTTTTTGTCCCTAATCCTAAAGGCTATCGCCAGAATTAATCCGATGATAGACGCTATAGAACCAAGGACAGTCAATAAGATCAATTAACTACTTTACTAATACCTTTCGTTAGATTTCCCATGAGATCACCTCCTTAAAACGGGAGTTCTCGGATGGATATCCGGCAAAAGGCGAACCGCTTACCGTTGTGGTAATGCCCCTATATCAAGTATAGGTGAAAAACAGAACAGTGTCAATAATATAATGACACAAAGGGAGATGTGATGACACTTAAAGAAGCAGAGAAGATTATAGCAAAGTTGCAGAAGGAAAATGAGGAGCTGAGAGCTGAGCTGGCGAAGTATGATGGCAAGAAGCCGGCCGGAAGACGAGTTCATGATGAGAAATGGACGGCAAATTATGATCTGTGGTTATCTCTTTTTAAGCAAGGCAATACTATTGTGGAGATAATGGACAAGACAGGATTCAGCAAGCGTACTTGCTACAGATATAAGGAATATTATAATAAGCTCAAAGCTGCAGAGAAATAATTTGCATTATACGCATATGTATTTGCATTATCTGTAGAGTGATATGGTAATGTAAAAAATCCTCCTTTATGATTTTTCTAAAGGAGGATTTTGATATATGAAAATTGCCGGATATATCTTTACATTTATTATTGTGCTATCCATATTATTCACGTGCGTTCAGAATGCATATGCATCTGATTCAGATAAAATAGAAAATCTTATACAGAACTATAAACATGACAGCAAATGCAATTCCGTGCTTCTATGGTGATAGTGAAAGCCTTTACCAGATAGGATCAATGACAAAGGCCTTTACAGGACTCGCAGTACAGAAGCTGATTGCTGAAGGTCTTATAGATGAGGATGGGCTAATCTCTGATTACATAGCCGGATTCGGAAGTTATTATAATTCGGCAAAAGTGGATATCACAGTAAGAAATCTACTTGAGCAGAAGAGCGGATATACGAATAATGAAAAAGAATATCCCAGTGCATCCGAAGACATGACGCTCACAGATTGGGCAGACAGTATCTCGGGACTGGAATTAAAAAGCATGCCGGGTACGGAATACGCATATTCCAATGTGAATTATAATCTGCTTGGGCTGATTATAGAGAATGTTTCAAATATGTCCTACAGAGACTATATTGAAGAGGAGATTCTTGCTCCTCTCGGCTTAGAGAATACAAGGGTCGGAACAGTTGCGGATAAGAATATCATAGAAGGATGCAGACTGGGATATCGTCACGCGTATGATTATTCAATAGCTGTAAAAGAAGCCTGTATACCCGCAGGATATTATTATTCCAATAGCGAGGATATGGGCAAGTGGATAAAGATATGGACGGGAAGCGAGGACATTCCCGATGATTTCAGTGAGCCCCTAATAAAGACCAAAAAATTCCTGACGGAGGAAGGGGATTATTATTCCGGCTGGGAACTTTTTTCAGATGGAGTAATAGGTCATTCCGGCGGCACGGCTAATTATTCGTCGAGAATAGTATTCGATGAGAATACAAAGACCGGTGTATGTGTCCTCAGTAATCTCAATGTGGCTGCAAGCACAGACAGCCTGTGCAACAGCATCTTCGATATCGTTAGCGGAAAAGAGGCACGTGGCCTGACTGAAGATATATGGACGATATTTGATAAAATATTCAGCCTGTTGACGCTGATTGCCGTATTGCTTCTTATTTCGGCAATAAAATCAAGGAGCAGATGCTTCCTCCTTACAGTTGATGTTATTCTTACAATAGTACTGATTTTGATCTTTATTCTCTTTCCGATAATATTCGGTGCAGATATGAAAGAGATTCTTTTTATATGGGCACCTTGGAGTCTTACAGGAGGACTTCTGTCTCTGGCGGGTGTCGTTGCGGTTATAAGTGTAAAACTGCTGATGGTGAAAAAATATGGAGATAATAACAAGACAGGTAAAAGACAAGCCGCTTACGGTAACAGTTGAATATCCGGAATACAATGATACAGTTACATTGCTGCTAAAAAAGATAGGCACCGTGGATTGCGGATTCAATGCAAATGATGAAGGCCGTCAGCTGAAGATTGCACTGTCTGAAGCCTACTACATTGAAAACGTAGAACGAAAAACATTTATCTATACGGCAAAGGATGTATATCGTCTCAATTATTCCATGGCGGAGCTGGAGGAGATGACAGCCGATACGGAACTCATAAGAATCTCTAGAACCTGTATCATGAACACGGAGCATCTGAAAGAGATCAGGCAATTAAAGAACAGTCGCCTTGAAGCTGTGCTGGATAACGATGAGATACTGATTGTTTCAAGGAAGTATTTAAAAGATATAAAGAGGGCTTTTCAAAAGTGATGAATATAAAGAAAATTTTTAATCATCTGCTTGACGAATACAGCTCATTGTCGATAATAATGAGTTATATTGTTAAGTATTTTGCCATAACGGCTATAGTAATGGTTTTCGGTTTTGTCATGGGCTGGTTCTATACAAGCAATTTCTGGATGGCTTTTATCTATGTCGGCCTAGTACTATTACTTGCATATTCCATTGACAGTTTTAAAGTGAAAAAAGACATTGAATATATAAATAAACAACTCGAAGAAAGAGAAGGACATATTAGTTAATGAAAGTATCGGAAAGTTGTGCTAAGTGCCTGTACGACCGCCAGGCAAACAAGACGGACAACAAGGAATATCTGGCAGAGGTCAGAGAGATTCTTGACAATCGTAAGGAAAATGACTGCAGCCCATACATGGTGTATCTGTTCAACAAGGTGCATGTCAGATATTTTGGCAAGGGTGCCGATTACAGAGATATTAAGAGACAGTATAACGACCTGGTCCTTGGTATGGAGAACGTCTTTAGGGAAAAAATTGAAAGCGCAGAAGATCCACTTGCGGAATCAATGGTGATGGCTCGAATTGGCAATTATATAGATTTCGGTGCCATGGACAATGTAGATAAGGATGAGTTCCTTGATCTTTTCAAGGATACGAAGATGCGTGAAGATGACAAGGAGACTTACAGATCCTTCTTAGATAAATGTGAAAGGGCTGATTCTTTCCTACTGGTATGTGATAACTGTGGTGAGATAGTTCTTGATCGTCTGATGCTGGAACAGTTGAAGGCACGTTTCCCTAAGCTTAAGATAAAAGCTTTGGTGCGTGGAAAAGAAGTGCTTAATGACGCAACGCCCGAAGATGCGAAATATGTGGGACTTGATAAGATTGCAGAGATCATATCCAACGGTGAGGCAATAGCCGGAACCATCTATGATATGATGCCGCCTGAGGCACAGAAAGAACTGGATGAAGCAGATGTAATCTTATCCAAAGGTCAGGGTAATTATGAATCCATGGCAGGTCAGGGAAGACATGCATTTTATGAATTCCTCTGCAAATGCGATCTTTTTACAAACAGATTCAATGTTCCCAGACTTACGGGAATGTTCATAGAAGAATAGATAGAAACGCCGCGATTGCGGCGTTTTTTATTGCAATGCTCCCATCGTAGAAGCCTCCTGAATTCATCGCAACCCATCCAAAAGAAAATTAAGATGTAAAGGCGTACAGATATATGTCTGTGCGCCTCTTTAAATTGAGGGGATAGCGGTCAATGCTTAAAACTTGTTTTTACGCGGGATTTATCTATAATAATAGGAGTAAATTTCTATAAAAAAAGATTAATGGAATACGATAAATTCGAGTTAAAAAGGATATTAACATGTTAAGCAATAAATCAAAGGGAATACTCTGTATACTGGCTGCGGCCTTTGGCTTTTCACTCATGACATTCTTCGTGAGACTGTCGGGTGATGTGCCCACAATGGAAAAAGCTTTTTTCAGAAACGCTGTGGCTATGGTGGTATCACTGATACTGCTCTTAAAATCCGGTGAGAGGATCTGTATAAAGAAGGGCTGCGGCAGCGATATATTTTTCAGATGCCTTTTCGGTACCAGCGGACTCATAGCCAATTTTTACGCTATTGACAGGCTGAATATTGCCGACGCCAACATGCTTAACAAGCTGTCACCTTTTTTTGCCATATTATTGTCAATTCCAATCTTGAAGGAAAAACCAAAAAGACGTGACATCATAGCAGTCCTTATAGCTTTTGCGGGAGCCATGCTGATCGTCAGACCAACAGGCAGCAATCTACAGACGATACCTGCACTTATAGGTCTGTACGGAGGATTCGGAGCGGGAACGGCATATGTATTTGTAAGAAAGGCTACTAAAAAAGGGGAGAGAACTCCCATAATAGTCCTTTGTTTTTCGGCCTTTTCCTGTCTGGTTACCCTGCCCTTTATCATAGTTAATTTTGCTCCCCTGGAGCCAAGGCAGTTATTGTGCCTTATGGCAGCGGGGGCAGCAGCAACATTAGGCCAGTTTTCCATTACTACAGCCTATAGATTTGCTCCGGCAAAGGAGATATCGGTATTTGATTATACTCAGGTCATATTTGCTGCGATCCTTGGGATAAGCTTCCTTGGAGAGATTCCCACACTGCTTTCCATAGCAGGCTATGTGATCATCATAGGTGTGGCTGTATGCCGATGGAAGTTTGACAATTGATACTTTTTATTGGCTTTTAAACTTGAAATCATGTCGCTTTTCTCTATAATAAAAAATAGAGTTAAGTGTTCTTGTAGAAGGGGATTGAATTATGAATATAGCAGATTTATTAAATAATCTGTTTAAAGTGCCCAAAGTTAAGGCTATAGCCATAGGTGGGGGTACAGCATTGGCAGTGGGAATAACTGCAGCAGTGCTTCTTCAGGGAGAAGGCTATCGTTCCATATCCGTTGAACAGATAAGCGGTATTGTTAATATAATCGGTGAAAAGAATAACGGTGAGGCATACGTAGGAGAACATCTCTACAGCGGCGATGATGTAACCGTAACAGATGCTTCGGAACTCACTATGTGCATGGACAATGATAAATATGTCTATGCTGATGCCAATACACACTTTAAGCTTGAAGCAAGCGATGCATCGGAAGATTCAAAGATAAAGATATATCTGGATGCAGGTTCCGAACTTAATGAATTACAGAGCAAGTTGGCTGAAGGCGAGTCATATGAAGTTGATACGCCCAATTCCACAATGTCCGTAAGAGGTACAACCTTCCGTGTAACGGTGTATGCCGCTAAAGACGGTATGATTTATACACTTACCGAAGTGACAGAAGGAAATGTTAAGGTAAGGCTGAAGACCAAGGATGGAAAATACAACGGCATAGAACAGGACTTTGGCGAAGGACAGAGTGCACTCATCCGTGGTAATGAGGAATTCTCCGAATTTGTAACAAGCGACATGTTGGATTCCATGGATCTTGATATGGATGATCTGAACGAGACGGAGCGTCTCTTGCTTGCTTACAATACACTTCCGGAAGGCGGATTGGACAGATTAATAGAATTGCTGGAAAAAATGGAAGAAGCTGAAGAAAAGCCGACACCTACACCGACACCTACGCCGACTCCAACTCCGACACCGAAAGCCACGCCGACACCGATTCCTACCCCAAAGTTAAGAGTTGCGGCTGCAGCTCCGGCTCTGGACAGTTTTCTGGCAGAATGGGTAGTGGGAATAGATCCGGCTACAGGATGTTATATACTTAAGGACGGCAGAATATTCGATCCGGCTGAATTTGCGAGAAACAACCCTAATGCGGTTGCTGCAGTGGGTAATGATCCTCTTGCACTTTTAAGATATTATCTGATGTATGGAGATTCATCAGATCAGGATGACGACGATAGCCAGGATTCATCGGATGATACACCATCTCCTTCTGTGGTATTAGGCTGTTGATTGGTACGGTACTACTGTTGGATATATATCAAATGGAAAATGGACACTGAACGCTTATGCTGGAAATGGTTCAATAGTGCTTCCGGTAACAATTAACGGAACGACTTACAGTATCGCAAACGGCAATATTGATATAGCAGGAAGTGATGAGAATTTAACATATGATGAGGCAAACCTTAGTCTGGCAACTGCGATAAGCGCAGTAAAGAGTTCAACTCACCAGGTGAATATACAGGCGGGAAACAACCGAATTCGCGGCATTACTAGCAATAATGTAAGAACTTATGATGGTGTTGCCGACAGTACAGCTGATTTAATTCAGATGATAAATGTGGGACAGGGTGAATACACTATTGATACTCCTTCAGGAGATTCGATTGTTACCTTTACAAGTGCCGCGAACGCAATAACCGGTTTTAGAGTATTTGCGAATAGTAGTCAAACCGATTATACTGTCAGCACATCAAGTACCGGAAATTCCGTTACGATTGGCACGGATTCCATTACGGCACGGGTAGATGATCCTCAAGGAAATACTCATACTCTTACTATAGACTCAAGCAAGAACCTTAGTATACAGTAATTAAATCAGGCAATTTAACCCCGC
>CACZBZ010000040.1:21838-31112 GCA_902779505.1 uncultured Lachnospiraceae bacterium
TATGTTTTATTATGTAATGGCACCTTTTTTATCATTTAATGCAGTATTGATTATCGCTGCAATAGTTCCGGCTTTATTTCTGATGTTAAAAGTCTATAAGTCAGATAAGCTGGAGAAAGAATCCAATTATCTTTTATGGAATCTTGTTAAGGTCGGTATATTTTCTTCACTCCTTGCACTTGTGGAGGAAAAGGTCTTATTTGTACTCTTAGACCTGACAGTGCCGCAGGAATCTGTACTCTACAATATCATCCTTTATTTTGGAATAGTCGCTTTTGCGGAAGAATCTTCCAAATATATCTTCATGAAGAAAGAGACATGGAAGAATTCGGAGTTCAACTGCCAGTATGACGGCGTTGTATATGCAGTGTTTGTATCTCTGGGCTTTGCACTCTGGGAAAATATCAGCTATGTTCTGTCTTATGGATTCGCAACTGCGATCGTGAGAGCGTTAACAGCCGTTCCGGGCCATGCCTGCTTTGGTGTGTTCATGGGTATTTTCTATGGAATTGCAAAAAGAGCAGCCTACAGAAATAAGCCGGCTGCATCAAAATTCTGTAGGATTATGGCGGTTGTTGTGCCCGCAATAATACACGGAGCATATGACTATATTGCATCAATGAACGAAGAAGAACTCGGATGGTACTTCGTAGTATTTGTTGTAATCATGTTCCTTGTAAGTTATCTGCTGGTTGGACGTAATTCAAAAAATGACAAGCCGATTAACTGATATTTTTGTTGACACATCAAAGACAAAGTGATATATTTACTTCAACACAATAAAGCAATAAACCGATGAAGGAGAGGAGTACCCTTTTGTGATGCCTAAGAGAGAGCCGCGATGCTGGGATGCGGCAGGATAGCAACCGGGGAATGGACTCCTGAGGGTGTAAGGAAATGCATTAATGCAGAGTATTCTACAACGTGTGGGCATACGTCAGTTGCCGGGGATATGTTGGTATCCTGTTAAGCGCATGGATCATCCATGAATTCAAGGTGGCACCGCGGAAGATATTTCGTCCTTGATAGAAACCATTAATTGTTTCTGTCGGGGATTTTTTTTATTCAAAAATCCCTGATGAAGAAGGAGGATTACTATGATCAAAGAAGCAATCGTAAAAATCGTGAACAAAGGGGATCTTACTTATGATGAGGCTTACGCCGTTATGAATGAGATCATGGACGGAGAGACATCGGCTACTCAGAACGCTGCTTTTCTTGCGGCTCTTTCAACCAAGAGTGCGAAAGCTGAGACAACAGAAGAGATAGCAGGATGCGCTGCGGCAATGAGAGCTCATGCGACCAAGGTAGAGACAGGCATGGATGTATTTGAGATCGTCGGAACAGGCGGTGACAATGCTCATAGCTTTAATATATCAACCACATCGGCACTTGTAGCGGCAGCAGGCGGAATGAAGGTTGCCAAGCACGGTAACAGAGCAGCATCTTCTCTCTGCGGTACGGCAGACTGTCTGGAAGCATTGGGAGTGAATATTGCTCAGGAGCCTGAGAAGTGCAAGGAACTTCTGGAAAAAGTGGGAATGTGCTTCTTCTTTGCACAGAAATATCATACATCAATGAAATATGTGGGACCTATCAGAAAGGAACTGGGTTTCAGAACCGTATTTAACATTCTTGGACCCCTTACCAATCCTGCAACACCTACCATGCAGCTGCTTGGTGTATACGATGAATATCTCGTAGAGCCCCTTGCCCAGGTACTTATCAGCCTCGGTGTTAAAAGAGGAATGGTAGTATATGGTATGGACAAACTGGATGAGATATCCATGAGTGCTCCCACAAAAATATGCGAGATTAATGACGGATGGTATAAGACTTACACAATCCAGCCTGAAGATTTTGGATTGAGCAGATGTACAAAGGATGATCTGAAGGGTGGCACACCCCAGGAAAATGCAGATATAACAAAGAGACTCCTTCAGGGAGAGAAGGGACCTAAGAGAGATGCGGTTCTTCTCAATGCCGGAGCTTCATTATACATAGGCGGCAAGGCAGACAGTATTGCGAACGGAATTAAGCTTGCCGCAGAGATTATTGATTCGGGAAAAGCGATGGAGACTCTTAATAAGTTCATCGCTGTCAGCAACGAATAAGGAGCAGGAAACATGACGATTCTTGATCAGCTTGCGGAAGCGGCAAAGATAAGAGTGGAAGAAGCCAAGAAGATACATCCTCTTGAAGAAGTAAGAGAGAAGGCATATGCCTCTAAGAAAGGTAACTTCGAATTCGAGAAAGCATTAAGAAAAGATGATATCGCTTTTATATGCGAATGCAAAAAAGCCTCACCCTCCAAAGGCTTGATTGCCAAAGATTTTGATTATCTTAAGATTGCAAAAGAATATGAAGCTGCCGGTGCCGATTGCATATCGGTTCTGACGGAACCTAAATGGTTCCTCGGCTCTGATGCTTATCTTAAAGAGATAACGGAAGCGGTATCCACTCCCTGTATTAGGAAAGATTTTACGGTGGATGAGTACATGATATATGAGGCGAAGCTACTTGGTGCTTCAGCCGTACTCCTTATCTGTTCAATCCTTTCAGAGGAGCAGATAAGACGATATCTGGCCATATGCGATGAACTGGGAATGAGTGCACTGGTTGAAGCTCATAACAGCGATGAAGTGGAGACAGCCGTAAGATGCAGGGCAAGACTGATCGGCGTTAATAACAGGAATCTCAAAGATTTTTCCGTGGATACAGGCAACAGCAGGAAGTTAAGAAATATGATTCCCGAAGATGTGATCTATGTATCGGAAAGCGGAATAAGAACTGCCGAAGACATTGAAGCCCTCAGAGAAGCTGGAGTGAATGCGGTACTTGTTGGAGAGACTCTGATGAGAGCGGATGATAAGACGGCGAAACTTAGAGAACTTAGAGGAGAAGGCAGATGACTAAGATAAAGCTCTGTGGAATTACAAGAGAAGCTGACGTAAAGGTTATCAATGAACTTAATCCGGAATATGTGGGATTTGTCTTTTTCAAGAAGAGTCACAGGAATCTGACCAAGGAAAAAGCGAAGGCCCTTAAGGCTTTGATCAATCCTGATATAAAGACGGTGGGGGTCTTCGTGGATGAAGATAAAGACCTGATCAGTGATCTTTTCCATGAAGGAATAATAGATGTTGCCCAGCTTCACGGTAAAGAAGATGAGGCTTATATTGAGGAATTGAAAAAGGACGGCATTCCCACTATCAAAGTCTTCAAAGCCGATTCGGAAGAGTCCATAAAGAAGGCTCTTGATTCAAAGGCGGACATGATAATGTTTGACGCCGGTAAGGGCGACGGCAAGACCCTGGAGGATTGGAGTGTGTTGTCCAAAGTTGACAGGCCCTTCTTTCTGGCAGGCGGCCTTGATCCCGAGAATGTATCAAAGGCTATAGAGATAACGGGGGCTTACGCCGTGGATGTAAGTTCCGGCATTGAGACTGATAAATTAAAGGACAGCAACAAGATGAGAGAATTTGTTGCTGCGGTAAGGGAGAATAAAAAAGCAATGAAATCCAAAGGAAGATTCGGAGTGCACGGTGGACAGTATATCCCCGAGACACTCATGAATGCGGTTAATGAATTGGAAGAGGCATACAATCGCTACAAAGATGACCCGGAATTCAACAGGGAACTGAAGACCTTGCTGGATGAGTATGCGGGACGTCCAAGCCTTCTGTATTATGCCGAGAAGATGACCAAGGACCTTGGCGGTGCCAAGATATATCTTAAGAGGGAAGATCTTAATCATACGGGATCTCATAAGATAAACAATGTTCTGGGACAGGCTCTTCTTGCCAAGAAGATGGGCAAGACGAGGCTTATAGCCGAGACGGGAGCAGGCCAGCACGGTGTTGCAACAGCTACGGCAGCAGCCCTGCTTGGTATGGAATGTGTTGTCTTCATGGGAGAAGAGGATACAAAAAGACAGGCCCTTAATGTCTATCGTATGAGACTTATGGGGGCGACCGTTATCCCGGTAACAAGCGGTACGGCTACCCTTAAAGATGCGGTATCGGAATGTATGAGAGAGTGGACCAAGAGAATAGATGATACACATTATTGTCTGGGTTCGGTTATGGGACCACATCCTTTTCCCACAATCGTAAGAGATTTTCAGGCTGTTATATCAAAAGAAGCAAGAGCACAGATCCTTGAAAAAGAAGGAAGACTTCCCGATGCGGTTATAGCATGTGTCGGTGGCGGAAGCAATGCCATGGGTTCCTTCTATCATTTCATCGGAGATGAAGGTGTAAGGCTCATAGGATGTGAGGCAGCAGGCAGAGGCATAGATACTTTTGAGACGGCCGCAACCGTCAACACAGGTTCAATAGGTATATTCCATGGCATGAAGTCTTATTTCTGTCAGGATAAATACGGACAGATCGCACCGGTATATTCTATATCGGCCGGACTTGATTACCCGGGTGTAGGCCCCGAACATGCTTATCTCCATGATATCGGAAGGGCTCAGTACGTACCGGTAACGGATGATGAAGCGGTGGATGCTTTTGAATATATAGCAAGAACCGAAGGAATAATAGCAGCTATCGAGTCAAGTCACGCCATCGCCTATGCAAGAAAGATAGCTCCGACTATGAGCAAGGATCAGATAATCATCATCACAGTCTCAGGACGAGGCGATAAAGACTGTGCTGCAATGGCAAGATACAGAGGGGAGGATATTCATGAGTAAGATAAGTGAGGCTTTTAAGAATAAAGCTTTTATACCATTTATTACATGTGGAGATCCCGACCTGGATACCACAAAGAAGATCATAAAAGAGATGGCAGCTAACGGAGCTGACCTCATCGAGCTGGGAATCCCTTTTTCGGATCCCACAGCAGAGGGACCGGTAATTATGGAGGCCAACAACCGTGCGCTTAAGAATAAGATAACAACGGATGACGTATTCGCCATGGTAAAAGAGATAAGAGGAGATGTAACGATTCCTCTGCTCTTTATGACATACGCTAATGTGGTGTATTCCTACGGACCGGAGAGCTTTTTTAAGAACTGCAGAGAAAGCGGTATCAGCGGAATAATACTTCCGGATGTTCCATTTGAAGAGAAAGCGGAATTCGAAGATGTGGCGTTGGGATATGACGTGGAATTCGTATCAATGATAGCTCCCACTTCAGAAGACAGAATAGATATGATATCCAAAGACGCCAAGGGCTTCATATATATCGTGTCAAGCCTGGGTGTCACAGGTGAAAGAACGACATTCAACAATAACCTTAAGAACCTGGTGGACAGAGTCCGTAAAAATACACAGGTGCCATGTGCCGTGGGATTCGGAATATCCACTCCACAACAGGCTGCGGAGATGGCCGCCATATCGGACGGGGCCATTGTGGGCTCGGCTATCGTAAGGATTATTGCCGAGCACGGAAAAGATGCTCCGGAATATGTGGGCAAATACGTGAAGAGTATGAAAGAGGCTTTGTTATAAATAAAATCTATAAGAAGTGTATTTACCGATAAGCAATGCTTATCACCAGCGATAAAATCCATGTAATTTTCAAAACCGTATTCGCAAGTTATGATAAGACCATCAGATAACCCGATGGCACATTTCAATATAGAAAAGGAGATTATTATCATGAGTGAATACAGATTTGAGACATTACAGTTACACGTAGGACAGGAGCAGGCCGATCCTGCAACAGATTCAAGAGCGGTACCTATTTACCAGACTACCTCCTATGTCTTCCATAACAGCGAACATGCAGCAGCAAGATTCAATCTTACAGATGCAGGTAACGTATACGGAAGACTCACCAATTCAACTCAGGGAGTGCTGGAGCAGAGACTTGCAGCACTCGAAGGTGGAAGCGCAGCGCTGGTAGTTGCATCAGGAGCAGCAGCAATCACATATACGATTGAAGCACTCGCAGCTAACGGCGGACACATAGTAGCACAGAAGACAATCTACGGAGGAAGTTACAATCTTCTGTCACACACACTTCCTCAGTACGGTGTAAGCACAACTTTTGTAGATGCTCACAATCTTGCGGAAGTTGAAGGAGCAATCAAGGATAACACAAGAGCCATCTATCTTGAGACTCTTGGCAATCCCAACAGTGATATTCCTGATATAGATGCAATCTCTAAGATAGCACATGCACACGGAATACCGGTAGTTGTGGACAATACATTCGGAACACCTTACCTTATCCGTCCTTTTGAGCACGGCGCAGATATCGTAGTTCATTCAGCAACAAAGTTCATAGGTGGACACGGAACAACACTTGGTGGTGTTATAGTTGAATCAGGTAAGTTTGATTACAAGGCAAGTGGCAAGTATCCCAATATTACAGAGCCCAATCCCAGCTACCATGGTCTGTCATTCTATGACGCGGTAGGACCTGCTGCATTTGTAACATATATTCGTGCTATAATCCTTAGAGACACAGGTGCAAGTATCTCACCTTTCAACGCATTCTTACTCTTACAGGGTGTTGAGACATTATCTCTTCGTCTTGACAGACATGTAGAGAATACCAAGAAAGTAGTTGAGTTCTTATCAAAGCATCCTAAGGTTGAGAAGGTTAACCATCCTTCACTTGCAGATCATCCTGATCATGAGGTATATAAGAGATACTTCCCTAACGGTGGCGGTTCTATCTTTACTTTTGATATCAAGGGTGGAAAAGACGAAGCTTGGAAGTTTATAGACAATCTTAAGATATTCTCACTTCTTGCAAATGTTGCGGATGTGAAGAGCTTGGTTATTCATCCTGCTTCAACAACACATTCACAGCTTTCAGAGCAGGAATTGACAGAGCAGGGAATTAATCAGAACACAATCAGACTTTCTATCGGAACAGAACATATCGATGATATCATTGCAGATCTTGAGAATGGATTTGCCGCTATATAAAAAGAAAGAAGGTAAAAGTTATGGCTAATATTTATAAGGGAGCTATAGATCTTATAGGTAACACTCCCCTGGTGGAAGTTACAAATATCGAGAAGGAACTGGGTCTTGAAGCAAGAGTTCTTGTAAAACTTGAGTATTTTAATCCCGCAGGAAGTGTCAAGGATCGTATTGCTAAGGCAATGATTGAAGACGCAGAGAAAAAAGGTCTGCTGAAAGAAGGTTCCGTTATTATTGAGCCTACTTCAGGTAATACGGGAATCGGACTTGCGGCTATCGCTGCAGCTAAGGGATACCGTATCATCCTTACAATGCCTGAGACCATGAGTGTTGAAAGAAGAAATATTCTTAAGGCATACGGTGCTGAGATTGTTCTTACAGAAGGCGCAAAGGGTATGAAGGGTGCTATTGCAAAGGCAGATGAACTTTCAAAAGAGATTCCGAATGCATTTATCCCCGGACAGTTCGTTAACCCTGCCAATCCTGCAATCCACAAGGCTACAACAGGTCCCGAGATCTGGAATGATACAGACGGACAGGTAGATATATTTATCGCAGGTGTAGGTACAGGCGGTACTGTAACAGGAACCGGCGAATACCTCAAGGAGAAGAATCCTGCTGTAAAGGTTGTGGCTCTTGAGCCCGAAGATTCTCCAGTGCTTTCCGAAGGAAGAGCAGGTGCTCACAAGATTCAGGGAATCGGCGCAGGATTTGTACCGGATGTACTTAATACAAAGGTATATGATGAAGTCTTCAAGGCACCTAACGAGGATGCGTTTGCAACAGCCAAGCTTCTTGCAAAGAAGGAAGGAATATCTGTAGGTATCTCTTCAGGAGCAGCACTTTTCGGTGCAATCACACTTGCAAAGCGTCCCGAGAATAAGGGTAAAACAATAGTGGCACTGCTCCCCGACAGCGGCGATCGCTACTATTCAACAGCACTTTTTACCGACTAAGTTGACATAACAATAGCGAAACGGAGCGAATATGTCAAAGATTATAGTTGGAATGTCAGGCGGAGTGGACAGCGCGGTAGCAGCCTACCTGTTGAAAATTGCCGGACATGACGTGACAGGCGTGACCTTGCGTACATGGCTCTCGTCAGCAGGCAAAGAAAGCAGATGCTGCGAGATAGAAGACGCAAGAAAAGTAGCTTGGGAACTTGATATTCCCTACTATGTGGTTAATTGCCTGGCAGAATTTGAAAAATATGTAACTGAACCTTTTGTTGATGACTATATTAAGGGGCGGACTCCCAATCCATGTACCAGATGTAACAGGTATGTGAAATGGGATAAGATGATTGAAGCGGCCCGGGTAATGGGAGCGGATTATATAGCGACCGGTCATTATGCAAATGTGGTTAAGACAGATGAAGGAAGATATACCTTCAAGAAAGCAATCCATACCAAAAAAGATCAAACCTATATGTTATATGCCCTCAAGCAGGCTCAGGTGGCATCAACGTTGATGCCTCTCGGCGGCCTAACAAAAGATCAGGTTCGGGTTATTGCCGCTAAGGCGGGACTTCCCGTTGCGAGCAAGGCGGATTCTCAGGAAATATGCTTTGTGAGCAGGGGTATGGATTACACAGATTACATAGAGGAAACAGCCCGGTCAGAGATTCAAGGACCGGGCAATTTTGTTGATGAAAACGGGATAGTACTGGGAATACATCAGGGTATTATTCACTACACCGTGGGTCAGAGAAAAGGTCTTGGTCTGGCACTGGGATATCCCGCATATGTCAAAGAGATAAGAGCGGACAGGAACGAAGTCGTGATAGCTAAAGAGGAGGATATCTACAGCAAGGTCATCATATGCAAAGATGTGAACCTTATGAGTGTAGCCTCAATAGACAGACCAATCCATTGTTCCGTCAAGATAAGATATCAGCATCAGGGCCAGAGTGCTCTGGTTGAGATGATTGACGAGGACAGTGTTCGCATCAGCTTTGATGAAGAAGTGAAGGCGCCGGCTCCCGGCCAGGCAGCTGTTTTTTACGATGAAGAAGACCGAATCATAGGAGGAGGAATAATATCTTCGGTTGAATATTAGTTCTTCGTTAATTGAGTGGTAATAATGAGCCATTATGCATTATAATGGTAGTGTAGTGTCACTCGATTAGTAAGACGGAGGATAAGCATGCTTGAATTAAAAAAGGGAATCAATCTGGGAGGCTTTTTGTCACAGTGTAGCGAATATACACGGGAACATTATGCCTCCTTTATTGTTGAAGAAGACATTAAGAATATAGCGGACATGCGATTCGATCATGTTAGATTTCCTATAGATTATGAAGTATTGGAGACTGAAGATGGCAGCCCTATAGAGGAGAATTATGCCTTTATAGATGATACTATCGGCTGGTGCAAAAAATACGG
>CACZBZ010000041.1 GCA_902779505.1 uncultured Lachnospiraceae bacterium
CGTAAGACCCCTTAAAGACGATAAGGTAGATAGGGCCAAGGTGTAAGCATGGTAACATGTTCAGCTGATGGTTACTAATAGGTCGAGGGCTTAACTTACTTTAATCTATGTGATTTGATTGTTCGATATTCGATGGTCAAGGTTATGATTGTCTATGTGGCCCAGTGGCTCAGTTGGTTAGAGCGCCGCCCTGTCACGGCGGAGGTCACGGGTTCGAGTCCCGTCTGGGTCGTTTCATCTATTGAATATAGATGGAATTGTTCTTTTAAGAGAATATGGGATCATAGCTCAGCTGGGAGAGCATCTGCCTTACAAGCAGAGGGTCATAGGTTCGAGCCCTATTGGTCCCACTTTTCTTTAATAATTGAATAGCATAATTATTAAAATTATGCCGATGTGGCTCAATTGGCAGAGCAGCTGATTTGTAATCAGCAGGTTATCGGTTCGAGTCCGATCATCGGCTTAGCACTTTTTTAGTGCGAATGGGCGGATTCCCGAGTGGCCAAAGGGGACAGACTGTAAATCTGCTGCAATTGCTTCGGTGGTTCGAATCCACCTCCGCCCATTCTAATTACTGACGCGGGATGGAGCAGTCTGGAAGCTCGTCGGGCTCATAACCCGAAGGTCATAGGTTCAAATCCTATTCCCGCTACTTTGTAGAGGTAGAAGTTAAAGAGATGGAAAAAGCCCATCGGCCAAATCGGAGATTTGTCCGATGACCGTTTGTCGCTAAAGCGACAAACCGATCCACAAGACTTTGCTCTTATGACCATAAATGGTCAACGAGCGCAGTCTTATGTCTCAGTTTTCCCTTTACCTCGTTATTCGCCCAGATAGCTCAGTTGGTAGAGCAGAGGACTGAAAATCCTCGTGTCGCTGGTTCGATTCCGGCTCTGGGCACTACGAAAGAATTCTGATTTATCAGGATTCTTTTTTTGTTAACTGCGTATTTATTGATCAAACTAAGGAGACAGCATGAAACTTTATCAGGCTCCCCTTGAGGGTATAACTGGATATATATACAGAAATGCACTGTTTAAAGTGTTTGGTGGACCGGATAAGTATTTTATGCCATTCATAAGTCCCTACGAAAAAAGGATTATAACCGAGAAAGAGATAAAACAGTTATGTCCTGAGAACAACAGGGATACAAAGGCAATTCCTCAGATTTTGACAACGGATTCAAAAGGATTTACCGAGCTGACGGACAGACTTAACAGTGAATACGGATATGAGGAATTCAATATTAACTTTGGATGTCCTTCGGGAACCGTTGTTTCAAAAGGCAGAGGAGCCGGAACCCTTGCTGATACCGATCTTTTGGAGAGATTTCTGGATGAAATTATGAGCAGAAGCAGATACAAAATATCGGTAAAAACAAGAATAGGGTTACATAACAAGAACGAATTTCAGGCAATATTAGCTATATATAACAAATACAGTCTTGAGGAATTAATAGTGCATCCCAGGATAGGAGATGAAAAGTATAAAGGATTACCTCATATGGATGTCTACAGAGAGGCTTGCAATAATTCAAAGAATCTTCTTGTTTATAACGGAGATATTGATACGAAAGAGGCTTACGAGTCTTTTGTTACCGAGAACTATCCGAATACAATTGCTGTAATGATAGGAAGAGGAATGCTCAAAGATCCTGCTGTATTCAGAGAGATAAAAGGCGGAAACGGATATTCTGCTGAGGAATTGAAAGAATTTCTGACTATAATCAGAGAAGCTTATACTTCCGATTTTTCCGGAGAAACTCCCGTTTTGCAAAAAATGAAAGAGATATGGTCTTACATGGGCCCCGCATTAATCGAAAAGGGAGAAATAGACCCAAGGCTTGTAAAAAACATAATTAAATCAAAAAAGATATCTGAATATAAAATCTATGAAAAAGAGATAATTAGAGAAATAGTGTGATAGAATATATCTATATTGTGTATCTTGTGGGAAGGGTTATTCAATGCAATACAATATAGATTTTGAAGTGGCATCTCTCATATTTATTGTGCTGCTCTATGTGTATTTTCATGTTCAGTTTGATGAACCTACTGTAACCAGCAGGGTCTTTAAATCTGTGCTTTTATCTACGATTATTGCCAATGCATTGGATATTGTTACGGCAATCTATATTTCATATCCTCAATCTGTATCCACATCATGTAATTATGCGCTGAACTCATTATATTTTGTGTCTACTTCAGTGTGTGCATTCTCTGTATATGAATATGTGCGAATAATGTCAACCAGAAAGAGAGGTTCTTTTGTTGATAATATTAATCGCGTTATATTTTTATTACAGGTTATTTTCTGCTTCATCAATCCATATATAAAAATGATCTTTTACTTTGAAAACAGTGAATATACAAGAGGTCCTCTTTATTTCGAACCGATGACTGTTAATTTCTATTTTCTGTCTTTTGCTGTATTAAGAGTCATAGGATTGAGAAAAAAGATAAGCAGCAAGCAGCTGATATCTACTGTTTTGTTTTTTGTATTATCATTCACAGGAATATTTGTACAGGTATTTTGTTTTAAAGATATACTGCTGACTTATTTTACGTCATCACTTGGCGTAATTGTACTTCTGTATGTTTATGAGACACCGGATTATGCAAAATTGATAAAAGCAACAGAAGAACTTACAAAGAACAGGGAAATGCTGGAAGAATCTCAGAAGAAAGAGGCAGAAGCAACCCGTACGGTTCATGAACTGATGAAATCCGCCTATTGGTCTGTAGGTGTTAATAAGGAAGGCGGATTCGAAGAAGCAGCCTGGAGTGATGAATTTTTACATATGCTCGGATATGCTGAGGGTGAATATCAGGGAAAAATTGATGAGCTTTGGTCAAATTCACTGTACAGCGAAGATAAAGCCATGGCACTTGAGGCGTTTTGGAACGGTTTTCAGGGTGAACCATATGATACAGAATTCCGACTGGTAGGCAAAAACGGTGATATTAGATGGTACAGAGCTACCGGAGAATTAAAATACGACGAAGAAGGCAACCTGAAGAGTTATCAGGGAATTATCATTGATATAGATGATGAAAAGTATAAAGAAGCTCTTATTATGCAGAGAATGCAGGCTATAGAGGAGTTGGAAAAATCTCAGATTCATCTTAAAGAAGCCCTGTTGATGGCCAGGGAAGCCAGTATGGCCAAGACCACATTTTTGTCTAATATGTCGCACGACATCAGAACTCCAATGAATGCCATAGTGGGATTTACCAATGTTGCTTTGGAACATGCGGATGATCCGGCTAAAGTGAAAGAATGTCTGGAGACCATCAAGACATCCAGCAATCATCTGCTCAGACTTATCAACGACGTGCTTGATATGAGCAGAATCGAGAGCGGCCGTCTTATGATTGAGAAAGAAACGTCGGACATTGTTCAGATGCTGTCTGATGTGGGTAAAATGGTCCAGGGTGATGTGGAAGCACACAATCTTAGCTATGAGGAGGATTATTCCGGTGTAGTTGTAAGAAATATCCAATGCGACAGACTCAGACTTAATCAGATTCTGATCAATTGTGTGGGTAATTCCGTAAAATTCACTCCCGACGGTGGAAAGATTACGGTAAAAGCAACTCAGGGTCCCTCTGAAAAAGAAAATTACAATACCTACATAATAAGCATCAAAGACACCGGAATCGGAATGTCCAAAGAGTTTTTAAAGCATATTTTTGAGCCTTTTGAGAGAGAAAAAAAGCAGAAAGTCGACAGGACTCAGGGCACGGGACTTGGTATGGCTATTACCAAGAATCTTGTTGAGATGATGGGAGGAAGCATAAAGGTTGAAAGTGAGCTTGAAAAAGGCACGGAATATCTGATAACAATTCCTTTTGAAATTGCCGATGCCGAAGCGAATGAAGAGAACAGCAAAGAGGCAAAGATACCTTTTGCAGAACTGAAAGAACGTCTGAAAGGGAAAAATATCGCAGTAGTGGATGACAACGAGATTAACAGGCGTATCGCTCAGCTCATAATTGAAGAGAACGGAATGAACTGTATTCTCTACGAGAGCGGTGATAAACTTCTGGAAGATATTGATGATACGGAGAGCAAGGAATTTGATCTGATATGCATGGATATCCAGATGCCGGGAATAAACGGTTACGAAACTGCAGACAAGATAAGAGCGATGAAGGAAAGAAGGCTTTCAACATTGCCTATAATAGCCATGACTGCAGATGCTTTTGAGGAAGATAAGCGCAATGCCGTAACCCACGGTATGAACGGACATATTTCAAAGCCCATAAATGTGGAAGAACTCATATATATGATTTACGATTTAGTGGAGTCTGACTGAAAAAAATGTTACAATAAATACGTATACGCCAAACTTAGCGTGTGCATAAAGGAGTAATGAAAAAATGTCTGATATAAACAGGACTTCACTAAAAGAGAAGTCATCTAAAAGCGGTTGGAAGATAATTGCAGCCGTTTTTGGCGCGCTATTAATAATATATCTGTTGGGAATTATTTTTTTCGGTACACATTTTTATTTTCACACCAATATTGGCGGAAAAAATTACAGTCTGAGAAACAAAAAATCCTTAAAAGAAGAAATAAGCAAAACCCCCATGGATATAGACATCACTCTCGTGGGAAAAGACGATAGATCTCTTGCCTTCAATTCCAATGACGTAGGAATGAGTTACAAGCTGGATGAAGAAATGCTGAGTGTTGATGCCAATTATATCGGAGCAATCAAGTGGCCCGTATATATATTTAAGTCCAACAACAGACCGGCATCAGCCATGGTCGATTATGACGTATCAAAACTGATGTCATTTTTAAGCAAACAGGCCATATTTAAGAACCACGGCGCAATTGCTCCGGAGAGTGCATATATCGGCAATTATGATCAGACAAGCAATACGGTAACCATAGTTCCCGAGAAAGAAGGAACTATATTGGATATGAAAAATACCCTTGCTGCTTTTGAAGAAGCATTTGAGGATATTACTGTAGATTCAAAAGAGTTAAGAATTGATCTTGCCGAAACAGGTTGCTACAAGGAACCGGCAGTCAAAGCAGATAACGAGCAGCTGTTACAGTCTCTTGATAAAGCCAATGAATATCTTAAAGCAGAAGTCATATACGATCTTAACGATGGATCGGAGACTGTAAAAGGAGCGGAGATAGCAAGATGGCTTGTAACTAACAAGACGGAAGTTGAGTTAGATCCTCAGCTTGTAAGGAACTATGTCGAATATCTGGCTTCAACATATGACACTTACAACAGGTTTTTCAATTTCACCTGTGCTGACGGTTCTGTAAGAACAATCAGAAGATATGATTATGGCTGGAAGATAGATGTAGACGGCGAAGTAGATCAATTGATATCCGATATTGAATCGGGGCTCCATACTGAGAGAGAGCCTCTCTACAGCAGCAAAGGATACATAAAAGGACAGAATGATATAGGCGGCTCATATGTGGAAGTAAATATGACCGCGCAGCATCTTTACCTTTGGGTTAACGGTGAGATAACCCTTGAAGCGCCTGTTGTTACCGGTGACATGGCTACGGATTGTGCAACACCCATGGGTATATTCGGTATCAAATTCAAAAAAGAAGACACTATACTGAGAGGACCCACATGGGAAGACCATGTGTACTATTGGATGCCTTTCTATCAAAACTACGGTATGCATGATGCAACCTGGAGAGAAGAGTTCGGAGGAGATATTTTCACCAATAACGGATCCCACGGATGTGTTAATCTTCCGCTTGATCATGCGGGCGTAATATATAATACGGTAGCAGAAAACTATCCGGTGATTTGCTACTATTAATTCGGAGTTGAATATGGGTAAGATATTCTGCCTGATGGGAAAAAGTGCATCAGGTAAAGACACTATATACAGACAACTGTTAATAAACGAAAAACTGCAACTTAAAAAGATCGTACCATACACCACCAGACCCATCAGAGAAAATGAGAGGGATGGGGTCCAGTATCATTTTGTGGACGAAGAAGCCTTGAATAAATTTGAGGCAGACGGGAAAGTAATAGAAAAGCGTTCATATAATACAGTGCATGGAGTTTGGCATTATTTTACTCTTGATGATAAGCAGGTCGAGTTGGACAAATACGATTATCTTATGATCGGAACAGTGCAATCTTATGTGGATACAAGGGATTATTACGGATCCGACAAAGTTGTACCTATCTACATAGAACTGGATGACGGAGTAAGACTTCAGAGAGCACTGAACAGAGAGATAAGTCAGTCAAAGCCAAAGTATGAAGAAATGTGCAGAAGATATTTGGCGGACGCGGCGGATTTCAGTGAAGAAAAACTCAAAGAGGCCGGAATAACAAGAAGTTTCTCCAATGATGACCTTAATTTGTGTATAGCTGATATTACGGAGTTTATCAATGGATATCAAGATTAGTCAGGCTACACCGATTCAGCAGCCGGAGCAGGTAAAAGAAGCTCAGCAGGCGGACGGTACATTCAAGTTCACATTGGCCAGTCAGATTGAAGAGTCGGAATTACAAACAAAACTGACTTCAATGATGGAAGAGATCACGATGCAGGGCGAAAAACTGGCAAAACATCGTGATATAAAAGATATGCGCAAATACAGATCTTTGGTAAAAGGGTTCATGAACGAGATCGTAAGCAGATCCCATGAATTTTCCAGAGAGAATTTCTTGGACAGAAGAGGTCGTCACAGGGTATACGGAATAATAAGACTGGTAGATACGACCTTGGATGAACTTGCGCAGGAACTAATGAAAGATGAGCAAGACAATATGGCTATCCTCAGTAAGATAGGAGAAATAAGAGGATTGCTTTTGGATATATTCACTTAATCGTAAAAGGAGAATTACGATGCCGAATTTTTCAGACATAATTGGACAGAATCTAATAGTCGAACATATGCAGAATGCCATCAGGGAAGACAAGGTATCCCATGCATATATTATCAGCGGAGAGAGATACTGCGGAAAAGAATTTGTTGCAAACATATTCGCTCAGGCTTTACAGTGTGAAGAGAGCGGTGTGGAACCCTGCAACGAGTGTCATTCCTGCAGACAGGCTGTAACAAAAAACAATCCGGATATAATCTATGTTACACATGAGAAGCCCAATACAATCTCTGTTGACGACATAAGAGAGCAGGTTAACGCAACTGTGGCCATAAAGCCATATGCATGCAAGAGAAAGATATATATCATATCTGAGTCGGAGAAAATGAATGACAACGCACAGAACGCTTTGCTTAAGACTCTTGAAGAGCCTCCGGCATATGTTGTTATCATTCTTTTAACGGATAATATCAATTCTCTTTTACCTACCATACAGAGCAGATGTGTAAGTCTGCAGATGAGACCTGTTGACGATAAGCTTGTTAAAAAATTCCTTATGGAAGAGGAAAAAGTTCCCGACTACAGAGCTGAGATCTGTGCGGCCTTCGCAAGAGGTAACATAGGAAAAGCCAGAATCCTTGCAAGTTCTGAGGAATTTGACAAGATCAAGGATGATGCCATAATGCTTCTCCGTCATATCGATGAGATGGACACAAACGAAATAGCTCAGACTATAAAGGATATGAACGGATACAAGCTGGAGATCAATGATTTCCTTGATATCCTTGCAATATGGTACAGGGATGCATTATTATACAAAGCGACGGCCGATGCCAATCACCTGGTATTCAGAGATGAATTCCAGAATATTAAGAAGACTGCATCAAGAACGACCTACGAAGGAATCGAAGATGTATTAAAGGCACTTGATACGGCTAAGAGCAGACTGTCAGCAAATGTAAGCTTTGATCTTACAATGGAACTGCTCTTAATGACAATAAAAGAGAACAGCTGACAAAAGATTTGTGGTTTATAAATTGTGGTTATAGATGAGGAGTAAAAATGAAAAAAATAGTCGGAGTAAGATTCAGAACTGCCGGTAAGGTATATTATTTTGACCCAATAGACTTTGAGATAAAAAAGGGTGATCACGTAATAGTCGAAACCGCCAGAGGCGTAGAATACGGAACGGTGGTGGGTGAGCCCAGAGAGGTTAATGACAAAGAGATTCAGCAGCCCTTAAAGCCGGTGCTGAGGATAGCATCCGAAAGGGATGACGAACAGGAAAAAAAGAATAAAGAGAAAGAAAAAGAAGCTTTCACAATATGTCTTGAGAAGATAAAAAAGCACAATCTCGAAATGAAGCTTATCGATGCGGAATATACCTTTGATAACAATAAGGTACTCTTTTATTTTACCGCTGACGGAAGAATAGATTTCAGAGAACTCGTCAAAGATCTGGCAAGTGTCTTCAAGACAAGAATTGAATTAAGACAGATAGGTGTAAGAGATGAGACCAAGATAAGAGGAGGAATTGGAATTTGCGGAAGACCTCTTTGCTGTCACACTCACCAGTCTGATTTTATACCTGTGTCCATAAAGATGGCTAAGGAACAGAACCTTTCTCTTAATCCGACAAAGATATCCGGTGTCTGCGGAAGACTTATGTGTTGTCTCAAATATGAGGAAGACACATATGAAGAACTCAACAGGAAGCTTCCCGGAGTAGGAGATTATGTTACAACATCGGACGGATTAAAGGGTGAAGTAGTGGGAGTCAACGTTCTCAGACAGCTTGTAAGAGTTGTTGTTGAGGAAGGCGACGAAAAAGAAATACATGAATACAAAGCCGAAGAGCTTAGATTCAAGAGACGTCATAAAAAGGAAAAACAGCTTAGCAAAGAAGAAATGAAAGAGCTGGAAGTACTTGAGAAGCAGGATAAATCTCAGGGACTGGATAATTAATCTGTTAACAAGGGGGATGCCTGATGGTGTCCCTCATTTAATATAGCGAGGAAACCGATATGACAGCGTTATTATTGTCGCCTTTATATATTATTTTTCATATACATGCCTTATGCCTTATCTATAAATGGATGGGCTGTTGCAAAAAGAACTTCAACAATATATTCGTAAAAATAATTGTGGGAGTGATTTACGGCATTTTGGTGCTGTCGTTACCAATAGGAACAGTTCTTCATGCAGGGGGATTGCAGAGACTCTTAATGACAATAGGTAATTTTACATTGGGAGCATCTCTGTATGAGGCCTTTGTAGTAATAGTCGCCGATATTTTTATC
>CACZBZ010000042.1 GCA_902779505.1 uncultured Lachnospiraceae bacterium
ACACGGAGTGGCAAGAGCAGGTGTTGCCACTGTATTTCCACAGGCAATCGCCCTTGCGGCTATGTTTGATGATGAGTTTCTCACAGAGATTGCTCAGGTAATCGCTACGGAAGCTCGTGCAAAATATAATGAGATGTCGGATATAGGGGACAGAGATATTTACAAGGGACTTACAATGTGGTCTCCCAATATCAACATATTCAGAGATCAGAGGTGGGGAAGAGGCCATGAGACTTACGGTGAAGATCCTTATCTTACATCAAGACTCGGTGTTGCTTTTATTAAGGGACTTCAGGGTCTTGAGAACTACCCTGACTGTGACACTCTGAAGGTTGCGGCCTGTGCAAAGCATTATGCTGTGCATTCAGGCCCCGAAGGTGAGAGACACCACTTCAATGCCAAAGCATCTGCAAAGGATATGGAAGAGACTTATCTTCCAGCTTTTGAGGCTGCTGTTAAAGAAGCTAAGGTTGAGGCGGTTATGGGCGCTTACAACCGTACAAACGATGAACCTTGCTGTGGCTCCGATACTTTGATCAAGAAGAATCTTCGTGAAAAATGGGGATTCCAGGGTCATTTTGTATCAGACTGCTGGGCAATCAGAGATTTTCATGAGAATCATAAGATTACTAATACTCCCGCAGAGTCTGCGGCTATGGCTCTTAAGGCCGGCTGTGATCTGAACTGCGGTAACACATATCTGTGTATTCTTGCTGCTCTTAAGGATAAGCTTATTACTGAAGAGCAGATGAGAGAAGCCTGCGTAAGGCTTATGAAGACCAGGATGAAGCTTGGTATCCTGCCTCGTAGCGAAGAAGAGGCCGTTAAGAAGACTGACGTATATGACAGGATATCTTATCTTGAGAATGATACACCCGAGAATAATGCGGTATCTCTTGAAGCTTCAAGAAAGTCTATAGTTCTTCTTGAGAACAACGGTGTGCTGCCTATCAAGGAAGGTGAATACAAGACCATCGGAGTTGTGGGAAATCTTGAAGGTATTAAGAAGGCTACCAAGAGCAGAGTGATTTGCTCGGACGGTGCTCACCTCTATCAGGATTCTTTCAGCAATCTTGCTAAGAAAGATGACCGTATGGGTGAGGCTATAGCTGTTACAAGGAATTCCGATATAGTGATCCTTTGTCTCGGCCTTGATGCCATGATCGAAGGAGAAGAGGGAGACACCGGTAACATGTTTGCTTCCGGTGACAAGATGTCTTTAAAACTTCCCGAATCTCAGCTTCGACTTGCAGGTAATGTTATTAAGACTGCAAAAGAATATGGTAAGAAGATAATTGTTGTCCTTAATGCGGGATCTGCGATCGATCTCTCTTTCTTAAAAGACGACGTGGATGCCATCATAGACTGCTGGTATTCAGGTGCTTTTGGCGGAACGGCTCTTGCCGAAGTGCTCTTCGGTAAAGTGAATCCTTCCGGCAAGCTTCCCATCACTTTCTACAAGGATGGTGAGCAGCCTGATTTCACAGATTATTCTATGAAGAACAGGACCTACAGATACTACAAAGGTGAAGCTTTATATCCCTTCGGATATGGTCTTAGTTATCTGCTGCTGTGGACACTGCGGATTACATGACACTTCAGAAGCTGGTTGTAACTCTCGAAGTGAATGTTAAGAATAGCGGCGAATATGATGGTGAGGAAGTCATCCTTGCCTATGTTGACAAATGTCCTGCAGAAAAAGGTATTGATGCCGATAACCAGCCGATCAAGAGCTTATGTGCTTTTAAGAGAATCGCTCTTAAGAAGGGTGAGAGCAAGAAGGTCAGCCTGGATATCACAGGTTACAGCCTGACCACCGTTCTTGATGACGGAACAAGAACCTTCCTTCCCGGCAAGTATATCTTCACAGTTGCCGACAAGAAGCTTGAGTTGGAAGTTAAATAAAATAACGTTAATTTAACGAAGGGCTCTCCGTGAAAGCGGAGGGCTCTTCGTTATTTTGCACAAAATCTGAGATGATTTTTGGTTATCTTCGGTCAGGAAGTAAAAAATGTGCTAATCAAAAGTAAAATATCTGCATTCAATCAAAAAAATAATTATTGTAAATTGTTAATAGAAATTGAATTGAAATGAGTAAAGAAGGATTGAAAATAATGAAAAGAGTGAGAGTATCCTTATCTTGTCTGACAATAATCTTGATGATGACCTTCCTGGCAGGGTGCGGAACGGTAACAGAGAGATGGGCATACAACCACGAACCGGAAAAAGAGATCTTGGCTTTATCGGACAACGGTAAGGCAGTCTACAAAGAACAAAAATACACCTATACGAAAGATGATGAATATATTCATCTCAAGAGCTCATCCGGTGAAGATCTTGATCTGAGATATGTCGTTGATAAAGATGAATTGATAGTGTATGAGGCATCAACTTATACATTGAGCGGTGAAGGATCGGATGATAATGAAGTGGTTGGTAACTGGGTACAGGATAATGGATGGGTCTTCGTTTTTACTCCCGAAGGAGTATTTGGAGAAGACAATGTTTTCTCAGGTCATTATTCGGTCAATGAAGATGAGCATTCCATAAAGCTCATGTATGAAGAGCCTTTACAGGATGCTATTCTGTACTACCAAAGAACGGGAGATGAACTCACAATTGAGTATCCTTGGCGTTTGGTTCATGTGCAGAAAGGGGAATAGGTCATTAGCGAATAGGCGCTTAATGATAGAGGACTTATAATTTTAAGGAGGTAGTTTATTATGAAGATGAAACGATTAGTTTCAGTGCTTTTAGCAGGCGTTATGGTTCTTTCGCTTGTTGGTTGTGGATCTACAGAAGCTCCCGCAGCAGCAGAACCCGCTCCCGCTGAGACAACAGCAGCTGAAGCTGCTCCTGCAGAGACTGCAGATGCTGCAACAGGTGATGCTATCACACTTGATATGTGGTGTATCGCTACAGAAAGTGATTCAAACAGAGGTTCTTACGAGAAGGCTATTGCTGATATGCAGGCTGCATATCCCAATATCACATTCAACTGGGAAGCATTCGAGAACGAGTCTTACAAGACAAAGATCAAAGCAGCTGTTTCAGCTGACGAGCTTCCTGATATCTTCTTCACATGGTCATGTGCATTCCTTGGTGACTTCGTAAAGGCCGGCAAGGTATACTGCCTTGATGATGAGTACCAGAACTGGAAAGACGAGCTTCCTGAAGTTATGCTTGGTAACACAACATACGACGGAAAGCACTATGGTGTTCCTACAACAATGAACATCGTTGGTCTCTTCGCTAACATGGATCTTCTTAAGGAAGTTGGATACGATGAAGTACCCGGAACATATGAAGATTTCATCGCTTGCTGTGATGCACTTAAGGCTAAGGGAATCATTCCTTTCGGTTGTGCTGGAAAAGAGACATGGTGTGTAACAGAGTACCTTGAGTCAGTTATTGAGAAGTCAGTTGGTGCTGATGAGCTCAACGACATCTTCCTTGGAAGAGCTACATGGAACAACGAAGGCGTTGGAAATGCAGTTGATACATTCCAGGAACTCGTTACAAACGGTTACTTCGATCCCGCTGGTATCGGTCTTACAAACGACGAAGTTAAGGCTAACTTCATGGCTGGTAAGTATGCATTCTACATGAACGGTACATGGAACTGTGCAGACTTCGCAGCTGACGAGGAATTCTACCAGAAGGTTAAGGTTTCTGAGTTCCCTGTAATCGATTCTTCAAAGGCTAAGCTTGGACAGCTTATCGGTGGTCCTTCAGATACACTTGCTGTAGCTGCATCTTCACCTAACGCTGAGGCTGCTGCTGCATACGCAATGGAACTTGGAAAGCTCATCTGCCACTATGGTTACCTTGATGGTTGTGGACTTCCTGCTTGGACACCTTACGGCGATACAAGCCAGGTTAACGGCTTAACACAGGCAGTTGCAGATATCTGTGCAAACGCTGATACATACGTTCTTTTCGGTGACACAGCTATGCCTGCTGACGAAGCTCAGACATATCTTTCATACGTAGATCAGGTATATGGTTGCCAGATCGACGGTGCAGGCTTCATCGAAGGCCTTGCTAACGATATCAGATAATTTAATTAGCTGATAAAAATGTAAAGAAATTAAGACCCTTCAATGCCCTCCCTTCGGGGAGGCAGAAGGGTCAACTTATGTAGAAAGTTAGTATGAAAATACATTAACTCGCGTATAGGCGATTACTCGGCGTGGAGGGTAAAATGGCTGAGAACAATACTCTGAAAAAAAGTAAAAACAGAAAAGAACTGTGGAAAGGAATATCGATTTTCCTGTTTCTGCTCCCTGCCTTATTACTGTTTGTAAGCGTACTTATCGCGCCGATAGCGGTATCGGTATACAGGAGTTTGCAGGATTGGAACGGATTTTCTCCGGGAACATTCATAGGATTCAGCAATTACAAGGAATTGTTCACTAACGGATCCATCAAATTCATGGTTGGTCTGAAGAACTCCCTGATAGTTGCATTTTTCTCTGTTTTCGTACAGCTGCCGCTTTCATTATTGCTTGCTCTTCTCCTTGGAAGAAAGATCAAAGGCAGCAGATTTTTCCTTTCGGTATTTTTTATGCCGGTGCTGATCTCTACAGTAGTTATAGGTCAGTTGTGGCTTAAAATATACAACCCCGACTACGGTCTTATTAACAGAGCTTTGGATGCCCTTAATCTGTCGGCATGGAAGCATGTATGGGTCGGTGAAGTCGGATATGCCCTGGTAGCGGTTCTTATTCCTACCATTTGGCAGTTTGTCGGCTATCATATGTTACTTATGTATGCCGGTGTTAAAGGAGTCAGCCCCGACCTTAGGGAAGCTGCAATGCTTGATGGTGCCACCAACTGGCAGGTAGACAAATACGTTGTTATACCGATCATCAAACCAATCATCAAAGTCAGCGTTATTTTCGCGGTAACAGGATCTTTAAAAACATACGACCTTGTACGTATCATCACAAACGGTGGTCCCTTCCAGACTACAGAAGTACCAAGTACCTTGTTGGAAAACATGCTTTTCCTTCGTAACAGATACGGAATGGGAAGTACGATTTCGGTTATGTTGATCATTCTTTGTTTCGCATTCGCACTGTTGATAGGAGCGGCATTTAAGGAGAAGGAAGACTAATTATGGCAGATTTAAAGACAAAAAGAAAAGCTTCCGAAGATTTCGAAGAGGAACGCTACACATTAAAAAAGACCAATCCCGTTGTCAAGGTGATTGTATATGCATTCCTTGTATTCTGGGCATTGATCAATCTTTTCCCGATTTACTTCATGTTCACCTTCTCTCTTAAGTCTAATGAAGAGATCTTTGGTAAAAATGTAATCGGTTTACCGCATGACTGGTTGTGGGATAACTATTCAGCGGCAATGAACACAGGAGATATGAAGTTGTATTTCCTTAACAGTGTTCTGGTTACCGTATCGGCAACATTGATTGCTATCATCGCATCGTTGATGGCTACATACGCGCTTACAAGAATTAAATGGAAAATGAGCGGAATGACTAATTCCTTCTTCATGCTTGGTCTTACCATTCCCATTCAGGCGGCTATCGTTCCCCTGTATGTTCTTTTATCCAATATTTCTAAGAATCCTGTATTTGGAAAAGCATTCGGTATTAACACTTATGCATCACTGATCATACCTTATGCGGGCTTTACCCTTTCCATGGCGATTCTTATCAGTTCCGGATTCATGGTAAAGATACCTTACGATCTGGATGAGGCGGCAAGAATAGACGGCTGCGGACTTTGGGGAACATTCTTCAAGATCATCGTACCGCTTATGAAACCTGCTCTTTCAACAATCGGTATTTATTCTTACCTTCAGTGCTGGAATGAGTTCATGTTTGCCAACGTATTCATTTCGGATTCGGTACACAGAACATTACCTGTAGGTATCAAAGCTCTTTCGGGTCAGCATACAACCAACTGGGGCCCCATCGGCGCAGCCCTTTGTATAGCTACATTCCCTACTTTGATAGTCTACATATTCTTAAGCAAGAGAATTCAGGAAAGCTTTATCGCAGGTGCGATAAAGGGTTAACTTACCTTGTTATATATACAGGTTTGGCAGTTTGCCAAACCTGTTTTTTTGTTAGATAATGTTATTGATGAACTGATAGTTTTCAGGGGGGAGTTATGCCGGATAAAAAGAGAAGGGCAGCAAACAGCATACATCAGTCAAAATCGCTTTCCACCAGGATCAACAGGATCGTTCTGGTCATTCTTTTTATGATCTTTGCTTCATTTCTTTTCTCGGTCTATCTCATAACAGAAGGGGAGAGCAAGCAGTATGAGATAAGAGAGTCGGAAAATACGATAAGAACTCTGTCCAATAATATATATTCAAAACTTGAAGGCTATATGGAATTGTCCCGTCTTATCATGATGGATGACAGACTGGAGAAATTCTTAAGGGCGGACAGTGCCAATGTGGATATCGGTATGATCAATGATGCCAGATATGGGATCATGGACATAATCAATGTAACCGGAGGAGTTGATTCCGTAATAGTCATCAGAAACGATATGATTATAGCCAAGACCAACCGCTTCACATATACATTTGACTATGACAGACTTCCTGAAGACGACTGGCAGAAGGATATCCTGGCAAAAAAAGGTAAGGCCGTGGTCTCTCTTAACAGCAACGGTATCGCCACCAAGCAGGATAACAAACAGGTCGTGACCATAGGCCGAACCATATACGACAACAGTAACCAGAAGAAACGCGGAATACTGCTTATGAATATATCGGTGTCCACATTTGATATCATTCTGAACGACCTTAATTACGACAACATATGTATCATGGGCAATGACGGAACTTATCTTGCTGGCAATATGGACTGTGTAAAATATTATAAGGACAGCTTTGATTCACCCACTATAGTGCATGAGCTTACAGGTCACGGAAGAGACAGGATAATGGTGTCCGGATGCAGGATCGGGGACACCCCTATTGTTGTGATGAGAGCAGAAGGTCTTGGTATGAAAGGCATACCATACAGTATCCTCTTTGTTCTGTGTACTCTGCTGATCATATATTTTATAGGAATGACATACCTTCGAAAATTCGTAACCGGCAATATTACGGATCCTGTTTTACAGCTCTCAAGATCCATGGAGATCAACAAGCATTCGGAAGAACTGAAGCCTGTTGAGATTGAGATTCCCGAAGGAGAGCTCAACGAACTTAAAAATGATTACAACAGTCTTATCAACCATGCCAATGAGCTGATCGAGGAATTGGTTGACAAGGAGAAGACCATACAGAGAGCGGAGATGCGAGTGCTGCAGGAGCAGATAAAACCGCATTTTTTATACAATTCACTTGAGACTATAAGTTTTCTTGCCCTTGATGCAGGGGCTTCCAACGTACATGATGCGTTGGAGACACTTGGAAGTTTCTACAGGAATTTCTTAAGCAAAGGCGGAAGAGAGATACCTCTTTCAAGGGAATTGAACATCGTAAAGGATTATCTGACGATACAAAAATTAAGATACGGAGATATAATTGAAGAGGAATATGATATTGGGCCGGGCACGGAAAATGTGGTGGTTCCCAAGCTTATATTGCAGCCTCTTGTCGAGAACTGTATATATCACGGTATCCGCCTCAAAGGAGAAAAGGGACTTATCAAGATAAGTTCATATCTTGAGGAAGGTATGCTGCATCTTATCATAAGAGACACGGGTGTCGGCATGACGAAAGAGGATATCGACAGGATCTTTTCGCCTGCGGAAGATACGGCAGAGAATCTTATGACTGAAAGCTTTGGCTTAAGGGGGACAATTGAAAGAGTCAGGATGTATAATAATTCTCAGGACGTAGTTCAGATCAGAAGCGAGGAAGGCGAATATACAGAGATAGAATTCTTTATTAAAGATTATAGATTTGGGGAAAGGGATCGAGATGAACAGAAAATACAGAGTCATGATCATTGACGATGAAGAATCTGCCAGAAAGCTTATGCGGGCTCTTATCAACTGGGAAGAGTTTGGCATGGAAGTTGCGGGGGAAGCAGCCAGCGGAGTTGAAGCTATCAATACGATAGATGATATAAAGCCTGACATTGTATTTGCAGATATATCCATGCCTTTTATGAACGGCCTGGAATTCACAAAGCTTGCTACGGACAGATATCCGGAGCTTATAATTATAATAATGACTGCCTTCGATGAATTCGAATATGCAAGGAAATGTATCAGCATGCCGGTCTTTGACTACATGGTAAAACCCATGGTAAGAGCGGAGATTGAAGAGGCTCTTAAAAGGGCTGTTGAGAGACTTAAGAATTCGAAGGATTTCTGGGAAGAGCAGAAGAAATATTCCGGATCCGAGATGGATGAGGAATCCAATTCAATTGAGCTTATCAAGAGATATGTGGAAAAGAATTACAATGATTCGGGTATCAACTTGGGTCAGGTTGCCGCGGAATTCGGTTTCAGTTCCAGCTATCTTTCAAGAAAATTCAAGCAGGACATAGGTATGAATTTTGTTGAATATCTGACGGAACTTCGTATGAAGAAGGCTATTGAAATGGCCAAAGATAATGTTAAGATGTTCAAGACGGCATCGGAAGTCGGAATACCCGATCCCAACTATTTTTCCAGATGCTTTAAAAAATATACGGGAAAAAGTTATTCGGATTATGCAACCTGCAATTCAAAGTAATAGAGCGAGACATATATGGTAACGATAAAAGAGATCGCAAGACTTGCGGAAGTATCAAGAGGAACCGTTGACAGGGTCCTAAACAACCGCGAGGGCGTAAGTGAAGAGACAGCTGAAAGAGTAAGAAGGATTGCCGATGAACTGGGTTATAAGCCCAATAAAGTCGGTATGGCTCTTGCTGCCCAGAAAAACAAATTCATCATTGGGATAATCGTATTCAGCAGAAAGAATCCCTTCTTCGACCAGGTTATTGAAGGTGTTCATGATAAAGCTGATGAACTGGCTTTCTTCGGCTGTGAGATCATAGTTAAAAGAGCGGATTACAATACAGCATCCCAGCTCTCTGCCATATGGGAGTGCCTGAATGAAGGTGCACAGGGCATCATCATTACCCCATATAATGACACACGTGTCTGTGAGAGACTGAATTCTCTTATTGATGACGGCATCCCTGTCATCACTCTTAATTCCGATGCGGAAAATGTCAAGAGACTTACGTATGTGGGAAGTGATTATTACAATTCGGGTCTTGCAGCGGGTGCTCTGATGCAGCTCATGACCCACGGTCAGACCAATATAGGCATCATTCTGGGAGATAAGAATATTCTCTGTCACGCCAGAAGAGAAGCGGGCTTCAGAAACAGGCTCTCAGGCGAAAAGAGATTCAACATAGTGGATGTGGAAGAGAATTTTGATGACGATCTTAAGAGTTATGAGATTGTCAGCAAGATGTTAGAGGATCATCCAGAGATCAATGGCCTCTATTTTACGGCCGCGGGTGTATTCGGAGGCTGTAAAGCTATCCAGGAACTTGGAAACGGACGCAACATCAAAGTCATAACTTATGATTCAGTGTCTACAACTATGGATATGCTGGATAAGGGCATAATAACCGCCACCATATGTCAGGAACCCAAATGGCAGGGATCAAAATCCCTTGAGCTTATGTACAATTATCTGAGCGGTAACAAAGAGGAAGCGATACAGAGCTATTATTATTCGGAATTGAATATCAAGATCAAAGAGGCACGATAGACCATTGCGCTTTTGTCATATTTGAAGGGGATAAATGCATATACTGCAGGTATCGTAACATAAACCCCGGGCTGTAGGTGACAGCTCGGGGTTACTTTTGAGCTTATTGAATTATTTTGAATACCGGCTTTAATGCTGGATAGATCTGCTTGAACTGATTGTAGCGCTCATTGTATTTACGAGTGAGTTCCGGATCGGGTTCAACTGTATCTACAACCTTCACGAGCTTCTCAGCTGCTTCTTCGACTGAAGCAAATTCTCCACATGCAACAGCTGCAAGCATTGCTCCGCCGTATCCGGGACCTTCTTCACTTTCAATCACATCTACCTTGATTCCAAGGATGTTGGCAATCATCTTCTTCCAGAGAGGACTCTTGGCACCGCCACCACAGATCTTGGTTCTGTCGATCTTGATTCCCAGAGATTTTGCAACTTCAAATGAATCTCTCAGAGCAAATGCAACACCTTCAAGGATTGCCTGAGTCATATCTTCTCTTGTTGTATCCATTGTGATTCCTGTAAATGTTCCTCTTGCATAAGGATCGTTAAGAGGAGAACGCTCGCCCATAAGGTATGGAAGGAAGAATACGTGGTTCTCTCCTAATTTATCGATTTCAGATGGAAACTTCCGTCTGCATGAGCAAATGAGTGAAGTGCGTTGTTGCTGTCCACGCCGAACGTCTTGGATGATATAAAGATTGTTCCACTGGTTCCCAGGGAGATGTTACATCTTCCGTCACCAACGGTACCTGTTCCTACAGCAGCGGCTGCATTGTCGCCCGCACCGGCAACGATCTTAACTGTCTCAGGAACACCCAGTTCTTTGGCAATCTCAGGCTTGATATTTCCTACAGTCTCATAACTTTCAAATATCTTGGCAAGCTGCGATTCCTTAACATGGCAGATCTCCATCATCTCTTTAGACCAGCATCTGTTCTTTACATCGAAAAGAAGCATTCCCGAAGCATCGGATACGTCAGTGCAGTGAACTCCCGAAAGCTTGTATGCAAGATAATCCTTAGGAAGCATGATCTTCTCAATCTTAGCAAAGTTCTCAGGCTCCTTGTTTTTTACCCAGAGGATCTTGGGTGCTGTAAAGCCTGTAAATGCGATGTTGGCTGTGTACTGTGACAGCTTATCCTTACCTATTACATTGTTGAGATAATCTGTCTCCTCCGTTGTACGTCCGTCGTTCCATAAAATTGCGGGACGGATAACATTGTCATCTTTATCAAGGATTACAAGACCGTGCATCTGACCGCCGAAGCTTATACCGGCAACCTTGCTCTTGTCGCAATCCTTCAAAAGCTCTTTCAAGCCTTCCATTGTTCTTGAATACCAATCCTCGGGCTTCTGCTCAGACCAGCCGGGATGGGGGAAATAAAGTTCGTAATCTTTGGATACCACACTGTGGATCTTACCCAATTCATCCATAAGTAAAAGTTTTACGGCAGATGTTCCCAAATCGATTCCAACGTATAACATATAATACTTACCCTCCTTAAATAACGTATTTTCAACATTTTGCCGTGCTCGCGCACGCTACCTGACCTTATCGTACTACAAACCCGCATAAAAATTCAATATTTATTTACATTTTTCTTATTTACACGACAAGATTTTTGTGTTATAAAAAGTTCAGAAGGCAAAAAACGGCGAATGTGCTCGAGCAAGTAGCCATTCGGTCGAATGTTTAAGGAGGTATCACAGTATGTCAGAATTTTTCAAAAACATCCCTGAGATCAAGTACGAAGGCAAGGACAGCAAGAACGCTTTTGCATTCAAATACTATGATCCTGAAAGGGTTATCATGGGTAAGAAGATGAAGGAGCATCTTCCTTTTGCAATGGCTTGGTGGCACAATCTCTGCGCAACAGGCGTAGATATGTTCGGATCAGGCTCAGCTGATAAGTCTTTCGGTGCTACACCCGGTACAATGGAGCATGCAAAGGCTAAGGTTGATGCAGGTATTGAATTCATGAAGAAGCTAGGTATCGAGTACTACTGCTTCCATGATGTAGATCTTGTTCCCGAAGATCCCGATGATATCAATGTTACAAACGCTCGTCTCGACGAGATTTCAGATTATATCTTAGAGAAGACAAAAGGAACCAACATCAAGTGTCTCTGGGGAACAGCTAACATGTTCGGTAACCCAAGATTCATGAACGGTGCAGGTTCTACAAACTCTGTTGATGTTTATTCATTTGCAGCAGCTCAGGTTAAGAAGGCTATCGATATCACAATTAAGCTTGGTGGTAGAGGATATGTATTCTGGGGCGGCCGTGAAGGTTATGAGACTCTTCTCAATACAGACATGAAGTTCGAGCAGGAGAACATCGCTCAGCTTATGAGAATGGCTGTTAACTATGGAAGAAGCAAGGGCTTCATGGGAGACTTCTACATTGAGCCTAAGCCGAAGGAGCCAATGAAGCATCAGTATGATTTCGATGCTGCAACAGCTATCGGATTCTTAAAGCAGTACGGTCTTGACAAGGACTTCAAGATGAATATCGAAGCTAACCATGCAACTCTTGCAGGTCATACATTCCAGCACGAATTAAGAGTATCTGCCATGAACGGTATGCTTGGTTCTGTAGATGCCAACCAGGGCGATATGCTTCTTGGCTGGGATACAGATGAATTCCCATTCAACGTATACGATGCAACTCTTGCTATGTACGAAGTGCTTAAGGGTGGCGGACTTACAGGCGGATTCAACTTCGATTCTAAGAACAGACGTCCTTCTAACACTCCTGAGGATATGTTCCATGCATTTATCCTTGGTATGGATACATTCGCTCTCGGCCTCATCAAGGCAGCAGAGATGATCGAAGACGGCAGAATCGACAACTTTGTTAAGGAGAAGTACTCAAGCTTCTCATCTACAGATCTCGGTAAGAAGATCCGTAACAATACAGCAACTCTCGAGGAACTCGCTGCACATGCATGTGACATCAAGAGACCTAACGATCCCGGTTCAGGACGTCAGGAATACCTCGAATCAGTAATGAACAATATTCTCTTTAGTTAAAAAGGAGAAATATAAAACCCTCCGCTCCTCACCGGTTCCCTCCGGTGAGGAGTTTTTGCGTTTAAGGGAGAATATGCAGGCGGAGTCTGGCCTATTATAGTATTCCGATATACATAAAAGTACTAAACTCATAAGCATTCCGAAAAGCAATGACCGCATCGAAGAAACTCGCTGTGCTCAGACAGTCTTCGATGCGGTCATTTTCAGAATGCTTATTCATTAAGAACTTTTATGATTATATCGGAATGCTATATAGGCCTTACTTTTGCCTGTATTCTCCCCTAAACGCTCTCACTCCTCGCTGCCCCGTTCCCTGAAGGCGGAGGGGTTCATGCCGACCACGTTACGGAAAGTCTTGCTGAAGTGGAACTGATCGGGATAGCCAACGTTTTTGCCGATCTCCTGGATGGAGAGGTTGGTGGTATTGAGGAGCTTCTTGGCATTGTGCATCCTTATGTTGGTAAGCATTTTTACGGGCGTTGTGCCTGTGTAGCGCTTGAAGATCTTGGAGAGGTAGGCTGACGTGAAGCCCATCTGCTCTGCCATCATACCCATGTCGATGGCTTCCATGTAATGCTCCTGAATATAGTTCACCATATAGTCCACCTGCTCCTTGGAATCGTAATTGCCGAAGGAGTCCACATCGGAAGTCAAGTCCACCTGACCGAGTTTGTTGGCTGCTTTGGTCAGGATCTTATGCAGTTCCTCGCTGTCTACCGGCTTGAGGAGATATTCGAAAACATCCTGTCTGATGGCTTCCTGAGCAAAATTGAATTCCGCATAGCCTGTAAGTATAATGGTTATCGTGTCGGGATACTGACGCTTGATGCGTTCCGCCAGTTGCAATCCGTTCATGATAGGCATCTGAATATCCGTGATGACTATCTGAATATCCTCTTTTTTCATGCACTGCAGAGCCTCTTCGCCGTTTGACGCCTGAGCTGTCACTTTGAAAATATCATCCAGTTCATTGATGCTGCGCACCAGTGACTGGCGTAAGAACATCTCATCCTCCACAAGCAGCACACTGTAGTAATTTCTCTTCTTCATAGCAATGATCACCTATTTCGTAATTTTAACCGATTTTTCTATACTTCTTCCCACTTTGACAAAAGCGCCTCCATCTGCGTTGTTGCCAAAATCAAAAAGGAATGTAATACCGTCCAAGAGATAAAAACGAATAAAGATATTAAGAATTCCCATGCCTTCGATCTTAAGACTGGGAAGTACGCCTGTCTCGAGGATGGAATCCATCTGCTTTCGAAGATTCCTGTCAACTTCTTCACCAAAGCCTGCACCGGAGTCGATGACTTCGATGAACCAGTTGTCACCTTCCATATATCCGTGCACACATATATGCCATGGCAGCGGGCCGGAAGTGATGGACTTGATGGCATTCTCCACAAGCAGCTGAATACAGAGCTTGGGAATGTAATAATCCAGTAATTTGTCCTCCACATCGAATTCATATGTGAGATCCTCTCCGAATCGGTATCTCAGGCATTCCAGATACATGTCACATAGATCCAGTTCTTCCTCGATGCTTATAACCTGTTCTTTGTTGGAAGATATGGCTCTTAACATAGTTGATATATCTTTTACCATTATCGCCACGGCATCGTTCATACCCTGGCGTGACATCTCCTCTATACATGCCAGCGAATTATAGAGGAAATGAGGGTTCATCTGGGACTGCAGAGCTAACATCTCCGCCTGGATCTCCTGCTGCTGTAATCCCAGCAGTGTATTCATCTGTGTCTTAGATGTACTGATGTACTCATCCACCGATCTGGCCAGTTTGTCAATCTCTCTGATACCGGTGGCCTGCATATTCAGCGTCTCATACTGATTCGACGAGTCTTTTTTTAAGAGAAAATGATATATATCCCTGATGGGACGGCTGATTCCTTTTGCAATCCCACGGGCAGCCAAAAGGGCGGCGATATATATCGCAATAAAGAAAAGTGCTATAACTTTCAGGGACTCCATAATGGGAGTCAGGAAATTGGTGCTTTCTACGTAGAGAACAATCCTGTAATTAGAATGGGGCATATCATAGCTGAATATGTGATCGGGAAAAAATGAGGAACTATTATATACGGTAGAGTGCTGTTCCTGTCCCAGATCATAATAATCTGCGGCCGTGACATCGGCATTCAGGGGAAATACGAGCTTACCCGTTTCATCATATATGAATACGTCAGGATCGTAGGCATAATTGTTCTGGATGGCAGATCTGAAGACTTCCGAATAATATTTTCTGGCTTCTATCGTTCCTACGGGATGGTAATAGATATTGTAATAGGTTCGGGAGATGGAATAATATGTATCGCCTTCCTTCAGTCCTCCGCCTTCGTCGAGATCACCTATTAGAACGTGTTTGAGTCCTCCGGCAAGCATGGTTTCTTTATACCAGTCGGAGCTTGAGTAGTCGGATATGGCTCCCAGATAATCGCCGATACCGTAACCCATGTCCTTTGTGGAATATACATTCAACTGTCTTATGGAATAATCAAATCCCTTGAGGGATGTTAAAAGAGCCACAAGATGCTGTCTGGCTGATATATGGTTGTAAGCATCGTTACGTGCTGTTTCCACATAATAATCCAGAGTATATGCCAGATCGTTGGAGTTGATGGAATTCAGCGTAATGGTGTCCAGCTGGTATATCTGCAGATCCACGTTGTCGCCTATCTGTACACATATCTTTTCCAGATCCGCCAGAGCTTTTTTTTCTATGTTCCTGTACTCAATGATAGAGACAATAACAGCGGTGATGCCCAGTACAATTGATATGAGCAGCACCATGTTTTTTGTCAGGATTTTATTGAGGTTTCTGACCTTAGGGTCTTTTTTCTTTCTTTTGATCCACATATATCTATCTTCCTTTTCTGAATTATAGCATATTGCACAAAAAATAATCCCCAAGGTTAAAAAAATACATAAATATGACAAATGAATCAATGGGATGGGAAGATAGGTTTGGTTAAAATGTAAACAAATCAAGGAAATGATCGGAGGAAGACCTATGAATAAAAAGAAACTCTATCCCTGGTATTTTGCCATAGGATCTGTATTTATCTATAGTCTGCTAAGTGTTATTCCGGGGATCATAGGTATAGGATATTCCTTTACCGACTGGAGTGCATACAGCAGTGAACTTCACTTTGTGGGATTTGACAATTTCAAGACTGTATTCAGTGGCGACAATGATTATCTGAGATACATAAGCAATACATTGTTGTTCACTCTTGTTACCACGATCTGTAAGACAAGCTTTGGTCTGCTCCTGGCACTCCTGCTGTGCAGCAAAGTAAGATTCAAGAATTTTCACAGAGGAGTCCTCTATCTGCCTTCGGTAATACCGATCCTTGTAACCGGTCTTACCTTTACATCAATCCTTAATCCAAAGATTGGTTTTCTAAATACTTTTTTAAGAGCGATAGGACTGGATGCACTTGCAAAGCAGTGGCTGGTAGATCCCAAGATGGCATTCCCTTCGGTCATGACTGTTGATATATGGAGAGGAACCGGATACATCATGACGATGCTGATCGCAGGCATAATGGCCATACCTTCCGTATATTATGAAGCAGCATCCATTGACGGAGCGTCAGGCTTTAAAAAGTTCGTTCATATAACACTTCCCATGCTTCGACAGACCCTTGCGGTAACGATAGTCCTGAACGTTATATACGGTCTGAAGATCTTCGATATGGTATATGCATTGACAAACGGAGGTCCCGGACACAGAACAGAGGTCATGTACACGGCGGTATTCAAGATGTTCTCAAAGGGACTCTATGCGGAAGGCACGACGATCAGTTCGGTAATGTTCGTGTTTATGATAATCATCGGATTTTTCATGGTTAAGATATTGACGAAAGATGAGGTAGTTGAGTAATGGTTGGAGGAAGAAAAGGACGAATAAAAGATATCATCTTAAATATTCTGGCAATCCTCGTTTCGCTGATAATGATAATGCCTATCGTTTTGATAGTTATCAATTCCCTCAAGGCAACGGGCGAAGCGATGACGATGACCATCAATCTGCCAAAGAAGATCGAACTCGGCAATTTTGCTACCGTTATTGAAAAAGGAAAACTTGTAAAAAGCTTTTTGAACAGTATCTTCTACGCGGGAGGAGCTACGATCATAACGATAGTACTTGGAAGTATGTCGGCATACGTTTTTTCCAGAAGAAGAAGCAAGGGCTTCGGAGCACTCTACATGTACGTGGTGCTCGGTATGGTAATCCCTGTTAACTACGTATCATTGATGAAGGTTATGCAGACCCTTGCCTTAAACAATTCTTCTCTTGGAATCATCTTATTGTATGTGGCAATACAGACTCCTTTTATGATATTCCTGCTCTACGGCTTTGTGTCAAAGATCCCGGTGGAACTGGATGAAGCGGCAGTCATAGACGGATGTAATGCGGGGCAGCTATATTTTGCGATCATAATGCCCCTGCTGAAGCCGGCTATCGTAACGGGCATGGTCCTCTGCTTCTTAAATACATGGAATGAATTTGTAATGCCTTTGTATTTCCTTAATTCATCCGATAAATGGCCGATGACGCTTGCCGTATACAACTTCTTCGGTCAGTTTGAGACAAGCTGGAATCTTATCTGTGCCGACGTGATCCTTACATGTGCACCTGTCATCATCATGTATCTTGTGGGACAGAAGTACATCGTAGGCGGACAGACAGCGGGAGCTGTAAAGGGTTAAATAATGGGAACTGAGATCAGAAGAAAAGATAATTTAATCAAAGTTGAAGGAATAAAGGATAACATCATAAGACTCGTCTATACAAAAAATGACAGCTTTGACAATAATTCCCCCATAGGGATCAAGGCGCAAGAACAGGCAGATCTTAAGATGTCGGAAAAAGAAGGTATATATACTGCAGATGCGGGCAGATTGTCGGTTAAGATCAATCCCGAGAATCTCAATATGCAGTGGAATTCAAAGGGAGGAAAACTCTTTGACGTACCATCCGCAAGACTGGCCCGAACGCCTGTAATACACTACACCACAGGGGGAGAAGCACCTGTGATAGAGCGTGTTAAGACTGTTGACGGTGAGAGGAATTTTGTAAAGAATCTGAAGGCTGTAGAAGATCATCAGGCTTTCAGAGCAAAGATATTCTTTGACTGGGCAGAGGATGAAGGCATACATGGTCTGGGTCAGGCTGAAGAAGGGATATTCAATCTCAGAGGAAACGTGCAGTATCTTTATCAGCACAACATGAGAATTCCAATTCCTTTTTTCATATCTGACAGAGGCTACGGTGTGCTTATAGACTGCGGATGTCTCATGACTTTTAACGATGATAAGAGAGGTTCCTACATCTTTCTGAAATGTGTTGAACAGCTGGACTTCTATGTAATATACGGTGACAGCTATGATGAGATAATTGCGGGCTTCAGATACCTTACAGGTAAAGCATCCATGCTTCCAAAGTGGGCATACGGATATGTTCAGTCCAAGGAAAAATATTCATCTGCAAAAGAGCTGGTGGATGTAGCCAAAAAATACAGGGAACTGGATGTGCCAATCGACTGTATCGTACAGGACTGGAAGACCTGGGAAGGCGATTCCTGGGGAAGCAAGGTCTTAGATCAGAGCAGATATCCCGATGATTATGACTTTGCAAAGAGACTGAAAGAGCTCAACGTGCATTCCATGGTGTCGGTATGGCCCAATATGAATTCGGGAACACCGGATTATGAGGAATTGATGGCTGCCGGAAAGATGCTCAATGATCTGGCTACATATGATGCTTTTGATGAAGAAGCAAGAAAGATTTACTGGAAACAGGCCAAGACAGGCTTATACGACAAGGGCTTTGAATCCTGGTGGTGTGATTCCACTGAACCTTTTTCGGGTCCGGACTGGAACGGCGAAGAGCAGAGAGAGCCATGGGAAAGATATGAGCTTGTAGGTAACGAGCATGAGAAATTTTTAGGTCAGGAAAAAGCCAATCTCTATGCTGTATATCATGCAAAAGGAATGTATGAGAACCAGCGTGCGGACGCCCCTGACAAAAGNNNATGTCATGTTCGGGAATGCCTTATTGGACTTTTGATATAGGAGGCTTCTTTGTAGTCAGAGAGAATTATAAAGCCAGAGGATGCGGCTGCAGCAATGACAGCAGCATGAAATGGTTCTGGAGCGGAGACTACGAGAATGGCATAGAAGACGAGGAATACAGAGAGCTATATGTGAGATGGCTTCAGATGGGCCTGTTTTTACCGATGTTTCGATCTCACGGTACCGATGCTCCCCGTGAAATATGGAATTTCGGTGCTAAGGGCGAGAAGTATTACGATGCCATAGCTCATACCATCAGACAAAGATACAGACTGATGCCTTATATCTATTCGCTGGCAGGACAGGTAAATGTTCTTGACAGACAGATGATAGAGCCTCTGTTCTTTGAATTCGAAGATGATAAGAAGGCTAAAGAATGCGACAGTCAGTTCATGCTTGGCAAGGAATTGCTTGTATGTCCTGTAACAGAGAAAAAGGCGGACAAATGGACTTGTTATCTGCCCAAGGGATGCGACTGGTATCTCTTAAAGACGGCAGAAAAATATACAGGAGGCAACTCGTTAGATATCCCTGTGGATATTAATGATATTCCTGTCTTTGTAAAAGCGGGAAGCATAATACCGACAGAGCTGTCACTTGATTATGCTGCTCAGGCAGCAGCCACACCGCTGGTAATAAATATATACAGCGGAGCAGATGGAAGCTTTCTTTACTATGAAGATGCAGGCGAAGGTTATGACTACGAGAAGGGTGATTACAACCTCATAGAAATGAACTGGAATGAAGAGAAAAAAGAATTCACTCTTGCAGCTGCCGCTAATAAATATGAAGGCGGAATAATCGGAAGACAGTGCATCCTTAATGTAGATGGCAAAGAAATTGCTTTCAGCTATGAAGGAAAAGAATTAACGATTAAAGCGTAATTGCCACAAAGGGCAAAAGGAGAGAATAAAATGAAAGAAAGAGCAATGGATATTAAATTAAAAGTAAGACCTATAGTAGGATGTCTGATCCACTCACACTTCTGGGAGGGTCCCTGCAGAGCAGGTCATGCGGAAGAGATGACTACTGAGGCCGAGACGGCAGCAGCAGATAAGGCATTCAAGGAAGCAACAGAGCTTCTTAAAGGTGCAACGGACAAGATCGATTTCTTGCCTGCCGTAGACGCAAGATATTATGAGACATTTGTTGTTGATAAAGAGACATATGCAAAGATAGAAGAAGATATGGATGAAGTTGATTTCTTCCTTTGCATGAACTGGAGAATTCCTAAGCTTGAGCGTTATAAGAAGCCTGTTGTTATCTTACAGAACGGTAACGAGGGAATTGACTTTGCGGCATATTGCAGATCTCTCGGAATAGAAGCTTATGTATGTATGGACCTTAAGGATCTCAATGAGATTGCACATGCTCTCTGGGTAAGAAAAGCGGTAGCAAATACAAGAGCTCTTGTGCTTACTGCAGGCCAGCAGCCTACATTCGGTCTTCAGTCACTTATACGTGATCCCGAGATCTTAAGACAGAGATACGGATTCGAAGTTGTAAAGCTTCCTTTCTTATCAATCGTGCCCTATATGGATAAGATCACGGATGAAGAAGCTAAGCCTATTATGGATAAGTTCTTAAAGAATTCTTCGGATACTCAGATCAGATCGGAATATCTGATCAACGATATCAAATATTATCTTGCGGCTAAGAAGATGATGGATGATTATGACTGTAATGCATTCTCAACAGCCTGCCACGAACTGTGCACTTCGGAAGTACCTCAGAACAGGAAATTCACTCCCTGCCTCTGCCATTCTATTATGAAGGATGAGGGTATTCCGAGCGGATGTGAAGAAGATCTTAATGCTTTGATGGCAATGGTGATCATGCAGTATACAGCCAACAGACCTGCATTCATGGGCAATCCCAATTATGAGCAGGATGAACTTGCGAGAATTCACCATGCCGTACCGGCTCTCTACATGAACGGATACGGAACCAAGCCTCTTGATTACAAGCTCTGGGCATTCACAGGTCAGGGATTCGGAGCCAAGCTTCAGATTGATTTTGCTCAGAACGATCAGGATGAGGTTACACTGGGCAGATTCAATCCCGCCGGTGATACAATGGTTGTTAAGACAGGTGAAGTTATAAAATCCGAATTTGTGGATGTATATTGCAGTCCTTTCTATTACATCAAGATGGATGATGCGAGAAAGTGGATGCATAATCTGGCAGGATTCGGACATCATCAGGTCCTTATCTTCGGTGATTATATGCAGGCAATCAAGAATGTGTCTGAAGTAATGCATTTTAAGATTCTGGAAGGATAAAAAATGATCTATTTGAATCAGGCTGCAACAACTTATCCTCAGGGGCAGTTTCGTTCGAGTCTGCCCACCGAGGATGTTTTTGCAGAATGCAAAAATAAACTGGCTAAGCTTTTTGGCGTGGATAATCCTCAAAACATAATAATTACATCAGGTGCAACAGCGGGAGCCAATGCTCTCTTCTACGGGCTTGAATTCGAAAACAAAAGAGTGATGATATCCCAGACAGAACATAACAGCATCCTCAGACCGGCGCTTAATCTTAAGGATAAGGTAAGTGAAGGAATAGTTGTACCTTGTGATAGTATAGGAAGAGTTGATTCGGGCGTTCTTGATGAAATGCTTGGGGAATACGAAGGCAAAATTGATGCATTTTTTATCAATCACTGCTCCAATGTAACGGGATATGTTCAGGATATCAAAGAGCTCGCTGCAGTATGTCACAGACATGGAGCGCTGATTATCGCAGACTTCTCC
>CACZBZ010000043.1 GCA_902779505.1 uncultured Lachnospiraceae bacterium
AGATTCATTGCAAGAACGATTATCACCGCAATTACAACAGCTACTAAGAGATTGTATCCGCTTGAATTGGTTCCTACCGATCTTGAAAAGTTCTCATCAAATGTGACCGCAAATATCTTGTTATAAAAGAATACGAAGATCGCAACCACTATCAGCGACAATATCAGGCACAGCCATACTTCCTTTTCCGTCAGTGTAAGGATCGACATGGATCCGAAAAGGGTACTGCACACATCACCCGTCAGATTGGATGATGTTGAAAACAGATTCATAATCAGGTATCCGAATGCCAGCGCCCCCACAGATATCATGGCTATGGCTGCATCTCCCTTTATCTTTGTATTCTGCCCTGTCTTAAGCAGTAATACTGCACAAAGTATGGTGATTGGCATAACGATCATCATATCATTGGACAGATTGAGCACGGCGGCGATAGACATAGCACCGAATGCCACATGGGACAGACCGTCACCGATATAAGAAAATCTTTTAAGTACCAATACCACACCAAGCAAGGCTGAACAGAGAGCTATAAGGACTCCCACTACCAAAGCGTGTCTTACAAAAGGGTAGTCCATATATAATATTAATTTTTCAATCATTATCAGCCACCGCCTCTCTTTCGGCCAGGAAGAGCTTTCCTATTTTGCTCTTCTCATATTCATCAACACTTCCGAAGAAGATCTTGTCGCCTATATGCAGAATATGACTGGCATAAGACATTGCCGCTTCGACATCATGAGAAATCATAATTATTGTGATTCCCTCGTCGTTAAGACTCTTTATCAGACTGTACATCTCCGCCGTAACTATGGGATCCAATCCGGACACAGGTTCATCCAGCAAAAGTATTCTCCTTGTTGCACACAGTGCTCTTGCAAGAAGCACTCTCTGTTGCTGACCTCCGGACAATTCTCTGTAACAGCGGTCTGCCAGCTCTTCCACGCCCATTCGCTTCATATTCTCGAGCGCAAGTGCCTTCTCTTCTTTGTTGTAAAATGGTCTGAGGCCTGTGCGTCCCTGACAACCGGAGAGCACGATTTCTCTCACGGACGCCGGAAAGTCTTTCTGCACAAGTGTCTGCTGAGGCAGATAGCCTATTTCATTCTTTTTAAGGCCGTCACCGCTAAGGATCTGACCGTCTACAGCTTCCTGCAAGCCTAACAGCGTCTTCATTAATGTAGTTTTGCCGGAGCCGTTTTCACCCACAATACACAGGTAATCCCCCGGATTAACCGTAAAATTTAAGTTTTCCACTATAGCTCGGGAATCATATCCCAACGCCAGATTCTTAACGGTAAGTAAAGCCATTATTGCCTCCTGATAATCTATTTAAGAGCTTCTTTCAGAACTGAAAGGTTATTTTCCATAATTGAGATATATCTTGCACCGTTCTGTACATCTTCCGATGTTGTTGACTGCATTGAGTCCAGAGTCAGTATTTCTCTGTCTTTGTCCTTGCTGTTTGCAAGGATGGTTTCTGCTATTTTCTTATCTCCGCTTTCTATTGTAAGAATTGCCGGAAGAGAGAGCTCATCCATCTTATTTGCAAGGAATGTAACTGTTTCAAAACTTGCTTCGGTCTCAGCAGAACATCCTACAAAAGCTGCATAATAATCTAGGCCGTAATCATCCGTCATATATCTGAAAGGAAAACGATCGCCGAAAAGAACAGTCTTATTTGAAGCCGCATCTACTGCTGCTTTATATTCGGCATCAAGTGAATTAAGACTGTCGATGTATGATGCACTGTTCTTGCTGTAAGTGTCGGCGTTGTCGGCATCTATCTTCTGCATTGCCTGTGAGATACTGTCTACAAGAACTGCAGCGTTACGAAGAGAGAGCCATACATGCTCATCGTATTCAATCTCACCTTCCTCATGCTCATGCTCATGTTCATGTTCTTCTTCAGCTTCATGATCATGATCCTCGTCTTCATCGTGTTCATGTTCATCCGCTTCCATACCTTCAACAATTTCTTCTTCCTTTACCTTATCTCCGAGAGTATCCAGCATATTTATGACAATCATGTCACTGTTTGTTGCTTCCGCGAGTGCGTCATCCACCCAGCCGTCAGACTCTCCTCCGACATATATGAAAAGATCACAGTCCGCAATTTTCATGATATCCTCTGCTGTAGGCTGGTAACTGTGAAGATCAACGCCGTTGTCAAGCAGCATTGTGAGTTCTGCTCCCGCAGGGTTGTCACCGAGAACTTCCTTAACCCAGTCATAGCATGGGAATATAGTTGTAACTATCTGCAGATCAGTTCCGTCTGAACTGATTTCTTCCACAGAAGCCTGAGTATCTGATGCCACAGCTGTAACGTCTACTGCGTTCGATGTCGAACCACAGCCTGATAAACAACTCATAACCAGTATGGCTACAATTATAAAAGACAAACATTTTTTCATTTCAAACCTCCAAATTATCCTTGATTCTTAGCTGATTATTAACTCCTTGAAACTACTCAATCATTCAGACGAATCTTCCTGGAAACAAGTGTCTCCACAGGATTATTTGAAATCATCACTGATTTGGCGATTATTGTTATCAGTATAAAGAGCGCTGTGGCGGAGACTGTCGATATTCCGCTGCCTATTTTGCGAATAAGGCCTTCACACATCCGTATACAGCAGCACACGGAACAATCCTCATCTTCACAATGGTGCCCCGCTTCAAGTCCTATATACAGAAAAGATAGACAGGCTGTAAGAAGCAGCAGCGTAGCCACTATCAGTGCCAAAGTTCTGCCTATTCTGTTTTCAACCTTTCCTCTTTCCATTAATCTTCCTTCTTTTTATGCTTCCGCCGCACAGTCTTCGCATATTCCGTAAAAAACCGTACGTATTATATCAACTTTAAAACCATGATCCTTGTTCAGATGTTTCCTTACTTCTTCCAATTCTTCGCAGTGCAGATGAATTAGTTTTCCGCACTTTTCACACTTGCAGTGAAAACATACACCTTCCTGCTCGTGGTCTTCTCTTGCCACGTATTCAAAACAGGCCGGACTGTTGGGATCGATGACATATTTATTGATAATGCCTTCATCCACCAGACTTTCAAGCTGTCTGTATACTGTTGACTGTCCTATCTCAGCTCCCTGCGACTTAAAATGACAGCAGACATCATTAGCCGTAAAATGCACACCCGGAACAGATTCAAGGTAACTTAAAAGTATTTCCTTCTGTTTTGTCTTGTATTTGGGTCGCACGTTCATTTTATCCCTCCTCAAAAAAACAAAAATGAGAACCGTTCCCAATTATATAAAACTCCTCACTCTCTGTCAAGGAATTTGGGAAAGATTCTCATTTTTATTTTGTTATCTGTTTTTTGTCTTCTGTTCTGTTAAATAAGCGCCAAAAAGAGCATTTTACAATATATGCATTACCGTATCAGGATTGTGTTTCTCCATGTATTTTTTCATAGCTTTTTCTCCGACAGCACATGCACATTTATATATTCCGTCGATTTTAGCCTTGGCTTCCTTAATCTTATCCGAATCATCTCCCCAAATAAGAGCTATGGGAAGTTCGTCCGAACCGCTAGGATCAAGCTGTTTTTCCTTTGGAATATATTTCTTGAGCATATGTTCAAGATCATCGTGCTTCACAGGCTTTGACAAGTAGTCCGTAAAGCCCTTGCTCATATATTTTTCTTTGGCACCGCTTATGGCATCTGCAGTAAGTGCTATTACGGGAGTATCACCTATTATGCCCAAATTGTTCATTTCGGCAAGGGTCTCCTCGCCACTCATGTTCGGCATCATCTGATCAAGAAGGATGCAGTCGTATTTTTTCGCCTTAGCCTTTTCTATTGCCGTCATGCCCGACTCAACCAGATCCAGTTGAATCTTTGTATCCTTTAACAGACCTTCCATAACATCCAGATTCAGTCTGTTATCATCCACAACAAGTGCCCTGGCAGCCGGAGCATACAGTTGCAGATCTTCCGCTTCGTCATTTTCCGAATAACGCTTTGCCGCCTTTGTAAAGTCCCCGATAGGTGTTCCGTTTACCACCTTCTGAGGTATTACCAATGTAAAAGTAGTTCCTACACCGTACTCGCTCTCGAAGCTGATCTCTCCTTCCATCATTTTTAAAAGCTCGCTGGTTATATGAAGACCAAGTCCCGTTCCTTCTATGCTGCGATTCCTTTTTTCTTCCAGACGCTGGAAACTGTTAAAAAGTTTATCCTTGTCTTCATCCTTTATACCTATACCCGTATCAGCCACTTTTATGATTATTTTGGCATAATTGCCCATCATATAGGGTTCGGACTTAATATCCACGTCAACGTGGCCTTTTTCCGTATATTTGATGGCATTATTAACAATATTAAGAATGATCTGACGTATTCTTATCTCATCACCGTAAAGGACCGATGGTATTGATTCGGACACACTGAGGTTTAAATCAAGCCCCTTCTTTTTAGCCTGATACTTGATTATTACAAAAAGATCACTAATAGCTGATGCCAAATCATATTCCGTAGGAACTATCTCGAATTTGCCCGCCTCGATCTTACTCAGATCCAGAATATCATTGATAATGGACAGAAGAGTATTGCCGGCACTCTTGATCTCGAGACCGTATTCTCTTATCTTGTCTTCCTTTGTCTCCTTGATGATCATGCTGTCCATTCCGAGAATACCGTTTAACGGTGTTCTTATCTCGTGAGACATATTTGCAAGAAAATCATCCTTGGCCTTATTCATATTGGCTAATTCCTTGGCTTCAAGTTTATAACCTATCAACTGTTTGATGGTATGAACTATCGAACACATCAAAAAGAAGAAAAGACCAAAGGACATGGCGAGGCCTGAGTATACTCCGTTATGAGCAAAAGCAAAGGACAGCAACTGTACAACGGCCGATAAAGCAAAACCTGCAAATCCCACAGCAGCATACAGATATGAATGGATCAATTTTTTCTTCATATCAAGTCCCATAGTAATCAAAATAACAACTATGCTTATTCCGGTACATATAGAACTTACCCAGAAACTTTTAGGCAATGGAACCAGTCCTGAAACAAAGAGTGTAATTCCCAGCACAAAGTTTGCGATTTCAAGAATACTTGCTCCAAAAAGCAGTTTCTGGTATCTGTGTTTTTGAAGAGAATCAAAGAAGATCAAAAACGGAAGTGGCATAAGCATTACCATAAGATAAGGAACCGCTGTAAGCACCGCCAGATTGGTGACGTACAACTGCCTGAATATGGAATTGCCCAGAACCCATACCCCACCTAAGATTGTTCCAAGAGACAGTTGCTCCATTTCCAGATTTTTTTTATGAATAAGCCTGTATACTACTGCTGCAATAAAACAGATTGATGCTATCAGGGAAATTGTCAGACCCATAAAGAGTTCCAAACCAAACTGGTGGAACAGCATTCCGAGAATGCCAATTCTTGTTCCTATAAAGACTTCATAGACGATTCCGGAATTATATTCATAACTGACTCTGAGAGTCTTACCGGCATCTTCTTCGTAGAGAGAGACAAAAGCAAAGGCCTCCCCCGCCTGATCACCGAAGAGTTTATAATCCTCTGTATGAACCGATTCCCTCAAAACATCGTCAATATATATATCCATATCTCTGCCGCGGAACCACAGAGCACTGTATTCCTTACTAAAGTCATTCGGAAGAACGGTTTCAAGAGTTATATCACCGTCTGTCTTAGCGGGCACAGCAAAAGGTACTTTTGTTCCGTCAGCTTTTATCTCAACCCATTTATCTCCGGGCAGAACATCACATACCATTCCGCTGGATGGTATATTATGCGGCAATACTATCTGCCCGATTATTATATAACCAAAGGCTAAGGCTATCATGATTGACAGTGCCATTTTAATGTACTTCATCTGCTATCCTCCCTTTACACACTCTCCAAATATCATCAAAGGAGCGTATGGTAGCGCTCCTTCACCCTATTCTATCGCAGGCATTATCTCTTTAATGAGATCGGCCGCGTCATCATATAAAAAATCATTAATACAGGCTTTTGCCTGTTTAAGTTTTTCCATCTGCGTAATCCTGAAAGGATATCCCTCCAGTTTGGCAATCAGTTCTTTTGACAGTTCATCGTCGAACTCGTCCAAGGCTTCAAGAAGCTTATCCGACAGGTCTCTCGCCTCATCGCCGGATATCTCGTCAGCAGCCTTCACATCACCCATAGCTCCCAAAGGTTCTAGGCTGTCTATCAGCTTTTTGTAAGCATCCATAGTGGCCGGAGTATCATTATCCATTACAGCCTTGTCTCCGTTCCTTGCAGCCGTCTCAAGAGCCTCAAATCTCTTCGAAAGTTCCATGGCTCCGATCATCTTGGCATTACTCTTAAGAGCATGGACAGTAATCATGTAATTCTCAATATCTCCTGCTCCAAGATATTCATTAACCTTATCTCTGTTCTTTTCATAGTTGCCGTAGAATCTTACGATCGCAGAAATATACTTCTCGGGATTCCCCGTAAATGAGATTCCCTCCTGCGTATCCAGTCCCATATCCTGCAAAAAATCTAAGTTAACCCCCATATTTTTACCCCAATACATCTATGATCTTTGCAACAATTTCCGATTTCTTTGACGGTTTTACTATATATCCCTGCGGTTTCAGTTCCTTAATGGTCTGAATAACCGTCTGCTTTTCACTCATACCTGTAAGGAAAATGACCGGAATATCGGCATATTCATCAAACATTCTGATATTTCTCAATACGGTAGGGCCGTCCTCACCCGGCATAAGATAGTCGAGCAGAATAATATCCGGTATATGTTTTGTAAGGTATTTAAATGCCGCCTTACCTGATTTTACAGGGGTCACATCATAGAACTCTTCCAAATTCTCCTTTATTACAATCAGCTGCTCAGTATCATCATCCACCACAAGTACCGATTTTCTTCTGTTCTTATCGGGAGCCTCATTCTCGAATTCCCTGAACAGTGCCAGATTCTTCCTCTTTGTCTCCTCCATCTCCTCTTCGATGGATTCCAGTTTCTGATAAAGTGCCATCAAAGATATGGGTCTTGAAAGAAAGTACATTCTTTGCAGTTCGGTATGCTGCATGAAGAGTTGCTCGTCTTCCTCATCCGCAACTACAATTATGGTGCAAGCCTTTTCTTTTGATGCATTCTTAAGTACGTTATAGGCCTGTATAGACTCTTTTGACTCGTTTCTGAGACAAATGATAATTACATCAGGCATATCCCCAAGCATCATCTTGAAGAGACCTGTCTGCGTAGGATCACACTGCGTGGTTATATAATGCTTTTCATCGCTTAAGTGTTCCGTCACGTCCGTTGATATCTTAGTGTTTCTTCCCGTTACCAAGACTTTTAATTTCATAGTCCTATACCGTATTCCCTTCTTACGCCAACTGATATCTCTAATCTATTATCCTGTTCTTACTCATTAGCCTTTTTAAGTGCAAAGAAATGAGCTATGCTTTTAAGGGGCAGACACCCTATTTCTATTATATACCTTTAGTGTAACAAATTTTTACACAATAAAAAGCCCCTGTAATCTGTTTTGATTACAGGGGACTTTGATGTAATTCTTTTTTATATCGTCAAATTTTTCAAATTAATTACGGCATTGCACTGATAAATGACTGAACATTAGAATAGGCTGTCACAGTACCGCTACTGTCTATAAAGTAATTTCCGTTATCATCTTTCATAAACGTATAATTCAAGTACTGAGCAGCAACTCCGGTTGAAGAATTTGCCCAGTCTATTTGACGCGGGCTCGTTATATGGGCCGAAGAAGGAGTATTGGGGCCAGTATAAAAATCAAATGGTATATTTATTCCGCCTGGGCCTTGGATTGTCATCATCGTATTCGGAGCGGTAGTACCGGCACCGGCAGATGAATAGCTGACATAAGTACCGTTTGAAAGCTGGAATCCGGTTCCGGTCTGGTTCATAGTAACGCTACCTTCGTAAGTAGTGATTGGATTGGCAAAAACGGGGCTGGTGGTAGTATTACCGCCGCCTGAACCTGATGACGAGCTGCTTTCAGGCACTGCCTTCTGTTCCTCTTCAAATGCAAGCCACTGAGCAAGTCTAGCCTTTTCTGCCGCTTCTGACGGGAATCTGTTCTCGTTCTGACCAAAGATCAGCCAGTGAGCAAGCAGGGCATCATCATCACTTCCGAAATTCTTAACTACATCCGGATAGGTTCTTGCATAATAATCGGGATCGAATAATACTCCGTCCTTCAGGCTAATTGTTCCGTCTTCGTTCCTGTTTGCTATGTGAGGTTCTACGATTATCGTGTAGAAACCTCTGTTATCAACAGTTTTTCTGTTAGCTGTCGCGGTTGCTTCAGCAGTATCATCTGTCTTCTTTTTATCTGTGTCAGTCTTTTTGTTGTTATCCTTTACAGTCTTTTTATCTTCGACCTTTTTATCGGCAGTTTGCTTATCATCACTCTCATCTATGCTTTCAAGGAGAGCAATAAGTCTCTCGAGACCGTCCTCGGGAAGATTGTCATATGCCAGCTGAAGAGCACCCTCTTCGTCTCCACCCTTGATGTTCATTGCATCAATAAGTTCACTTGTTACGAATTCGGAGAAGTCGCTGTTACCTCTTATCAGAGCACTCTCACCGGGCATGAAGAGTTTTTCAATGCCGTTGTAAGATCCGTCTGTTGTCTTCAGACGTACAAGCACCTGACCGGACTCTGACCGGACTCTACTTCCACAAGAGTATATATAAGTCCATCCTTATCCTTGTACACGGTTACTCTAAACTTTGTTCCTCGAACCGACATAGTGGAATTGGGTGTATCCACTTCATATGACTCGCCTTCCGCAAGTTTGCTTTGGAGTTCATTGAGCTCGGAACCTGCATCCAGATATATCTTTATCATGGAATCTTCCGATGCATCGCTGGCCTCAAGCTTTAAATGCGTATTGGCATCCGCATAGACATATTTGTCATTATCCATGCACATGGTAAGTTCCGATGCGTCACCGACGGTTACATCATCACCACTGTAGAGATGCTGGCCCTCA
>CACZBZ010000044.1 GCA_902779505.1 uncultured Lachnospiraceae bacterium
TTTTTTTTCTTATCTTGTAACTATCTCAACAGGTACATTAAGGATCTTTGCTACTTTAAGGATTACATCTATGTGTCTTCCAACTGCCGCAGCCATATGATGAGTTGGTCCGGCCTCACTCCACTTGTTTACAAACTCTCTTGCGTCGATTGCAAATCGGGTTCTCATATTGGTATCACCGAAAGTAAAGATAGGTCCGGGCTCATTTACGCCCTCAGCTACTATGAACTTGAAATTGCCGTTACCGTCCTGAGTAATGGCAAGGTATGTAATATCTCCTGTGGGAGGATAGAACTGTGTAAGGTATCCGCCTCCTGTCTTGCCGTGGAATACGGGAACAATCTTCATGGTAGGCTTCTTAGCCTGTGATATATCCGCATCACCTGATCCGCTGTGTCCGATTATGCATATATCATCTTCAAAATCAATTGAGTACATCTCTGAAAGCTGTCCGGTTCCGGCTATTGTCTTTAAGATACTCATTGCCATTGCAACCTTCATATCTCCTTCAACTGCACATGCCGTGCCCTGCTTGATGAGCATTGAGAAAGCGGGAATCAGCATTCCGTCAAGAACACCGGCCTTACCTTGGGCAAATCCGTCATAGTGAGATGCAATAAGTCCCAGATCTTCGTCCTTTACCCACTGCTCAAAGGCAACAACATATTTTGCCATGTCCCATACCTTTTCAACAGTTCCGCCGCCTTCAATATCAAATGTGTTGATAATATCTTCGGCCTTTGCTCTTATGGAAGCTTCATCATCGATATCATCGGCTATAGCCCACATCTTCTCCCAGTCAAACTGCTTTGTATAGAGACCCAGTCTTCTGTAAAGATTGGTCTCGTCAATATAGAGATCCATCATTCCGGGATAAGGTCTTCCGATCTGAGCAATATTGGTGCTGCGGAATCTTCTGCGGACCTGAGCGGCACGACACCATTCATCTATCTGCTTTGCAACTCTTTCGTCTCCGCCCTCAACTACACCTGTAATAACATCATGTCTCTTTCCGAATCTGTTAAGGTCAGCAACCATCTCTCCAACCGCACCGCAGGCATAGAGTTCTCCGAGCCATGTGGGAATATCTGTCTTGTCATAATCCGGTACTGCTTTTTTCTGTACATTTACAAGTACTACGGGAACGTCAAGATCCTTTACTGCCGGCAGCATATTGTAAGATGTTGCATATGTAAGCAACTGTAAAAATACAAGGTCTACATCAGCTGCTCTGAATTTATCTCCCGCAGCCATTGCAAGTTCCTTAGTTGTTACCATTCCTCCGTCAATGATCTCAACAGTATCGGGAAGTGTCTTCTTGAATGCTTCAAACTGTGCCTCAAATTCTGGAACCAGCTGAGGGAACTGGGGGAGATATGCTCCCAATGCGATGGAAAATACACCGACTTTTGCTTTTGTGTCTACTAACATGATTAAATCCTCCGTTTTTCTCCGTTTAACTCTTATGGGACCCGAGTCCCCATTACTTCTATGGTCTGTATTCTTTTACTCCAAAAGAATCAAATATACATTGTCTTGCTTCCTTAAGTCCGGCAAGTTCACCTGCCTTCATCATCTGTACGGCTATGTTACCGATGGCAGTTGCTTCTCCGGGACCTGCATATACAGTCCTATTACTCTTCTTTGCAGTCAGTTCGTTAAGATAAGCCGCATTTGAACCGCCTCCCACTATATTAATGGAAGTATATTTTTTACCTGTTATCTTCTCGATTCCCTCTATGGCTTTGGCATAACATTCAGCAAGGGACTGATATACCACTGTTGCCACCTGTCCGAGAGTCTCGGGTACGGGCTGTCCCGATTCCTTACAGGCCTTCTTAATCTCTTCGGTCATATTGTCGGGAGCCATGAATCTGTCGTCATTTACATCCACTCTGGAAGGGAAATCTTTTTCCTTCTCTGCTTCTTCGCATATAACCGCAAATGAATATGCATCTCCTGTTTCATGTCGCACGGACTGTACCATCCACAGACCCATAATGTTTTTTAAGAATCTGAATCTGTAATCTATACCGCCTTCATTGGTATAGTTAAGCTCCATACTTTCCTTTGTGCATATGGGTTCTGTAATCTCGGTTCCGAGAAGTGACCATGTTCCCGAACTTATATAAAGATTGTTGTCGGACTGACTGGGAACCGCTATAACAGCTGATGCGGTGTCATGTGAAGCAATCTGCATTACTTCACAATTGAATCCGACTTCTTTTGCCAGTTCATCCTTAAGCGGTCCTACCAATGTACCCGGCATCTGCAGATCCTTAAATATCTTCTCCGGAAGACCTAACATCTTTATCAGTTCTTTGTCCCAGGTCTTATCCTTTGCGCTCACCAGCTGTCCGGTTGTCGCATTCGTATATTCGCTCTGCTTTTTACCTGTTAGTACGAAGTTGAAATAGTCGGGCATCTGCAGTAAGGTATCTGCTTTTTCAAGAACTTCCGGTTCCTGCTTCTTAAGTGCCATAAGCTGATATATCGTATTGAACATCTGCTTCGCTATTCCGTTTCTTTCATAGAGCTTATCCAAAGGAATGATCTTGTATACTTCTTCATCCATTCCTTTTGTACGTATATCTCTGTATCCGTAAGTATTACCTACGACCCTGTCATTTTCATCAAGGAGCACATAGTCTACGCCCCATGTATCGATTCCCAGGGTCTTTGGAATTTTACCGATCTCCTTACATTTTTTAAGACCGTTTATGATTTCTTCGGAAAGATGGTTAACATCCCAAAAAAGATGACCGTCCTTTTTTACCATTCCGTTTTCAAATCTGTATATCTCTTCCAGCTCCATACGGCCATCCTTCATATATCCCAGGATATGTCGGCCGCTTGAAGCTCCGATATCTATCGCCAAATAATATTCACTCATATTTGTTACCTCCTATCGGATATTATATAGGACTTAATTTGCCATTATTAGGTCGGTTTTTGCATTTTTTAGGGACCTTATTTGCAGAAATGTGCTATAGTGTTGTTATGATAGACAAAAATCTGATTGAAAAATTAAGAAAAGTAACCAAAGAAGAAGAGGCCATCCTCTCCGGTGATAATACCGTTCAGATGAGCCTCTATTCAGGTCGCGGTGATTTTGTTATCGAAAGTGAGCGTATGCTTCAAAAGGGTAAACTTATTGATATAAGACCCCATACCCGCTATGTTCATTTTCCAAAACATCGTCATGATTATATTGAGATTATCTATATGTGCAGTGGTCATACCATCAACATCATAGATGATAATGTGCGGATAGATCTGAAAGAGGGCGAACTCCTCTTTCTTAATCAGAATGCTACTCAGGAGATTCTTCCCGCCGGCAGTGATGATATTGCGGTGAACTTCATAGTTCTTCCTCAGTTTTTTGACACCGCTTTTGATATGTTAAGAGATGAAAGTATTCTTCGTGACTTTCTTATCGGAACTCTGAGCAGCAACAATACCATGGGTAATTATCTTCATTTCCAGGTATCGGATATTCTTCCTGTTCAGAATCTCCTTGAAAATATGATCTGGGCTCTGGTTAATGACCAGCAGAGCAGACGTAATATCAATCAGACCACCATGGGTCTGCTTCTTATGCAACTTGTGGGTTACACGGACAGACTGTCTTCCAGTGATCCCAATCAGTACGAACAGAATCTTGTATTCACATGCCTCAAATACATTGAAGAAAATTATAAGACCGCAACTCTTACCGAGCTTTCGGGCCTTGTCTCCATGCCGGATTATCAGCTGAGCAGATTCATAAGACAGCATGCGGGAGGAACTTTTAAAGAACTTCTCCAGCGCAAGCGTCTTAACCAGGCAGCTTTCCTTCTTTCAACAACAAAGCTTCCGGTGGAGCATATTATATCGGTTGTGGGTTACGACAATACAAGTTATTTTCACAGAATCTTCAGGTCACATTTCGGAATGTCACCCAAAGATTACCGCTTAGAGCATTCTTCTTAGAGAATTATTCCTCTTCCCAGATTCTGTGAATCTCGTCTACGGCAGCGTTGAACTGTGTGTCTGTTCCGTCTTTTTTGTATGCGTCCATATCAAATTCCACATTGATATCGGGTTCTATTCCTGTTCCGTGTATACATACTCCGGAAGGTGTATAGTACTTACTTGTTGTAAGCTTTACGGCCGATCCGTCTGTAAAAGGTATCAGTTTCTGTACGATTCCTTTTCCATATGTCGTGGTTCCTACGATGGTTCCTTTTCCGTAATCTTTGATGGCTCCCGTAAGAATCTCGGATGCACTTGCGGAATACTGGTTTGTAAGAACTACCAGAGGAAGCTCCAATTCCTTGCTTCCGTCGCAGTATATCTCATCTCTCTGGCCGTTTTTATCTTCCGTGTATACTATCAATCCTTGGGGAAGAATCTGTCTCAGTATCTCAATTGCTGATTCCATGCTTCCGCCAAGATTGCTTCTTACGTCTATGATTATTCCTCTCGCGCCCTGTCCTTTCAGGGTAACAAGAGCATCTGTAAACTGATCCGATGTTACAACATCAAAGGTCACGATGTCGATGTAACCGATATTGTCATCCAGCATTGTATATCCCACGGACTGGGTCTCAACTCTGCCTCTGGCTATATCGTATTCCAAAGGTTCATCTTCCCCGTCTCTGATAATGGTAAGGTGGACTATTGTTCCTTCCTCTCCCTTTATCATATTAACAACTTCCGAAGATTCAAGTCCCTGGGTGGATACACCGTCAACCATGTATATATAGTCAAGGTCCTGAAGTCCTGCAGCCTCAGCCGGTGAATCATCCATTACTTCCGTAATTCGGCATATCTCAGTCTCAGGATCCATTGCTATATAAGCACCTATCCCATAGAAAATACCTTCGGTATCTAACATGACCTGTTTGAACTCTTCGGCGGAAAAGTATTCGGAATACTTATCTCCAAGGCCGTCTATCATGCCTCTGTAGATGCCTTCCCTCAGCTGGTTTTTGTCATAATCATTCAGGTAATAAGCCTCTATAGTATTCTCGATAAGGCCCGCTTTTTTGACCATATCGTCATCTATAACGGATGAAAGATTACTGTTCACATTTATGGCATGCTTCAAAGACAACTTATTATATAAGGTCACCCCGCTGAAGATGGCTGCGAATATAAATGTAGCCGTAAGCAACCCAGCAATGACTCCCATTCCAAAGGTCTTCCCTTTGCCTCTTTTTCTCTTTTCACCCGATTCTGTTTCGGTTATTTCCAGTTCTTTTTCTTCCATTTTTATTCACCTAAGGGTGGTCCCGGTTTTATCCTCTTAAATATGGCCATGGGCTCACATACGAACCATTGACTCGTACTGAGAAGTGCAGATGGTTACCTGTAGATCTTCCGGTAGTTCCGACTGCTCCTATCTTGTCTCCTCTTGCCACGTATTGTCCCTGCGATACATAGAGAGCGGATGCATGCATATACACGGTATATACTCCGTCTCCGTGACTGATCATTATATAGTTACCCATGGACGAGTTGTAACTTGCTGCCACAACATTACCATCGTAAGCCGCTAAGATGGGCGAACCGCCCGGTGCAGCCATATCAATACCCGAATGGAACTGCTGGGCTCCCGTTATGGGATGGGTACGCCATCCGTAATCATCGGATATTCTTGTATATGAAGGTGCAGGCCATTTGAACATACCACCATCATATGTGAGAGCTCCGCCGTTAAGCTTTGATTTTTCTTCCGCTACAGCTTTTTCCAGTGCCTGGATAACGGCTGTAGTCTCCTGAAGATCTTCTTCTATAGCTTTTGCTTCCGCCTGGTTGCTTGCTATAGAAGATGATGTTTTTGCTATTTCATTCTCTTTTTCACTGATAAGGGTCTCAAGATTGGCCTCTTCCTCGTCTACCTTGGCTTTAGCCTCATCAAGAACCTCTTTTTCCGCTTCAAGCTGTTCTTTACAAGTCTCAATATAGTCACAGGTCTGCTTGAACTCTTCAAGCTTCTCCGAATCATATTTCGAAAGCATCTCCGCATAATCAGCCTTGTTGATTATATCGGAAAAAGAACCCGAACTGAAAATGATGTCAAGATAGAAGGAGTCGCCTTTCTCGTACATCATCTTGATCCTCTTCTTCATTGCCTCATACTGAGCATCTTTAGTTGCTTCAGCCTCGGCAAGATCTTCTTCGGTTTCCTTTATCTCAGCCTCTTTATCGGCAATAAGCCCCTTGAGTTCATTAATCTTTTCCTGTACTTCCGAGAGATTCTTGTCCAGTTCGGTAACGTATGTCTCAAGATTTTCCTTGGATTTCTTCAGATCGCTTACCACTTTCTTAATGTCGGTAAGCTGGCCTTGTATCTTTTTCTTTTCAGCTTCAGCCTGTTTTATCTGATCCTGCTTTTCTTTGATACTTGCCTCAATTTCTTCGGTAGTTTCCGCATATGTATACCTAGTTCCGCCAAAAAGACTCAAAAGGAGGATAAGTGCCAGTATTCTGATTAAGTGACCTTTTTTAACTGACATACAAATCAAACCCTTAAATGCTTTCTAACTGTAATGATACTTCCAAAGAATCCTATTCCGGCTCCGATTCCCAGTGATACAGGCACCAGAGTCTTGAATATGTCATTTATTGTGAGGAACTGTAATATAGATCCTATTTCCGTGAACCTTGATAAAATCACATCAAGCGCCTTGTTATATATGACATATATAACACCGAGAGGTATAGCCGCACCGATAAGACCGATAATAAGACATTCCACAACGAAAGGTGCTCTTACGAAGAAGTCCGTTGCACCGATGTATTTCATAATACCAATCTCTTCTTTTCTTACAGATATACCTATGGTAACCGTATTGCTGATAAGGAATATTGATACTGCAAGCAATATTCCGATTATACCGATCGATACATAGCTGATCAGCTTGTTTGCACCGGTAAGTGCATCCGCTGTCTGCTGAGAACTGTTGACCTGTCTTACTCCCGGAACGGTATTAAGATACTCAACCAGACTTGCCTGAAGGGAAATATCCTTCATGTATATCTCGTAGTTCTCGGAATCTTCCAGAGGGTTCTCGGTGAATCCTTCCGAATACTCTCCCAAATATTCCTCTTTAAAACTTTCCCAAGCTTCGTCAGCCGATACAAAATTGATATGATCGACTTCTTTTCTGTCACTTATTAAATCTCCGATATGCTGCTTTTCCTCATCGCTCAGTCCTTCATCGAAGAATACCGTTACCGCAACGCCTTCTTCAGCCTTCTGAACAATGTTCTGGAAATTGGCTACAACAGAATAGAAAATACCAAAAAGTAAAAGACATGATGCTATTGTAGCTATTGATGCAAGGGAGAACCATGCATTACGAAAAATGTTTCGAATACCCTGTTTTAAGGTGTAGAAGAAAGAACTAATTCTCATCGATATATCCTCCCTTCTCTTCGTCACTTACTATGACGCCTTTTTTCATGGTAATAACTCTCTTTTGCATCTCGTTAACGATCTCTCTGTTATGAGTAACAACGAGTACCGTGGTTCCTCTCTTATTGATCTGCTCAAGAAGCTTCATGATTTCCCATGAGTTCTTGGGGTCAAGATTACCTGTAGGCTCATCACATAAAAGAATCGGTGGCTTATTGATAAGCGCTCTGGCTAAAGCAACTCTCTGCTGTTCACCGCCGGAAAGCTGCTTGGGTCTTGCTTTATACTTGCCGGCAAGTCCGACAATTGAGAGTATTGCAGGCACGTTTCTCTTTATTAGTCTGTTGGGTGTCTGTACTATTCTCTGAGCAAATGCAACATTTTCATATACGTTGCGGTCTTTAAGCAGACGGAAATCCTGAAACACTACTCCCAGATTTCTTCTGTATTTTGGAACCTGACGATGTCTGAGTCTTCCCAGATTGTTGCCGGCAACATATATCTCTCCCGTTGTAGGTACAAGTTCTCTGAGCAGGAGTTTGATAAGGGTCGATTTACCCGAACCGCTGTCTCCAACTATGAATACAAACTCACCCTTTTTAACGGTAAGACTGATTCCGTTTAAGGCAATTGCGCCATTTCCGTCCTGATAGGTCTTTGTAACGTTATCAATTACAATTATCTCGTCTTCTTTTAGGGTC
>CACZBZ010000045.1 GCA_902779505.1 uncultured Lachnospiraceae bacterium
AGAAATATTTTATAGTCGGGACTGCCGAAGTTTGTTGTATTTACACATTTCTTGTGATATAATTTTGTGGCGACTGTGATTAGAAGAAGAAAATGCAGTAAGCGCAGAATATTTCGGAGGATTTTTTAAATGAGCGTTAAAGTAGAAAAATTAGAGCACAATATGGCCAAACTTACAATAGAGGCACCGGCTGAAGATCTGGAAAAAGCCATTGAGAAGGCTTTCCAGAAGCAGAAGAATCAGATCACAATTCCCGGATTCCGTAAGGGAAAAGCTCCCAGAGCAATGATCGAGAAGATGTACGGTAAGGAAGTATTCTATGAAGAAGCTGCCAACAGCCTTATTCCCGATGCTTATGAGAAGGCATATGATGAGTGCGGAGAAGATATAGTATCAACACCCCAGATCGAGGTTACACAGCTTGAAGCAGGCAAGCCTTTTATCTTTACAGCAGAGGTCGCTCTTAAGCCTGAAGTAGAACTCGGTAAGTACAAGGGTGTTAAGGTTGACAAGGTAGATACAGAAGTTACAGATGCCGAAGTTGACGAGGCTATCGAGAAGGAACGTGAGCGTAACGCAAGAAGCATCAGCGTTGACAACAGACCTGTTCAGGACAAGGACGATATCATTCTTGACTTTGAGGGATTTGTTGACGGTGTGGCTTTCCAGGGCGGTAAGGGTGAGAATTATCCTCTTACAATCGGTTCAGGTCAGTTCATTCCCGGATTTGAAGATCAGCTTATCGGCAAGAACATCGGTGAAGAATGTGATGTTAACGTTACATTCCCTGAGGATTATCAGGCAGATGAACTTAAGGGTAAGGCTGCAGTATTCAAGTGTACTGTAAAGGAAATCAAGGAGAAGCAGCTTCCCGATCTTGATGACGAATTCGCTTCAGAAGTATCTGAATTCGATACTCTTGATGAATACAAGGCAGATGTTAAGAAGAACCTTACAGAGAAGAAGGAAGCAGATGCCAAGAATGCTAAGGAAGATGCAGCTATCCAGGCAATCATTGAAGATTCCAAGATGGACATTCCCGAGGCAATGCTCAAGACTCAGCAGAGACAGATGATGGATGATTTTGCACAGAGAATTCAGATGCAGGGTCTTTCATTCGAGCAGTATATGCAGTTCACAGGCACAGATGCCAACGGACTTCTTGAGCAGGTTAAGCCTCAGGCAGAGCAGCGTATCAAGTCAAGACTTGTTCTTGAAGCAATCGCTGCAAAGGAGAATCTTGTTGCATCCGAAGAGGACTTCGAAGAAGAATGCAAGAAGATGGCTGAAGCATACGGAATGGATGTAGAGAAGGTTAAGGAGTCTCTCGGAGAGAGCGGTAAGAAGTCAGTTCTTGACGATATCGCAATCTCAAAGGCCGTTGACCTTGTACTTGAGAACGTAAAAGAGAAGTAGAATATCTGTTGATCACAGAGTTCGGAAAAGAGGCCAATCATGAGTTTAATACCTTACGTCATTGAGCAGACCAGTCGTGGCGAACGCTCATATGATATATATTCAAGATTATTACAGGACAGAATCGTATTCTTGGGCGAGGATGTAAGAGAGGATAATGCCGCAACAATAGTTGCCCAGCTGCTTTTCCTCGAAGCAGAGGATCCCGAAAAGGATATCTGTCTCTATATCAACAGCCCCGGCGGTTCTGTTACCGCAGGTATGGCTATATATGACACTATGCAGTACATCAAGTGTGATGTATCAACCATATGTATAGGTATGGCTGCAAGTATGGGTGCTTTCCTTCTTGCAGGCGGTGCAAAGGGTAAGAGATATGCTCTTCCCAATGCCGAGATCATGATCCATCAGCCAAGCGGCGGAGCTCAGGGACAGGCTACAGAGATTCAGATCACTGCCGAGCATATCCTGAAGACAAAGAAAAAGCTCAATGAGATTCTTGCTGCCAATACCGGACAGGACTATGAGAAAGTCGCTGCGGATACAGAGAGAGATAACTGGAAATCAGCAGAAGAGGCCAAGGAATATGGTCTTATTGATGCTGTTATCTCAAGCAGAACGGAAGTCTCTAAAGACGATAAAGACAAATAAATCGGATAGTTGTGGAAAAGATGAGTGAGAATAATAAGACATGCTGTTCTTTCTGCGGCAAGCCACAGAAAGAGGCACGTAAGTTAATAGCGGGACCCAAGGGTGTATATATCTGCGACGAGTGCGTGGAGATATGCAGCAGCATTCTTGAAGAAGAGTTCGAGAATGAGGGGGATGAAGCGGAAAACATTGAAGGCGACATCAATCTCTTAAAACCTGTGGAGATAAAGCAGTTCCTTGACGAATATGTAATCGGACAGGAAGAAGCCAAGAAGGTTCTCTCCGTAGCGGTATACAACCATTACAAAAGAGTAACTTCCATGCAGGATGAAGAGGATGACGGTGTTGAACTTCAGAAGAGTAACATCATTATGCTTGGTCCCACAGGTTCGGGTAAGACTTATCTGGCCCAGACTCTTGCCAAGATAATCAATGTTCCTTTTGCCATAGCGGATGCCACTACCCTTACGGAAGCGGGATATGTGGGAGAAGATGTTGAGAATATACTTCTTAAACTTATTCAGGCAGCCGACTATGATGTGAAGAGAGCAGAACTCGGTATAGTATATATTGATGAGATAGACAAGATAACAAAGAAGAGTGAGAATGTGTCCATAACCAGAGATGTATCGGGTGAAGGTGTACAGCAGGCTCTTTTGAAGATTATCGAAGGTACCAATGCCAGCGTTCCTCCTCAGGGCGGAAGAAAGCATCCTCATCAGGAACTTATCCAGATCAACACTTCCAACATATTATTCATATGCGGTGGTGCTTTCGACGGACTTGATAAGATTATCGAGCAGAGACTTAACCGCAAATCCATCGGATTCAATGCCGAATTATCGGATAAGTCGGGCGGAGAGATCGGAGAAGTACTCAATCAGGTATCGACACAGGATCTTATAAAGTTCGGTCTTATACCTGAATTTATAGGTCGTGTACCTATTCATGTTGCATTGGAAGGCCTTGATCAGGCGGCACTTGTCAAGATCCTTGCAGAGCCTAAGAATGCACTTGTAAAACAATACAAAAAGCTGTTCAGATATGATGGCGTCGAGCTTGAATTTGAGCCGGATGCTCTTGAGGCCATAGCTACAAAGGCTTTTGAGCAGAAGACGGGGGCAAGAGGTCTTCGTACCATTGTTGAGAAGATGATGATGGATGTTATGTATGATATTCCGTCGGATGACAGCATTGAAAAGTGTATTATTACAAAAGCAGCGGTAGAAGGAACCGAAAAACCTACAGTAATAAGATAGTAAAGATTTAGCGCCGCCAATTTTGGCGGCGCTTTTTGGATAAAAAGAAAGGTTTGTTATGAGAATACCTGCAGTAGCATTGAGAGGGCTTAATATTTTTCCCGGAATGGTCATACATTTTGATCTTACAAGGAAAAAGTCGGTTGCGGCAGTAAAGGTTGCGATGAAATCCGACGGAAAACTCTTCGTTATAACACAGAAGACCATGAATGAAGAAATGCCGTCTATCGATGAACTTTACAAAATCGGAACCCTTGTGTCAGTGCGCCAGATAACCAAACTTCCCAACGGAGTGGTCAGAGTTCTGGTGGAGGGCAATGCGAGAGCCGAACTTAAGTCTTTTTATGAGGAATCGAATACATATCTTGATGCCGAAGTTGAAGAAGTTAAGGAAGATGACGGAAGAATAAGCGATGACGACGAATACGAGCAGGCTGTGTTCAGACTTCTTGTGGATCATCTGTCCGGCTATATGCAGTATCATCCCAAGGTAAGCCAGAGTCTCAGCACTAAGATTCAGCCCAGTATGGGTATGAGAGAGATAGTATGCAGAATATGCATGAATATCCCCGTTGCTTTTGATAAGAAGCAGAAGGTTTTGGAAGCGGCATCTACGGAAGAGATGTATGAGGAACTTTCAAAAATACTTCTTGAAGAGACTAATATAGCCAAGATTCATGAAAAACTTGCCGAAGATATAAGGAGCAAGGTCGATAAGAATCAGCGAGAATATATTCTCAGAGAACAGCTTCAGTACATTCGTAAAGAACTTGCGGGTGAGAAGGAACTGACGGATACGGAACTCTATCTTAAGCAGTTGGATGAGTTGGAAGCCGATGAGGATATCAAAGATAAGATACGTAAGGTTATCAACAAATTCGACAGCATGTCGGATTCCGGTTCCGAGGCCTCTGTTCAGAGAGCCTATATAGAGACTCTGCTTGAACTGCCCTGGGACCATGTTACAAGCGACAACACGGATATCGTTAATGCCGAAAAGGTACTTAATGAGCATCACTACGGCATGGAAAAAGTAAAAGAAAGAATACTTGAATTTCTCGCCGTAAGAGCCATGACCGATAAGGGTCACAGTCCCATCATATGTCTTGTGGGACCTCCCGGAACAGGCAAGACTTCCATTGCCAAGAGTGTTGCGGAAGCCCTTGGTAAAAAATATGTGAGAATTTGTCTCGGAGGTGTAAGAGACGAGGCTGAGATAAGAGGCCACAGACGTACTTATGTGGGCGCAATGCCCGGAAGAATAGCGGGCGGGCTTAAGTCTGCGGGAGTGAAGAATCCTCTTATGCTCCTTGATGAGATCGATAAAGTAAGCAATGACTACAAGGGCGATACTTTTTCCGCCCTTCTGGAAGTACTGGATCCCGATCAGAACAAACAGTTCAGGGATCATTATGTGGAACTGCCCTTAGACCTTTCTGAGGTACTTTTTATAGCGACCGCCAATGATACAGTGACAATTCCCAGACCCCTGCTTGACAGAATGGAGATAATCGAGGTATCGGGCTATACGGAGAATGAAAAATTCCATATAGCCAAGGAACATCTCATTAAAAAGCAGTACAGCGAAAACGGCATTAAGAAAAAGATGCTCAAGATATCTGACGGTGCCATCAGAGACATTATCAGATACTACACCAGAGAGTCCGGTGTGCGTGAACTGGAGAGAAAGATTGGAGAGATCTGCAGGAAGAGTGCCAAGAAGATTCTGTCCGAGAAGGATATTCAGTCAGTATCCGTAACGGGATCCAATCTGACGGAATTCCTGGGAAAAAGAAAATATACTGACCTTATGGCCAATAAGAAGGATGCTGTGGGAATCTGCCGAGGCCTTGCATGGACAAGCGTCGGTGGCGTGACCCTTCAGATAGAAGTCAACAAGGGTGATGTTATGAAGGAGTCCGCATGCATAGCTTTGAGTTATGTTAGAAGTGTGGGCAAGAAATATAAAATAAGTCAGGAAGATTTTGAGAAGAATGATATTCATCTTCATATTCCCGAGGGAGCAGTTCCAAAGGATGGTCCCAGCGCCGGTATAACCATGGCAACGGCTATTCTGTCCGCTATGACGGGAAGAAAGGTAAGAGCCAAGGTGGCGATGACGGGAGAGATAACTCTGAGAGGCAACGTACTTGCCATAGGAGGTATCAAGGAAAAGTTGATTGCAGCCAAGACTGCCGGAATCAAGAAAGTACTGGTTCCTGCCGAAAATGAGCCTGATGTGGCGGAACTTTCAGATGAAATAACATGTGGTATTGAAATAGTATACGTAAGTAATATGGATGAAGTGGTAAAGGAAGCCGTTATCTGAGCCTAAGGAAGGGATACCATGATAATAAAAAATGTTAATCTTGAGACTGTCATAGGCATAAGCAGTGCCTTGCCGGAAAACAATCTGCCGGAAGTGGCTTTTGCGGGAAAGAGTAATGTGGGAAAGTCATCTCTTATCAATGCTCTTATGAACAGAAAGTCTTATGCCAGGACCAGTCAGAAGCCGGGTAAGACCCAGACCATTAATTTTTATAACATCAATGACGAGCTTTATTTTGTGGATCTTCCGGGATACGGTTATGCCAATGTAAGCGTTGCGGTGAAAGCAAAATGGGGCAGGATGATAGAGAATTATCTCAACAATTCCAGGGCTCTGCAGGCAGTTTTTCTGCTTGTGGATATAAGACATGATGCCAATCAGAACGACAGGCAGATGTATGATTGGGTTGTGGAGAGCGGCTACGAACCGATAATTGTTGCCACAAAAGCCGATAAGATAAAAAGGAGTCAGCTTCAGAAACAACTTAAGGCCCTGAGAGAATCCCTGGGATGCGGGCCGGAAATACTTATGATTCCTTTTTCAACTGTCACAAAGCAGGGGAAAGATGAAATATATGCCATATTGGACGATCTTATGGCATTCAATAAAGAACAGGAAGAATCCTAAAAAAATTGGAGTACATCATTTGGTGTACTCCAACATTGTTGTATAGAATGATTCGGAATTCAGTAATTCGAGCATAATCGCCGCAATCTTGGGATCGAACTGTGTTCCCGAATTATCAACTAATTCACTTCTTATTTTTTCCATTGAAAGACGAGATCTGTAACATCTCTCCGAACTCATCGCATCGTAGGAATCCGCTACACATATAATCCTTGCAACCAAAGGAATACTTTCACCGGAGAGGCCTGTGGGATATCCCTTGCCGTCATAACGTTCATGGTGATAAAGGATGCCGTCCAATACTCCGGGGATGGCTGTGAAGTCTTTTAAGAATTCTTTACCGTTTGTTGTATGTGTTTCAATTACAGCTTTTTCGTCAGGTGTAAGGGGACCCTTTTTGCCAAGTATGGAATCGGGTATTCCTACCTTACCCACATCGTGAAGAAGAGCTGTATAGTAGATTTTGTCAATCTCTTTGTCCGATAAACCAAGCTTTATTGCCAATGCTCTTGAATAATATGCAACTCTGGAAGAATGACCCTTTGTGTAATTATCCTTGGCATCTATGAAGTTAACAAATGTCTTCAGACACTGGCTGATCAATTCTCTGTCATCGGCAAGCTGCTTCTCGTAGGCTTTAGTATGCTGCTCGATTGCAATAAATACAATGGCGAATACAATCAGTCCACAGGCAAAAGCGCAAAGAACCCAGAATGACGGGTAATCGGTAATCTTGTAGATTGGAGTTGCCTCAATGGTTATGTTGCCGATATTGCCAAGATCGTGACCGATCAGAATAAAGCCGAAGGTTGTAGGCTGAGAAACAAGCATAGTCTCGTTGTAGTCTACACATCTCACGGTCATATGGTTGTCTATAACGTCGGCTGACATACTCCATGAATCGGACAGATATGAATCTTCGGGAAGGGTTATATTAACCTCCCAATCCTTCATAGCATAATGAGTCTTGTTATATATGGTGGCGTCGTACTGCATACCTCTTCGACTGCCGCCTTCAGACCATTCTTTTGAAGCGGTAAGGGTAAGTACCAATGGCGCTTCATAGTCCTCGGTAAGACTCTTGGACTGGATAAGTTCGATGGGGTCTACCCTGGTGGTTTTGTACTGCAGGGCAGCGAAGCAGATTAAAAGAAGTAATACACACGCATAGAATATGATGATTACTTTCCTATAATGTTTCTTTTTTTGCATAAGACCTTCATTTCTCTCCCCCGCATAAAATAAATTACTAAATTATGTGAAAAAAGTCAACAAATTGGGGCAAAAAAGGAAACTGATTATGCATAGAAGGTAAAAATAGTATGCTGGAAGAGAAGGCGGAATTATTGTAAAATTATAATTGGGGTAAAACACAAAATGTAAGGAGATACAGATGGATCAGTATATTTTAGCAATCGATCAGGGAACCACCAGCAGCAGAGCTATTATTTTTGATAAGAACGGAACAATAGTACAGGTGGCACAGAAAGAGTTCACCCAGTATTTTCCGCAACCGGGCTGGGTGGAACATGATGCCAATGAGATATGGTTAAGTGTTGTGTCCGTATATATGGAAGCAATAGTCAAGGCGGGAATAAAGCCTTCTCAGATAGCCTCCATAGGTATAACGAATCAGCGTGAGACTGCAGTAATATGGGACAGAGAGACGGGAGTGCCCATATATAATGCCATATGCTGGCAATCAAGACAGACAGCGGATATCTGTGACGAGCTCAAAGAAAAAGGATATGAGAAGATGGTAAGGGACAAGACAGGTCTTCTTATAGATCCTTATTTTTCGGGAACCAAGATAAAATGGATACTGGACAATGTGCCCGGCGCAAGGGAAAAAGCGGAAGCAGGCAAGCTTATGTTCGGAACCATAGACTCCTGGATAGTCTACAAATTGTCGGGCGGAAAAGTTCATGTGACCGACTATTCCAACGCAAGCAGAACACTCCTTTATAATATATATGACCTGTGCTGGGACGATGAACTTCTTGCAATGCTTAATGTTCCAAAGAGCATGCTTCCCGAGGTTAAGCCCAGTTCATATGTATATGCTCATACCGCAACCTACCATTTTTACAATCTTGAGGTCCCCATTGCGGGAATAGCGGGAGATCAGCAGGCAGCACTTTTTGGTCAGCAGTGTTTTCAGGCGGGAATGGCAAAAAATACCTATGGTACAGGTTGTTTCCTATTGATGAATACAGGTGAAAAAGCCATAAAATCTGAACACGGACTTATTACGACAATTGCCTGGGGCATAGACGGAAAGGTTGAGTATGCTCTTGAGGGAAGTGTCTTTGTGGCAGGTTCGGCAATACAGTGGCTCAGAGACGGACTTCAGATGATTGAGACGGCTCCTGCCAGTGAAGAGATTGCGGCAAAAGTTGAGGACAGTGAAGGTGTATACGTTGTGCCTGCATTTGTAGGCTTAGGTGCACCTTATTGGGATGATAAGGCCAGAGGAGCAGTATTCGGACTCACAAGAGGTACCAGCAAAGCACATTTTATAAGAGCTACATTGGAGTCACTGGCATATCAGAGCAGGGATCTTATTGAAGCTATGCAGATGGACAGCGGGATTTCTCTTAAAAAGCTGAAAGTAGACGGCGGCGCTGTTAAGAACAATCTGCTTATGCAGTTCCAGTCGGATATACTTAATGTTCCGGTGGAGAGACCTATGGTCAATGAGACAACGGCACTGGGAGCGGCATATCTTGCAGGTCTTGCAGTGGGATTTTTCGAAGGAAGAGACAGGCTCGGAGACAACTATATGGTAGACCGAACCTTCACACCGGTGTTTGATGATGAAAAGCGTGAAAAGGCATATGAAGGCTGGAAAAGGGCTGTAAAGGCAACTCAGGCATTCTAAGCTTTCAGCTCACAATAATATTTTCAGAAAAATACTGAAAATTATATTTTTTTTGAAACAATTGTGCTATAATGTTGGTATTACATGTGGGACCTATAAGGGGGATACAGGTAGCCAGTACAAAATAGTGAGGTACATTATATGGATAGCAAAATTCTTTTGGAGAATGGTACAAATGAGTTGGAGGTTTTGGAATTCACAGTTTGCGGCAATTCCTACGGAATTAATGTAGCCAAGATTAAGGAGATTATTCCTTATCAGCCGGTTACACCGGTTCCGAATGCTCATCCAAGTATTGAAGGTTTATTTATGCCCCGTGACATCATGATCACAGCTATCGACCTTCGTAACTGCCTTCAGAAAGGTAGTTCAGAACCCGGTGGTTTATTTATAATCACCAATTTCAACAGTCTTGACATTGCATTCCACGTTGATACCGTTATGGGAATACACAGAGTATCATGGGGTGACATCATTAAGCCCAATGTAACCGTAAATACTACCGAAGAGAGTATATCAACGGGTATTATCAAGATGGATGAGAAGCTTATTATCATTCTTGATTTTGAGAAGATCCTTTCCGATATCAATCCTGAGACAGGTCTCAGAATTGAGGATATTGACGGAATAGAGAAAAACAGCAAGAGAGGAGAGATACCGATACTTATTGCTGAAGATTCCGTTCTTCTCAATAAGCTCATTGTTGACAGTCTCAAGAAGGCAGGATACATACAGCTTATACATACAGCCAACGGACAGGAAGCTTACGATGTTCTTATGGAATGTAAGAAGAAGGGCAACCTCAGAGAGAATGTTCGTTGCGTCATAACTGATATTGAGATGCCTATCATGGACGGACATCGCCTTACAAAACTCATCAAGACCGATGATGACCTTAAGGATATACCGGTTGTTATCTTCTCAAGTCTTGTTAACGATGAGATGCGTAAGAAGGGTGAAGCTCTTGGAGCAAATGCCCAGTTGTCTAAGCCCGAGATCGGTAATCTTGTTCATCTTATTGATGGTCTTTTACTTGACTAAAAAAGCTGATTTAAGCCGGGAATTTTATTCCCGGCTTTTTTGTTTTAAGAGGCTGTTTTTGGGCCTTCTTCAGATTAACATAATCATTGAAGAGCATCCTGCTTTGTGCTATGATTAAGAGTAGGTGTGTCCAAAGACAACCATTATTAACAAGAGGCTAAAATGGCATTTGACGAAAAATATTTAGACGAATTACTTAATTCAATAGAGCCGATCATCAATCCGGAGGGAATCAGAGACGAGAGTGATGATTCCATTCCCGACGTTCCGGAAGAGGAACTGGATAGCGATGTAGCAGAGATTGAGGATATGGAAGAGGAGCCTGTGGAGGAAACTTCACCATTAGAGGAAGTTGAATCGGCGGAAGTAGAAACTCTTGAAGCTCCGGCTGTAGAAGCAGCTCCGGTACCTGAAGTGACTTCTACTGCGTCAGCAGTTGAAGTTGCCCCTGCGGAAGACATGGATCCCAACAAGCAACTTTCAGCAGATGAGATAGCGGCAATGTTTGCGGCATCAGGCAACAATGATCCTGTTGCGGAAGAGCCTGCAGCTGAAGAAGTTGTAGAGGAGCCCGCGGTTGAAGTTGCACCGGCAGAGGATATGGATCCCAATAAGCAGCTTTCGGCGGACGAGATAGCGGCAATGTTCGCAGCATCGGGCAATAATGATCCTGTTGAGGAAGAGCCTGCAGAGGAAGCAGTCGCAGAAGAAGCAACTGCAGAACCGGCAGTTCCGGCAGAGGATATGGATCCCAACAAGCAACTTTCAGCAGATGAGATAGCGGCAATGTTCGCAGCATCAGGCAACAATGATCCTGTTGAGGAAGAGCCTGAGGAAGAAGCAACTGCGGAAGTGCCTGCGGAGATGGATATCTCCCTTGATGCTACACTGGCAGGCCTTGCGGAAGAAGCCTCTCTTGAGGAGCCTATGGCAGATGCATCGGAGGATGCTCCTGCTCCTGAACCTTTGGAACTTGATATCAGTGACGGTGAGGTTGACCTCAGTGCTTTCCTTAATGAGGAACCTTCGCCTGAAGAGAAACTCGGAGCAAGCGCTGAAGAAGAACTTCCTTCCGGTGATATCAGTCTCGACAGTCTATTGGGTGATGAAGAACCTATATCTTTGGATTCGCTCATGCAGGATGAGCCTGAACCCGAAGTGCAGGAACTTGATATGAGCATGTCTGAGGATGAGATTAACGAACTGCTTGCCAATGCAAAGAGTGCAGGCGAGGCAGACGCGATGTCATCATCTGAGGATGATATACTTGCAACCCTTGCAAGCGCCGGGGATGAAGACCTTGGCGATATTCAGGCAATCCTTAACAGCGATGAGAACCATGAAGCTGTTGATGAACAGGCATTTATGGAAGCTACAACTGTGGAAGATGTGGCATCAACTGCACTTGAGACGCCTGAAGAGAGAAAGAAGAGAGAAAAGGCCGAAAAGAAGGCCGCAAGAAAGAATAAAAAGAAGAAAAAAGGTGAAGAAGCTGAAGGCAGCGAAGAAGCTACCGCAACAGGCGAAGAAGCTGTCGAGAAGCAGAGCATATTTAAGAAGATATTCACCATGTTAACTGAGTCTGATGATGACCTGGAAGAAGCCGTTAAGGAAGCCGAAGCAGCAGAGGCTGCGGCTGCCGGAGCAATGGGCGGTGACGGAGATATGTCCGTTCCCGAAGCAGCTGAGACAGGTATTACAGACGAGAATAAAGAGATTCTTGCCGAGATAGACAGTGAAAAAGAAGAAGGCAAGAAGGGCAAAAAGAAAAAGAAGAAGAAAAAAGGCAAGAAAGGAAAAGAAGGCGAAGAAGGCTCTGAAGAAGGAGCTGATAAGGGCGAAGAAGGAGAAGAGGGAGAAGAAGGCAAGGGCAAGAAAAAGAAGAAGAAAGAAAAGAAGCCTAAAGCCCCTAAAGTAAAAGAAGAAGAGACTCCTCAGAAGCCTCTCAAGAAACTTCCCAAGAAGAGAGTAAGGGTAACCATTCTCTTTATGCTTACCATGCTTGCCGTTATCATCGTTGCATGCTTCGGACTTAATAAGATCCTTAATCTGCAGGATGCAAGATGGGCCTTTGACAATCGTGATTACACTACAACATATGTGGATCTCTACGGTCTGGATTTGAAGGGTTCCGACAAAGAGATATATGATAAGTCGGCAACGATCCTTATAATCGATCGTAAGTTGTCTTCGTATAAGAATTACAAGCAGCTGGGTATGGAAGTTGAAGCTCTCAATGCCCTTATTGAAGGCGTCAAGATGTATCCCGAGCTCCATGAAAGAGCAGTCGTACTCGGCGTTGAAAATGATGTAAATGATACATATCTTCAAATCATTGCGGCTCTGGGAGAATATGGTCTTACAGAGGCAGATGCCCAGGAGATAGCGGCGTACGAAAGCAAGGTGAAGTACACCAGAAGACTTCAGTCTGTTGCAAACGGAACCCCCTTTACTTATGACGCCGATATAGCAGCACCGGCTGCGGCTGAGGGTGAGGAAACTCCGGCTCCTGCTGACGACGCTGTTTCTGCTTCACAGAATATGAACGATCTTCTTGAAGAAGAGAAGGATTTCCTGCCGGACGATCCTAATAAGGTATTGGAGTAATTAAGATGATAGCTGTATTGGATTATGATGCAGG
>CACZBZ010000046.1 GCA_902779505.1 uncultured Lachnospiraceae bacterium
ACGGCCTATTGTTGTCACTCCGCCAAAGAGCACAACACAGGTTATGAACAAAAGCATTCTGGCCCATCTCTTAATCTCAACCCTGCACAGATCGCATATGCAAAAGAAGATAAAGAACTGAATAAAATCCCCGACCAGGTATACCAGTTTCTGGGCAACGATTGCCTCTCTGATATTCTGTGCTCCGCTGAGCATCACATAGCCCATACATCCCACAGGCATGAGAGCGAATATGATAGTCATATTCATATTGAAATGCTTATGCCACATCGTCACATATGCAGTTGTAAGTAGTGCTGAGATACAAAATAAGATCAGATAATAATAGTAGATCATACAAATACCTCAAAAACCCTTAGGCCAGAGTCTGCGCAATCTCCCTAGCTACAAAAACACCGCTTGCGGATGCATGTGAAAGTGAATGAGTCACTCCACTGCCGTCTCCTATAATATATAGTCCCTTATGATTACTCTCAAGATGCTCGTCAAGTTTCACTTCCATGTTGTAGAACTTAACCTCTACACCGTATAAGAGAGTATCGTCATTGGCGGTACCGGGAGCTATCTTATCTAAAGCATATATCATCTCCACAATACCATCAAGTATTCTTTTGGGCAGTACAAGGCTCAAATCACCGGGTGTTGCTGCCAGTGTAGGTCTTACTGTTCCTTCCGCAATACGCTTCCAGTTGGATCTTCTTCCTCTTTCAAGATCTCCGAAACGCTGAACGATTACGCCACCGCCAAGCATGTTGGAAAGTCTTGCTATACTCTCACCGTATCCGTTACTGTCCTTGAACGGCTCAGAGAAATGTTTTGCCACCAGAAGGGCAAAGTTGGTATTTTCTGTCTTCTTATCTTCGTCTTCAAAACTATGTCCGTTAACGGTCACAATTCCGTTGGTATTCTCGTTAACCACAATTCCGTTGGGGTTCATACAGAAGGTTCTTACCTTATCCTCGAATTTTGCGGTTCTGTATACAATCTTGCTCTCATAAAGCTTGTCTGTAAGATGAGAAAAAATAACCGCAGGTATCTCGACTCTGACACCGATGTCAACTCTGTTGGAGCTGGTCTCGATATTAAGGTCCTTACATATCTGCTCCATCCAGCTGCTTCCGCTGCGTCCTACGGAAACAATACACTTGCTGCATTCGAAACTGTCATTGTCGGTAATAACCTTATATGATGAGTCATCTACGGTCTCAATCCTTCTTACGGGTGTCATGAAATGGAAATCGATATGATCTTTCATTTCCTCAAAAAGATTGCCCAGAACTATGTAATTGATATCCGTACCCAGATGACGAACAGATGCATCAAGCAGCTGCAGTTTGTTCTGCATGCATATCTTCTTGAATTCGGAACCTGCTGTTGAGAACATCCTTGTATTCTCACCGCCGTGAGACATATTGATCTCATCAACATACTTCATAAGATCAAGGGCCTTCTCTTTTCCTATGTATTCATAGAGGGTTCCGCCGAAGTCGTTGGTAATATTGTATTTTCCGTCGGAAAAAGCTCCCGCTCCGCCGAATCCGTTCATGATTGCACATGTAGGACAGTTTACACAGGATTTCACCTTGTCTCCGTCTATGGGACAGTGACGCTTCTCAAGAGGATTGCCGGCTTCAAAAACCGCAACCTTGAGATTAGGGCTCTTTTTCATAAGCTCATAAGCGGAGAATATTCCTCCGGGACCTGCACCGATAATAATTACATCATATTTCATATCAAAAACTCCCAATCTTTAGTATTTTTTGCTTCTTATTCCTGAGTATCTTTCTTTTCCTTCATATCGTCTTCTTCCAACAGTTCCAGATACTCTCTGTAGTCGCTTTGGAAAGCGTGAGCGTTGGTAGATACACTCTTGTGTTTTGCAACCGAAGCGGTTGATTTTGCAATAGGCTGAACCGTACCCGCACCGGCAACACAGCCTCCGGGACAGGCCATACCTTCCAGCAGGTATCCGTCGTACTTTCCGGCTTTTGCAACCATCATCATCTTACGACAATTATCCAAACCTTCCGCTCTCTCCACATTAATCTCCCTATCGGGATAGAGTTCCTTGATACAGTTTACTACGGCACTGGCAACACCGCCGCTTACGGCGAATCCTCTTCCGTCACCGCTTGCTCCGTGCATTGTATCGTCATCCGGAAGCTCTTTGAAATCAATCTCTTTTGCTTCAAACATTCCCATCACTTCTTCAAAAGTGAGGACAAAATCAATATCACTTCTTATTGTTCTTCGGCTGGCTTCAAGTTTCTTTGCCGCACAGGGTCCGACGAAAGCGACCTTACATCCGGGATGCATTCTCTTGATCAGTCTTCCCGTAAGAACCATAGGCGTAAGGGCCATGGATATACAATTGGCATATTCGGGAAACATCTTCTTGGCCATTACCGACCATGCCGGACAGCAGGATGTTCCCATAAAAGGAATATTATCAGGTACATTTTCGACAAAGTCCTTGGCTTCAGCCATTGTACAGAGGTCGGCACCTATAGCAACCTCAACAACATCTTCAAAGCCCAGTGCCTGAAATGCCGGTCTCATCTTTTCAGGAGTAAAATCAGGACCAAACTGACCCGTTACCGCAGGCGCAATTGCTGCATATACGGGGTCATCACCTTTGATGGCCTGAATAACCTGGAATATCTGCGCCTTGTCCGCTATGGCTCCAAAAGGACAATTGGCAAGACACATACCGCAGGATACACATTTTTCCTGATCAATATCAGCTCTTCCGTATTCATCGGAACTGATTGCGTTAATACCGCAGGCCTTTGCACAAGGTCTTTCCATCCTGATTATTGCATTGTATGAACATGCTTCAATACATTTTCCGCATTTTATACACTTGGACTCGTCTATAATAGATTTCCCATGCTTGATAGTAATCGCATCCTTTGGACATACAACCTGACATGAATGAGCAAAACATCCCTGGCAAGCATCCGTTACCTTTACCACATTGTCGGGACAGGCATGGCATGCGAATTTGATTATGTTGATAAGTGGCGGCTGATAGTATTTCTCGGGCTTAACGCATTCTTCCGCACCTTCCGTCACGGGAGCATGCTCCGTAAGCTTTCTTAAGGACAGACCCATTGCCATTCTGGTCCTTTCTCTTACTATCGCTCTCTCTACGAACACACTGTCTCGGTATGTTCCCACCTCACCCGGAATGATCCTGTAAGGTATCTGGTCCATTTCCGACAGGTCACCGTCTTTATAATCATATGAAAGCTTCGCAACTTCTGCATAAACCCTTTTTCTCAAGTCGTTTACTGAAGTATAAAGACCTCTCAATTTATTCTTCCTCCGCTCATAATATTTCTGTATACAGTCAAAAAGACAGACTCACCCCTTAGTTATGTTCCGCCTTTTTACACTTCTATATAATATCATATATCTGCCAAAAAGTTGTTATTAATTGACATTCTTTTAACAAAAAAGAAAAGGCCTTTTATAAAGGCAACTTCTTTAATGAAGAATCTGTCTGCAGAGCTCCTGATATATGAGCTTCGGCATAATGGGCTTGGCCTGAAATCCGTTCATTCCCGCTTCATAAGCCTTCCTGATATCTTCTTCGAAAGTATAGGAAGTGACGGCAATGATTGGTACGCCTGCCTTCCTTTCATCCTTCATTTGTCTGATTCTTTTTGTTGCTTCGTAACCATCCATACCGGGCATCTGAATATCCATCATTATACAGTCATAATAGCCTGACGGCGTATTCTCTATCTGCTCTAAACCGACAGCTCCGTCAAGGGCAACATCAGTCAGTATGCCCATAGCGTTTAAGGATTCTTCCATCAGCGAAGCATTAACACCGTTATCTTCAATTATAAGAACTCTTTTTCCCTTAAGCAGTCCCTCTTTGTATTCATTATCTTTCATTAATATTCAAAACCTCTTTCCCCTGCTTGTTTCTCTCACACAACTATTGTCTTCTGGCCTTACCCGTCATCTTGTAATAGCGACTCTTTGCTGCATACATTCTCTCTTCCGCAATCTTTGATATCTCATCAAGGGTTCTTCCGGGGAATTCCCATGCCGAGGCCTGTCCCAGAGATACGGACAGACTTCCCACAGTTCTGCCGCTCCAACCGTCCACAGCCTTATTAAGCTCTTCTTCTGCTCTCTCAGCTTCTTCCATTGTCAGATTCAATATGGCAACAAATTCGTCTCCCCCTATTCTGTACAGGTTGCCATATCGGGAAAGAACCTTCTTCATACAATCGGCAGTTCCCTTGATCAATTCGTCACCCGCTGCATGACCTATATTGTCGTTAACAGGTTTCAGGCCGTTGATATCGATCATAAGATAATGAAAATCATTAGGCGGAGCAAGTTTTCTGATATCTTTAATATATTCCTCGTATGCAAGTCTGTTGTTCAGACCGGTCACGGAATCGGTAGTAGCCTTCTCTTCCTCTCTGTCCACTCGTTTTTCCATCGTGTTAACCACAAAAACAAGAATGCTGGCAGCCACCACAAGATAAGACAGAGATATCAGAATAGCCTGCTCAAGGCCCTTATTAACAGTACTGCTGTCTATCACAACGTTAATATAGTAATCCTCATAAGCTTTGACGGCACAATATGAATACTTCCCATCTACATTTCCGAAGTATTCCGTTATTTCTTCGTCTTCCGGAACTTTAAGTCCGATTTCATCCATTGAAGAATCCATAATCTCCGGATTGTTGGTTCCCACAACCCTTCCGGATTCTTTATCGGCCGTAATGATCTGTATACCTTCATATGCCGGCATACTCTCAATCAGTTTTTTAATCTCTCTATCCTGGCTCTCTTCGATATACCTTACAGGTTCTATCCCTACCTGAACGAGTTTCGTTCGATCCACGCTCCATACCATGGCGTACATCATTTCTTTGTTTTCAGCTGTATTAAGAGTAGCATCCTGACACATGCTCAGTGCCTTGTTCGTTAACATCGGCTTAAAATATCCTATCTGCTCACCGGAATCCATAGACAGATTGTAGTATTCCGGAACAGTTCCGCCGTATATAACTCCCTCCGTATTGAAAAGATGTATCTCATCAACTTTGAGAAGTCGCGCAATCCTAAAAAGCTCATCGATACTCTTCTCCGCATTGGGATATCTCATAATAATATAAGCCACAGCATTCGCCCTGGTAATATAGTCTTCTTTCATTTTCTCTGAGAGAATTTCTTCACGCGATTCGTTGTCGGATATGATTCTTTCAACCTGATTAAGCAAAAAATGAGACGTCTGACTTGCATTATTAATATTGCTCTTGTACATTATCCGATACTGACCGGTAATCAAAGATGCAATAATAACCACCAAAAAAACACTAAGTATGATAACACGCCTAGCTCTGTTTACAGATCTGCCAATTCCTTTAATCTTCATAAGCTTATAGCTCCCGTCGTCATTCCCCACAACAAAAAGACGACAAACGACCGAACAGATGTTATGGAGTCCGTCCGTTTTCCTTTTAAAAGAATCCCCTTGACTGATATTTTATCACAAATTCAAAGATTTATCAGCAAGAGGCATTATCTGCAGTAATGGCGAAGCATTATCTGCAATAATGGCACGCAAAAAAGACACATTGCTGCGTCTTTTTAGGTTTTGCGTATTAATCTGACTGTAAAAATTAATCTACAGTAACGATCTCTTTCTTGTTGTAGCTACCGCAAGCCTTGCATACTCTGTGAGGAACCATAAGTGCTCCGCACTTGCTGCACTTAACCAATGTAGGTGCGCTCATCTTCCAGTTAGCTCTTCTCTTATCTCTTCTTCCCTTTGAAGATTTATTCTTTGGACAAATTGACATTTATGTCACCTCCTCTTACTTTTCATTCTTAAACAAATCACCCAGATTGGCAAAAGCGGGATTGGGAACAAATCTGTCACATCCGCATTCACCTTCATTCAGGTTGTGGCCACATACACTGCAGATTCCTTTGCAATCATCCTTACACAGTATCTTGCTTGGCCAGTTCATCATAATCTCACTTATTACCAGACTGTCAACATCAAGTTTATAGCCTGTCATATACTCGCAACCGTCTTCCGTGTCGCCTTTGTAATCTGCCGAAAAAGCAACATCTTCATAGTTGACACTTATCTGTCGCTGTACATTTTTCAAACATCTGTCACATGGCAGCATGGCTTTGCAATCAAACTTTACCTTCAGTCCGGCTTTGCCTTCTTCTATAAAAGAAGCTTCCAGACTTACATCAGAATCCTTTATCAGGCTGTGAGTCTCACCAAATATCACAACGGTGTCAGCTTCCAAAGGAAATGTCTTGCTGATTGTCTTAGTCTTGCCCGTGAGGACATCTGTCAGATTATATTGCATAATAGACTCCTAATCACGCACCTAGATATTATATCCATCCTATAGTCGCTTTGTCAACGATTTTATTAAAAATATGTATATTTTCTATACAAGCTGTGCCTGAACGGCTGTAAGAGCAACAACACCCACAACATCTTCCCATGTACAACCACGGGAAAGGTCGTTAACGGGTCTTGCAAGTCCCTGAAGCATAGGACCGTAAGCTTCCGCTTTTCCAAGTCTCTGAACCAGCTTGTATCCTATATTGCCCGCATCAAGGTTGGGGAATATAAGGACATTGGCCTTACCGGCTATTTCTGAATCGGGAGCCTTTGTCTTGGCAACTGAAGGTACAATAGCCGCATCTGTCTGAAGTTCACCGTCAAGTGTAAGTGAAGGATACTGCTCGTGAGCGATTCTTGTTGCCTCTACCATCTTATCTACAAGAGGATGCTTTGCGCTTCCCTTGGTTGAATGTGAAAGCATTGCAATGATAGGCTTCGCCCCCACCAGATTCTTGAAGGACTTGGCACTTGTATCTGCGATAGCGGCAAGTTCCTCGGGATTGGGATCCTGATTAAGTCCACAGTCCGCAAAAAGGAAAGTTCCGTTATATCCCATATCACAATCGGGAACATCAAGAATAAAGAAACCGCTTACAAGCTTTGCTCCGGGAGCTGTCTTAAGTATCTGCAGAGCAGGTCTTAATACATCTGCTGTTGCATGACATGCACCGGCAACCATTCCGTCGGCATCATTGGCCTTAACCATCATTACACCGAAAGTAAGAGGGTCTGCAAGAAGGGCCTCTCTTGCCTTCTCTGGAGTCATTCCTTTATTCTTACGAACTTCATAAAGAAGGTCCACATATTCGTCAAGTTTATCAGTATTGTTAGGATCGATGACCTTTGCTCCGTCAAGATCTATATCCAGCCAGCCGGCACCGTCCATGATCTTTTCTTCATTACCTACAAGTATGATATTGGCAATACCTTCATCAATAATGTGAGATGCAGCAATAAGTGTTCTCTTATCGGTTGTCTCAGGCATAACGATTGTCTTGACGTCCGATCTTGCTCTCTCTTTTATCTTGTCAATATATTTCAT
>CACZBZ010000047.1 GCA_902779505.1 uncultured Lachnospiraceae bacterium
GCAAAAAGGAGGCATTATGAGCAAGGTATTGTTATTTTTGGCAGACGGACATGAAGAAGTTGAAGCATATACAGTGGTTGATATTGCAAGAAGAGCAGGTATAGAACTTGCAACAGTATCAATTACGGGAAAAAAAGAAGTGACAGGCTCTCATTCCATAACAACGATAGCAGACTGTCTGCTTGAAGAAGCGGATTTCAATTCTGCCGATATGATCGTATTGCCGGGTGGCATGCCGGGAACAAGGAATCTGGAAGCATGTGAAACTCTTATGAAGAAAGTGGATGAATTCTTCAAAGAAGGCAAATATCTTGCGGCTATATGTGCGGCTCCTACGATATACGGACATAAAGGCTACCTTGGCGGTAAGAAGGCAACCTGCTATCCCGGAATGGAAGGAGAACTTACTGGAGCAAAGTTCAGCAGGGCGGACGTTGCAAAGGACGGAAAGTTCATAACAAGTCGCGGAGTGGGAACGGCAATTCCTTTTGCCCTTGCCATAGTGGAAGAATTAAAAGACAAAGATACAGCCAAGAAGCTGGCTGCATCCATTGTATATAAATAAAAAAGCAGGAGACTGAAATGAGTAAAGTAAAGGTATTTATAGACGGAAGTGAAGGAACCACCGGTCTGAGAATAAATGAAAGATTTCAAAGCAGAGAAGATATAGAGATACTTCATATCGATCCCGAGCTTAGAAAAGATACGGAAGAAAGAAGAAAGATGATTAATTCATCTGATTACACTTTTCTTTGTCTTCCCGATGCGGCGGCCATCGAAGCGGTATCTCTTGTAGAAAATGACAATACCGTCATAATTGACGCCTCCACAGCTCACAGGACCAATCCTGACTGGGCATACGGACTGCCTGAACTTGGCAAGGACTTTTTCGAAAAGATAGAGAATTCAAAGAGAATAGCGGTTCCCGGATGCTATGCTTCGGGATTTATTATGATGGCTTACCCTCTGGTAAAGTCAGGAATACTCTCAGATGACTATCCTTTTACCATAACAGCTTTGTCCGGTTATTCCGGAGCGGGAAAAAAGGCTATAGCCCTTTATGAAGCAGATGATAAGACAAAGGATCTCTTTGCACCCAGAGAATATGCTCTGCCTCAGCACCACAAGCATATTCCTGAGATGACGGTGATACCCGGACTGAAAAGAGAGCCCATATTCATGCCCATAGTGGACGATTATTATTGCGGAATGATAGTTAATATTCCTATCTTTGCGGATATGATGAAGACTAAGCTTACACCGGAAGAATTAAGAGACAGACTTGCGGACTACTATACTGACAGCACTTTCATAAAGGTCTGTGAATATGGTAAGGAGAGCGATTATAACGGGTATCTTGTTGCCAATGAGATGGCGGGACGTGACAACGCTCAGATACTTGTAACGGGTAATGAAGACAGGATTGTTGTCTCTGCCATGTTTGATAATCTTGGTAAAGGTGCTTCCGGAGCGGCAGTGGAATGTCTGAATATATCCATGGGCATTGATCCCGCAACGGGACTGGTCTTATAAGGAGACCCGAAAGATATGAACATAGTATTACATCAGCCTGAGATACCGGCCAACACCGGGAATATAGGACGCACGTGTGTAGCCACGGGGACATCTCTTCATCTGATAGAGCCCCTTGGTTTTCATTTGGACGAAAAATCGGTCAAGCGTGCGGGAATGGATTACTGGCATCTTCTTGACCTGCACAGATATATCAACTATGAGGATTTTTTGAACCGGACAGGTCTTAAGAAAGAGAGCAGCGGTCCCGTTCTCTGGTATGCCACCACAAAGGCCAAGAAGGTATATTCCGAAGTGGAATTCGGACCGGATGATTATATAATGTTTGGAAAAGAAAGCGCAGGCATTCCGGAAGAGATCCTTGTGGAAGACGAGGAGCACTGCATCAGAATACCTATGCTTGATGATATCAGGTCACTTAACCTGTCTAATTCTGTTGCAATTGTTTTGTATGAAGCTTTGCGACAGAACGATTTTAAAAACATGCAGCTGCAGGGCAATTTACACCGCCTTGAATGGAAGGAATAATGGACCTTAACAGAGATTACACCGCATACAAGAAAAAGACTTTTTTCCAGAGACTCTTCGGACATCTGGGAACAGTAATAAAGCATAAGCATCATGTAAGAGTGGCCTGCTTTAAGATGGGATTATACTGGCAGGGCCTGATTCACGATCTGAGCAAATTCTCTCCCACGGAATTTTTTCCCAGTGTAAAGTATTATTCGGGAACTTTTTCACCCAATGTTACTGACAGAATATTAAACGGTGCTTCACGTAGCTGGCTCCATCACAAGGGAAGAAACAAGCATCATTTTGAATACTGGATTGATTATTCAGCAAGACTCGATCCACCAATCAAAGGCTGTCGTATGCCTATGAAGTATGTGGCTGAAATGGTGGCGGACAGATATGCGGCATGCGTAGCCTACAACAAGGAGAATTACAAGCAGGGCGATGCATGGGCTTACTACAGTGAAGGTAAGGACAATCTTATAATAGAAGAAGCAACAAGAGCGGTACTTGAGAAAGCTCTTATCATGATGAGAGATGAGGGAGAAGAAGCTGCTTTTGCTTACATGAAGAGACTTCTCAAGATAACAAAAAAGAATGATTATGATGAGACAATAGTGTCTAAGATACAATGAACCAAAGAGTATTAACAGTATTAGAATACAACAAAATAATTGAGAGACTGGTCTCAATGGCATCATCGCCTCTGGGCAAAGAAAAGGCAGAGAAACTTCAGCCTTCAAATAATCTTGACGAGATAGAAAAGATGCAGCAGGCTACAGCGGATGCACTGAGCAGACTTTTTAAGAAAGACAGCATATCTTTCGGAGACAACAAGCCTGTGGGAAGGAGTCTCAAATCTCTTGAGATTAACGCAACACTGTCTGTATCGGAGCTGCTTACCATAGCAGCTTTGCTTGATAACGTGAACAGGGTTAAGGCTTACGGAAGAAAAGAGAGAACGGATGAAGCCGATGATTCTCTTACATCTTTATTCGATGAGCTGGAGCCTCTTACGGGAGTTTCCGAAGAGATACGCAGATGCATTATCTCGGAAGAGGAGATAGCCGATGATGCAAGCCCGGAATTGAAGCACATCAGAAGGAGCATATCTCTGACCGGAGAAAAGATACATACACAGCTTACCTCCATGGTCAACGGAAGTCTTCGTACATATCTTCAGGATGCGGTTATCACACAGCGAGACGGAAGATACTGCATACCGGTCAAAGCGGAATACAAGGGACAGGTTCCCGGAATGATACACGATCAGTCATCCACGGGTTCCACACTCTTTATCGAGCCTCAGGCCATTGTGAATCTCAATAACAAGATAAGAGAACTTGGTCTTGAAGAGAAAAAAGAGATAGAGGCAATACTTGCAAAACTCAGTGCTCTGGTAGCTGAGGAAACGGCCCCCATTAAAAGAGATCAGGAGATAATGACGGCTCTTGATCTTATATTTGCAAAGGGTCGCCTGGCACTGGAACAGAATGCCACAAAGCCCGTGTTTAATACGGACCACATTATCAATATAAGAAAAGCAAGACATCCTCTTTTAGATCCTAAGAAGGTGGTGCCTATAGATGTAAGGCTCGGAGAAGACTTTGATCTTCTTGTGGTTACGGGACCCAATACAGGTGGAAAAACTGTGAGCCTTAAGACAGTGGGTCTCCTTACTCTAATGGGTCAGGCAGGACTTCATATACCCGCAGGGGACAGATCAAGACTGTCCATATTCAATAAGGTATATGCGGATATAGGCGATGAGCAGAGCATAGAGCAGAGTCTTTCTACTTTTTCTTCTCATATGAAGAATATAGTTGCAATACTTAAGAACGCGGATGAGAACAGCTTATGTCTTTTCGATGAGCTGGGTGCGGGAACAGACCCTACGGAAGGGGCTGCTCTTGCCATAGCAATCCTTAACTTCCTTCATGAAAGAGGAATCAGGGCCATGGCAACGACTCACTATTCGGAGCTTAAGATATATGCCCTCAGTACTCCTCATGTAGAGAACGCATCCTGCGAATTCGATGTTGATTCCCTTAGCCCCACCTATAATCTCCTGATCGGTATACCCGGCAAGAGCAACGCTTTTGCCATATCAAAGAGACTGGGACTTCGCGATGACATCATCGAAGCAGCCAAGGGACAGATCACCGAAGAAAAAGAGAGCTTCGAGGACGTTATCTCGGATCTTGAAAACAGCAGGAAGGTCATTGAGAAGGAACGAGGAGAGATTGCGGAATACAAGGCAAGAATCAAGAGCCTTCAGGATGCCTTGGAACGTAAGCAGGACAAGATGGATGACGCCAGAGACAAGATCTTGAGAGAAGCCCACGAAGAGGCCAGAGATATTCTTAAGGAAGCAAAAGAAGTCGCTGACGAGACCATACGTACTTTCCAGAAAGCAGGTCCCGGTGCCAGCATGAAGGATCTTGAAAAGGCTAGAGACAAAGTCAGAGGAAAGATCAACAATTCCAATGAAAAGCTGGCCATTAAAGAAGAGAAGCCTAAGAAAGAACTTAAGGCAAAAGACCTTAAGCTTGGCGATGACGTGAAGATCATCTCCATGGGATTGAAGGGAACCGTAAGCACTCTTCCGGATGAAAAAGGCGATCTTTTTGTGCAGTGTGGTATATTAAGATCAAAGACTAATATTAAGGATTTGATCCTTATTCCCGATGAGCCTGTTCTTCAGACCAAAAAAACGGGAAAATCCGGATCGGGTGCAAGCAAGATCAAGATGAGCAAGTCTTATTCCGTATCGGGAGAGATCAATCTCATAGGCAAGACCACCGATGAAGCGATATATGAACTGGACAAATATCTTGATGACGCATATCTTGCCCATCTGCCAAGTGTAAGAATTGTTCACGGAAAAGGAACAGGGGCATTAAGAAATGCGGTAAGCAATAAACTTAAAAGAACAAGTTATGTGAAAAGCTACAGAGCCGGTGAATACGGGGAAGGTGACGCGGGTGTCACAATTTGCGAATTCAAGGAATAGAACTGTGGGGACGGAGGTAAAACAATGGCCACAAAACAGAAGATAATGATAGTGGATGATGACAACAATATAGCAGAACTCATCAGTCTGTATCTGACCAAGGAATGTTTTGAAACAGGCATTTATAATGACGGAGAATCCGCACTTGCGGGATTTGATACATTTAATCCGGGGCTTGTACTTTTGGATCTTATGCTTCCCGGTGTTGACGGATATCATGTATGCAGGGAGATAAGAGCCAAGAGCAATACGCCCATCATCATGTTGTCAGCCAAGGGCGAAGTGTTCGACAAGGTACTGGGACTGGAGCTGGGAGCCGATGATTATATGGAGAAGCCTTTTGACAGCAAGGAACTTGTTGCAAGAGTAAAGGCAGTACTCAGAAGATCCAAGTCAACTCCCGAAGCAGAGAAGTCTGAGCAGGTTAAGATGGTGGAATACCCCGATCTTGTAATCAATCAGACCAATTATTCCGTTGTATATATGGGCAAGAACGTGGATATGCCGCCCAAGGAACTTGAACTTCTCTACTTCCTGGCATCCTCTCCCAATCATGTATTTACAAGAGAGCAGTTATTGGATCAGATATGGGGATATGAATATATAGGAGATACCCGTACGGTAGACGTGCATATCAAGAGACTTCGTGAAAAGCTGAAAGACCACGAGGCCTGGAGAATAGCTACCATATGGGGTATAGGATACAAATTCGAGACTAAGGCATGAGAAAAACACTCTATCTTAAATTCATAATGGCCTATATCATATTTGGCGTATTCGGTTTCATAATGGTGGCCACTTTTGCGTCAAGCATGACTTTAGAGAGACTGAAGAGAGAGAAGGCGGAAAAATTATACGAAGAAGCCAATCTCATCGCGGACAAATACGCGGGAGATCTCTATAACAATCAGATATCTCTTGATACGGTGAAGAACCAGTTGGATGACCTCAGAGTCTATCTGGATTCCACCATCTGGATTATTAACCCGTCAGGCCGAATGGTTCTTGATTCGTCAAAGCCCATCGATGTGAATAACGAAGTGGTGATCGAGGGATTCGATCCTACTGTTACAGCGGGTTCATATTATACAGTGGGAGATTTTTTCGGATACTTCAGTGAAGAGACTCTGTCGGTATTTGCTCCCATAACAGCGGACTATACGGTAAAAGGCTATGTGGTTATTCACACGCCCATGAGCAAGATTCAGAAATCAAGCGAGAACCTTCTTGCCATTTCCTATATTCTTCTTATACTGCTGTTCCTCCTGTCGCTGATCATACTTATATTCTTCACGGAATTTGTATATGTGCCTCTCAGGAAGATTACCGATGCCACGGAACAGTATGCCGCGGGAAATATGGGGTATGAATTCTCCGTGGACAGTGATGATGAAATAGGATATCTTGCAGCGGCTCTTCAGTTTATGGCCAGCGAGATTGCCAAGACAGAGGATAATCAAAAGAAATTCGTAGCCAATGTTTCTCACGATTTCAGATCACCCCTCACATCCATAAGAGGATATCTGGAAGCTATGTTGGACGGTACCATACCTCCCGAGATGCATGAGAAATATCTGGGAATAGTTCTTAACGAGACAGAGAGACTGACCAAACTTACCAATTCTCTTCTTACACTTAACAATCTGAACGTCAGAGGAGTTGTGTTGGAGAAGAGTATATTTGATATCAACGAGATAATCAGAGGAACGGCCGCTTCTTCGGAAGTGCAGCTTAGAAACAAGTCCATAGCTCTTGACCTGGTGCTTACCGGAGATGAGATGCTTGTGGAAGCTGATATGGGCAAGATACAACAGGTTCTTTACAACCTTTTGGACAATGCCATCAAATTCTCCCATCATAATTCGGTTATTAAGATAGAGACAACGGTCAAGCATCAGAAGGTCTTCGTATCTGTTAAGGATTCGGGAATCGGAATTCCAAAGGACAGTCTTAAGCTTATTTGGGATCGTTTTTACAAGACGGACCTGTCCAGAGGTAAGGATAAAAAAGGAACGGGACTGGGTCTTTCCATAACCAAAGAGATAATTAAGGCCCATGGTGAGAACATCAATGTTATATCCACCGAAGGCGTGGGAACGGAGTTTATCTTCTCACTGCCCATGGTTGATGTTGATGAGGATTAGTTATTGCTCTGAAATGCAACTATTAAAAATAAATAAATTTTTGCAATACGAAGAGGTTATTGTCTACAGGGAAATAAAACCGGAGGGGAAAATGGATTCAAGAGAGATTTTATGTAAGTTGCGCAGTGATACAGGAATGAACAGAAGACAGTTCGCCGATTATTTCGGCATCCCATACCGAACAGTTCAGGACTGGGAGCTCGGCAACAGACATATGCCGGATTATCTGCTCAGACTTATGCTCTACAAAGCTAATATGGAGAAGATAATTAAGACACAATAATAAGTAAATGACTATGGGAGGTTCAACAAGGGTTGAGCCTCCACTTTTGTTTATATTTACCAGCTTCTGTTTATATATATTTCACACTTATTTCACTTTTATTGGACTCTAAAGTATTATAAAATATTTAACATGAGGGAGAGAAAAGAATGAAGATCGGATTTG
>CACZBZ010000048.1 GCA_902779505.1 uncultured Lachnospiraceae bacterium
GCAGGGGGATTGCAGAGACTCTTAATGACAATAGGTAATTTTACATTGGGAGCATCTCTGTATGAGGCCTTTGTAGTAATAGTCGCCGATATTTTTATCATTATATCCAAAAAGAGAAAAAACAAAAAAGAAGCAAAAGCTGCTCTGAAAGAAGCAAAGAAGGCTTTGAAGGAAGCAAAAAAGGCTCCCAAAAACGAAAAGCAAGCAGCGGAGTCAGTTATAACAGAAGCTGAAACAGTCGAAAACAAAGAGGCTGATAGCGAAGAAATAATAAGCGAAGCCGCTGAAGAAGCTGACAAGAAAACTGATAACAAGGGGCTTGCTTTTATAGGTGGATTGGCAGCAGCGGTTATAGTGCTGCTCTGTGTTATAGGCGTAATTAATGCAAGAATAATACGTACAAGCGAATATCAGATAACGATTGATAAGGTGGGCGATTTTCATCTGGGATACAATGTTGGTACCCGCCAGATGAAGAAAATGGTCAAGAAAATCAATGCGCAGAATCCGGATATTGTCCTTATAGTGGGTGATGTTTTTGACAATGACTACGATGCCTTGGATGATCCGGACGAGTTGAAGACTATACTTAAAGACATTGACAGCAGGTACGGTGTATATGCGGTATACGGTAATCATGATGTCCAGGAGAAACGTCTTGCGGGATTTCCTTTTGGAAAGAACAAAGATAAAGCTCCGGATGAAAGAATGGAAAAATTCCTGGAAGATGCCGGTATAGAAATGTTACGGGATGAGTATATTCTGGTTGATAACAAGTTCTATATATACGGAAGACCTGATGCGGACAGACCGGGAAAAGGTGTTGAAAAGAGAAAGACAGCGGAAGAAATCGTTAAGGGACTGAATATGTCAAAGCCCGTGATAGTAATGGATCATCAGCCCAAGGAACTTGCAAAGCTTTCTCAGGCAGGTGTTGATCTGGATCTAAGCGGACATACTCACAACGGCCAAATCTGGCCTTGCAATCTCCTTAACAGACTTATTTGGGACAATTCATACGGTTACAGTAAGCTTGGTGATATGCACAGTATTGTTACAAGCGGCGTGGGAGTATTCGGCCCCAATATGAGGATTGGCACAAGGGCTGAGATATGCCATATAGAGATAAAGATGGGAAACTGATCAATGAATGAGACACTCTTAAAAGAAGGGGAAAGAATAGACGATCTTCAATGTAACGGACTTAGAATAATCCAGGATCCCGACAGATTCTGTTTTGGAATAGATGCAGTACTCTTAAGCAATTATGCAAAAGCATCTGCGGGAGACAGAGTGCTTGATCTTGGAACGGGAACAGGAATCATTCCAATACTGATGTCTGAAAAGACAAAGGCGGCCTCTTTTACCGCTGTGGAAATACAGGAAGAATCGGCAAATATGGCTAAAAGAAGCGTAGAGCTTAACGGCCTGACTGACAAGATTGAAATCCTTAATGAAGATATAAAGAACCTTTCGGAACTGATAAAAAAGTCATCTTACGATGTTGTCACGTCCAATCCCCCCTACATGATTGATAATCATGGAATAAGAGGAGAAAAAGATTATATGACGATAGCAAGGCATGAAGTGCTGTGCAATTTGGAAGACATAGTAAGTGCGGCGTCAATGGCCTTGAGACCCGGCGGAAACTTCTATATGATACACAGACCCTTCAGGCTGTCGGAAATTTTTGTTATGTTAACAAAATACAAACTGGAACCCAAGAGGATGAGACTGGTATACCCATATGTGGACAAGGAACCGAACATGGTCCTGATCGAAGCAAAGAGCGGCGGAAAGTCAAGACTCACTGTTGAAAAGCCTCTTGTAGTATATGATTCACCCGGCGTGTATAATAAGGAAATTTACGAGATATACGGACCGGAATGGAATAAGGATTAATGTATGAGCGGAATGTTGTATTTGTGCGCAACGCCAATAGGTAATCTGGGAGATATATCTCCAAGAATTATTGAAACTTTAAATATGGTTGACATAATAGCGGCGGAAGATACCCGTAACAGTAAAAAACTGCTTAACCATTTTGAGATCAGAACCCCTTTGACCAGTTATCATGAGTATAACAAGTATGATAAGGCAGTTACTCTGATAGGAAAAATGAAAGAGGGTAAAAATATAGCACTTATTACGGATGCGGGAACTCCGGCGATATCGGATCCCGGGGAAGTGCTTGTGCGCATGTGTCAGGAAGAGGGAATAACGGTAACATCTCTTCCGGGACCGGCAGCTCTTATTGTGGCCCTGACTTTATCGGGACTTCCCACAAGAAGATTCTGCTTTGAAGCTTTTCTGCCGACGGAAAAGAAGGAAAGAAAACTCATTCTTGAAGATCTTGTGAATGAAAGCAGGACCATAATAATATATGAGGCGCCCCATCGTCTTAAGGCTACTCTGAAAGAACTTGCGGAGACACTGGGTGACAGGCGTATTACCATCTGTCGAGAGCTGACCAAAAAATTCGAGACGGTAATGCCTACAAGCTTAAAAAATGCAGTAGCATATTACGAAGAGAATGAACCCAGAGGAGAATATGTTCTCGTAATTGAAGGAAAAGATTTCAAGGAGAGAGAAAAAGAAATTCAACTTTCATATGAGGACATTTCAATTGAAGATCATATGGCAATGTATGAAAAACAAGGAGTTGATCATAAAGAAGCCATGAAGAAGGTGGCACAGGACAGAGGAATATCAAAAAGAGATGTTTACCAATATCTTCTTGAATTATAATGTCCACATGTTAGAATGGACTAGTGTGTCTAAAAGAGGAAAATAAGGAACAAAGAATGTCAGATAAGCGCAATCGTACATCCGCTGAACTGAATATAAAAAAGAAAAAGCGCCGTCCCACAAGCAAGAGACGACGCTCTTTGTTGTATAAAGATATAAAAGGACCGGTAAAGAATAAAAACAGAAAGAAAAGAAAGGTTGCTGCCACAAGAAGAACAAGCCCCTTAACCGGAGCTTCAAAACTGATAAAGGCACTTCTTAACGGAAAAAGCAGCAGAAAACTCATAATAGGGGCAGGAGTGCTTCTTGCCGTAGCAATTGTGGGAATCCTTCTTTTGGTGTTCAATAACATATCTTCATCACGTAGCGGTCTTTCAGCGGAAATAGAAGCCATAAGCGAAGCAGAACAGAAGCTTACAGAAGAACAATTGGAGATGGAGGCGGATAAAAGGCTGAGAGAGCAGAGAGCCGCAGAAGCCCGCGCCAGACTTGACGAGAAAAAAGCAATGGAAGATGCCTGGGAATCCATGTGGATATCCGAAGTGGAGCTTCCTTCCGAAAATACAAGTGATTTTGCCGTGCTTGAATCCTGTCTTATATCAGAGGAAGACAGCTCAAAGGTTGTTGTAACGGGCACTATTCCCGGAATACCGAATGCAGACAATAAGGATCTGTACTTGTTTGCACTTAATACCTTTGATACAGGCATAGCTGAAGGCAGTTCTCCTGTTGCCAGCTACAGAATAGACAGAACGAGCGAGAAGTATAAACTCACCACGAACCTGAACTTTAAGTCGGCAAGCAGCCTGCTGTATAAAAAATTCGTTGTGGCTGTAAAAAAGAACGATCAATATGTGATGATAACAAAAACCGGATATATCACCAATCCGGAACAGAAGGCAGCATATAACTCCTATAAAGTACCGGCTTCCAAGAAGGGTGTCATAGTTGACGCATCCAGACTCAACAACGGAGAAATAGACGACTTGGGTATAAAACAGGGTGCCTATAACATATGGGTCGGAAGACTTCTCAATACCTCATCCGGAGCAATCAGTTACGACTATAACGGAAAAACCTATTACTTTAACAAGTCGGATGTTGGATCTTATGACGTAATATTCGGAACTCTTTCCGCAAAGGGAATTCAATGTACGGCAGTTGTGCTGAACGATCCCAACGGTGCGCATCCTGAGATGATTCATCCCAATGCCAGGGGCGGATCATGTCCCTACTATATGTTTAACGGGGCTACTCAGGACGGGGTTGAGACCCTGGCAGCAGTGGCCAGCTTCTTAGCGGACAGATATTCCGGCAATCACGGAACGGTATCCAACTGGATATTTGCCAACGAGATAAATGCCAGAAAAGAATGGAATTATTACGAGAATACAGATGTCAATTCATATGCGGCGGCTTATGCACAGGCGTTCAGAGTCTTCTATACAGGTATAAAGAGCACCAATGGCTCGGCCAAGGTATATATGCCTCTTGATCAGACCTGGAACAGAAATATTGACGGAAAATCAGGAGATTACGACGCAAGAGACGTACTTGATGCCTTTAATTCCATAATTAAAGAAAAAGGAAACATAGACTGGGATCTGGCTTACCATCCCTATGCGGTTCCGCTTACAAAGGTGGATTTCTGGAACGGATATAAGAATCTGGTTGTTAACAGTACCGATACGCCGATGGTAAGTATGAAGAACATCAATATAGTAACGAGTTATTTGTGCAATGATACCTTCAAAAAGATGGACGGAAGCACAAGACAGGTTCTTTTAAGCGAGCAGGGTTATACTTCAACAAAGGGAGAGGCTCTGCAGGCGGCGGCAATAGCTTACTCATACAAGATTGCGGCAGCGAACCCCAACGTAAACGGATTTATATTGAACAGACAGATAGACGCTCCGGCGGAAGTGGCTCAGGGCCTGGCTCTCGGTCTGCTTAACAGCGGTGGCGGACACAAACAGTCCTATGACGTATACAAGTACATAGATACGTCTGAAGCCAATGCCCATGCAGATTTTGCTAAATCGATAATAGGAATTAGTGACTGGTAACAAGTAATCGCGTCTAATCAGAGGATTTATGTGCCTTATGCCCTTGATTTTGCCCTATGTAATAGTTAAAATATATAGAGTATGAGAAGGGATGTTAATAGCGAAAAGTTATAAATTGTTAAAAGCAAGGATTGCCGACAGCATCGGCAATCCTTTTAGCGACTTATAACGCAACAAATTCAAGCCGGTGGTAGCATGAAATATATTTTATCTTCTTCAATTTTAGCAGCGGATTTCTGCAACCTGGAAAAGGACATTCGGGATGCAGTTAAAGGCGGAGCAGAATACATTCATATAGATGTAATGGATGGAGTATTTGTTCCGTCTATTAGTTTTGGACTTACGGTACAGAGCAGCATCAGAAAGTGCACGGATGCGGTTTTTGATACACATCTTATGATTACCGAGCCGATTCGTTATGTAGAAGAATTCGCAAAAGCCGGAAGCGATATAATAACCGTACATCTGGAAGCATGCGAAGATGTACATGCTACACTTAAAAAGATAAAAGAAGCAGGATGCAGGGTTGGTCTGTCAATAAAACCTTCAACTCCTGTGGAAGATCTTAAGCCTTATCTCGATGAGGTTGATATGATTCTTATTATGAGTGTGGAACCGGGATTCGGCGGACAGAAGTTCATGGAAGAATCCCTTGACAGAATAAGAGAGGTACGTCGAATGATTAAGACCTCGGGTCGTGATATAGACCTTGAGGTCGATGGCGGAATTAAGATAGACAATTTGAAGACAGTAATTGATGCCGGAATCAATGTGGTTGTATCCGGATCCGCTGTTTTCAAAGGTGATGTTGAAAAAAATGCGAGGGCTTTCATGGAAATAATGAAAGCCGGGAGGTAACACATGAGTGAGAAATATTATTTAACAACTGCTATAGCATACACATCGGGAAAACCCCATATCGGCAATTCCTATGAAGTGGTTATGGCAGATGCTATTGCAAGATATAAGAGACAGCAGGGTTATGACGTGTTCTTCCAGACAGGTACAGATGAGCACGGTCAGAAGATTGAATTAAAAGCTGACGCTGCCGGAATAACACCCAAGGAATACGTTGATAATGTAGCGGGAATCGTAAAAGGAATCTGCGACAGACTGAATGTGTCATACGACAAGTTCATACGTACAACGGATGCAGATCATGAAAAGCAGGTTCAGAAGATATTCAAAAAGCTCTATAATCAGGGAGATATTTACAAGGGAGCTTACGAAGGTATGTATTGTACCGACTGTGAAGCTTTCTGGACACAGTCTCAGCTGGTAGACGGCAAATGCCCCGATTGCGGAAGAGATGTAAAGCCCGCAAAAGAAGAAGCGTACTTCTTCAAGATGAGCAAGTATGCCGACAGACTGATCGAGCATATCAACAAACATCCGGAATTCATACAGCCTGTGTCACGTAAAAACGAAATGATGAACAATTTCCTTTTACCGGGACTTCAGGACCTTTGTGTATCAAGAACATCATTTAAGTGGGGCATTCCCGTAGATTTTGATGATAAACATGTTGTATATGTATGGCTCGATGCGCTTACCAACTACATTACAGGAATAGGATATGACGCAGAAGGCAACAGTACGGATCAGTATAAAAAACTATGGCCCGCAGATCTTCATTTGATCGGAAAGGATATCATCAGATTCCATACGATCTATTGGCCCATATTCCTTATGGCACTGGGTGAAGAGCTTCCTCTTCATGTATTTGGTCATCCTTGGCTGCTTCAGGGCGGAGAGAAAATGAGCAAATCAAGAGGCAATGTAATCTACGCAGACGATCTCATAGATCTCTTCGGTGTAGATGCGGTAAGATATTTTGTACTTCATGAGATGCCTTATGAGAACGACGGAACAATAACATGGGATCTGGTCATCGAAAGATTCAATTCGGAATTGGCCAATATAATAGGTAATCTTGTAAGCCGTACCGTATCCATGAGCAACAAGTATTTCGACGGAGTAGTGACAAAAACAGGCGCCAGCGAAGCCGTGGATGATGATCTGAAGGCAGTTGTAACGGCAGCACGTGACAAGGCAAGTGCAAAGATGGAAGAAATGAGAGTAGCCGATGCAATCTCAGAGATAGTTGCTTTGTTCAGAAGATGCAACAAATATATCGACGAGACAGAGCCCTGGGTACTTATCAAAGACGAAGCGAAAAAAGACAGATTGTCCGAAGTACTCTACAACCTTACGGAATCAATATGCATAGGCGCCAATCTTTTACTGCCTTATATGCCTGAAACAGCTGCAAAGATTCTTGAGCAGATCGGTGCTAAAGAGAGACCTTACGAGAGTCTTAATACATTCGGTTTATATGAATCCGGTAATAAAGTAACAAGCGAACCTCAGAT
>CACZBZ010000049.1 GCA_902779505.1 uncultured Lachnospiraceae bacterium
GTTCCGATTCCGAAGGCTGTCTTTGTCTTGCCTTCAAAATATTTCTTAATCTTTGTTGCTCTCTCAAAATCAAGACTGTCGCTGAAAAGCAGTGTCTTGGTAAGAGGATCGATACCTAAGCTCTTGTAGTGAGCTATCATCTTGTCACCCCATTCATAAGGATCACCGCTGTCATGTCTTACACCGCTGAAGAGAGTGGCATAAGTCAGCTGGAAATCTTTAAGGAAGCAATCTGTAGTAATGGCGTCGGTAAGAGCGGTTCCGTTGAGGACTCCGTATTCCTTAACCCATGCATCCAGAGCAAACCAGTTGGAGAAAGCAGGATTGTGCTTGTGATTGCCCTGACCCACACACATGATCCATTCATGAGCCATGGTTCCCACAGGTGTGATACCGTGCTTCTTGGCGAGATACACGTTGGAAGTACCAACGAATTTTGAAGATCCGATAGAAGCCTTGGCAAGAGTGCCTACAGCCAGATCCTGAGCTTCGCCCGAAAGACGTCTTCTCATACCGAATTCACTGAATGCTCCCAGATCGAATTCGCCTGATTCCAGTTTCTTCACCTTGTCGTTGAGTTTTTCCTTGAAACTCTCAAGCAGCTCATCATAATCGTAAGCCATTCTGAAATAAGTCTCATTGACAATGGCAAGAGTGGGAATCTCATACATTGATGTATTGAGCCATGTTCCCTTTGCTTCTATGGTTAATCCGCATTCGGCATCCGTACCGATCTCAAAATCTTCGTATCTTGGCTCCCAGAGACGAAGGAAGTCAACATATGAACCCTTTATCCATTTGATGGAATTGAGATATTCAAGCTCATCCTCGTTGAATCTCAGTTCACAGTACATACGGATCTGACGCTTGATCTCTTCAACCATTTCCTTTGTAAAATGCACATCAGTGTTTCTGCATTTAAAATCCCATGTAGTCTTGTAGTCACTGAACTGGTGGTAGATGGCCTGGCCCATAGAAAATTTGTAGGCATCTGTCTCCAGAAGACTGTTGATTATTCTGTCCATTCTTTTCTCCTCGTGTGAGTTAGTATTTAATATAATAGTGTTTTACCATATTTCTATGTAAAAATCGAGGGATTAATATATACATTTTGTACAAATTACTTATTTACTTATGGTGAAAAACAACATAGAATATATGTGGCTTCTAAGGTAGGTGGCTCATTTGATGAGCGGAATTAAATGGAGAACGAAATATGGGCGGTTTTTTTGCGGTAGCATCTAAAGAAGATTGTGTTTTTGATCTGTTTTTCGGAACTGATTACCATTCTCATCTTGGAACAAGAAGAGCTGGTATGGCTGTTTACGATAAGAAAAACGGATTCAACAGAGCTATCCATAACATAGAGAATTCACCCTTCCGTACCAAGTTCGAAAAAGATGTCAATGAGATGCATGGAAGACTTGGTATCGGATGTATTTCGGATTACGAACCGCAGCCCCTTATCGTTAGATCCCATCATGGTACTTTTGCAATCACAACTGTCGGTAAGATCAACAATACCGACAAGATCGTTGAAGATATATTCAAAGACGGCAATACACATTTCCTTGAAATGAGCGGTGGCGATATCAATGCCACAGAGCTTGTCGCAGCCCTTATCAACAGAAAAGAAAATCTCGTCGAGGGCATTCAATATGCTCAAAGTCTGATTGACGGTTCCATGTCAATTATTCTCCTTACATCAAAAGGTATATATGCTGCCAGGGACAGAATGGGAAGAACTCCCGTGGCCATTGGAAAAAAGGACGGTGCTTACTGTGCCTGCTTTGAATCTTTTGCCTATCTTAATCTGGGCTATGAACCTGTAAGAGAACTGGGACCCGGAGAAATAGTCGTGCTTAATCCCGAATCGGTGGTTACTCTGGCAAAACCGGGAAGCAAGATGAAGATATGTACCTTCTTATGGGTATATTACGGATATCCTTCTTCATCATACGAAGGAATAAGTGTAGAAAGAATGAGATACAACTGTGGAGCTCTTCTTTCAAAGAGAGACGACGTTAAGCCGGATATAGTTGCCGGTGTGCCCGATTCCGGTGTTGCACATGCCATAGGATATGCCAATGCCAGCGGCATTCCTTATTCAAGACCTTTTATCAAATATACGCCTACATGGCCCAGAAGCTTTATGCCCACCATGCAGTCAAAGCGTAATCTCATAGCAAAAATGAAGCTCATACCTGTTCATGATCTTATTAAGGACAGAAAGCTTCTTCTTATAGACGACTCCATTGTAAGAGGTACACAGCTGGGAGAAACCACCGAATTCTTATACAGAAGCGGTGCGAAAGAAGTACATATCAGACCGGCATGCCCTCCTATTATGTTCGGATGTAAATATCTCAACTTCTCAAGAAGTACATCTGAGATGGATCTGATATCAAGACGTATCATTGCCGCAAAAGAGGGAGATAATGTCAGTGATGATGTTTTAAACGAATATACCAATCCCGATTCTGACAGATACGCATTTATGAACGAGGAAATTCGCAAACAGCTTAATTTTACAAGTTTGCGTTTCCATAGATTAGATGATTTAATAGAATCTGTAGGACTTGACAGAGACAGTCTCTGCACATATTGCTGGGACGGTAAGGAATAAGTCCTGCATACAAAAAGAAGGAGATTTCCAATGAACAAAAAACCGGTACTTTTATTGATCCTTGATGGATTTGGATTAAATGAAAAAACAGAAGCCAATGCAATTGCTCTTGCAAAGACTCCTGTTATCGACAGACTTATGAAAGAGAACCCTTTTGTCAAGGGAGGAGCAAGCGGAATGGACGTTGGTCTTCCTGACGGACAGATGGGTAACTCGGAAGTAGGACACCTTAACATGGGTGCGGGAAGAATTGTATATCAGGAACTTACAAGAATCACAAAAGAGATTCAGGACGGTACATTCTTCGAGAATCCCGGACTTCTTGAAGCGATTGAGAACTGCAAGAAGAACGGTTCTGCACTTCATATGTACGGACTTCTTTCAGACGGTGGTGTACACAGCCACAACACACATCTCTACGGTCTTCTTGAACTGGCTAAGAGAAACGGTCTTGATAAGGTGTATGTACATGCTTTCCTTGACGGAAGAGACACACCTCCCACAGGCGGTAAGGGATATGTAGAAGAACTCGAGAAAGAGATGGCAAAAATCGGCGTAGGTAAGGTTGCAACAGTATCCGGAAGATACTATGCAATGGACAGAGATAACAACTACGACCGTATTGAGAAGGCATATGATGCTCTTACAAAGGGTGTTGGAAATACATGTACTTCAGCTACGGAAGGAATCCAGAAGTCTTATGACGAAGGTGTAACAGATGAGTTCGTTGTTCCTATGGTAGTATGTGAAAACGGCGCTCCCGTTGCAACAATCAAAGACGGTGATTCAATCATCTTCTATAACTTCAGGCCTGACAGAGCAAGAGAAATCACTCATGCTTTCTGTGATGATGATTTTACAAAGTTTGAGAGAGGATCAAGGCTTAACATCAAATACGTATGTTTCTCTGATTACGATCCTACAATACCCAACAAGACAGTTGCTTTCCATAAGGTTGAGATTACAAATACCTTCGGTGAGTGGCTTGCAGCTAAGGGTATGAAGCAGGCACGTATCGCCGAGACAGAGAAGTATGCTCATGTAACATTCTTCTTTAACGGTGGTGTTGAAACACCCAATGAAGGTGAAGACAGAATACTTGTTAATTCACCCAAGTATGTTCCGACTTATGATAAGAAGCCTCGTATGGCTGCATATACAGTATGTGATAAGCTTTCTGAAGCAATCACTGCCAAGGACGAGAACGGAGAAGGCAAGTATGATGTTATCATCTGTAACTTCGCTAACCCCGATATGGTAGGACATACAGGTGTTGTTGATGCTGCAATTGAGGCAATTGAAGTGGTTGACAAGTGTCTTGGAGAGATAGAAGCTCTCATCAAGGAAGTAGGCGGAGTAATGTTCATCTGTGCCGATCACGGTAACGCTGAGCAGCTTGTTGATTATGAGACAGGTGAGCCTCTTACATCTCATACAACCAATCCGGTTCCTTTCATCCTTGTTAACGGACCGGAAGGAGCTAAGCTCAGGGAAGGCGGAGTTCTTGCAGACATCATTCCTACACTTATAGATATCATGGGCGAGAAGCAGCCTGAGGAAATGACAGGTAAGTCTCTGCTTGTAAGATAATCGGTATTTTGGGACATCTTTGGTGATTGGAATTTGTTGTTGATTTATGCCAACCGATATGATACACTTACGATTGTTCGATATTTTAGGAGGTTATCACAAATGGAAGTTTTAAGAGTAATCTTAACAATTTTGTTTATAATAATATCAGTAGTATTATCTGCAATCGTACTTATGCAGGAAGGCAAGTCAGCGGGACTTGGCGCCATCAGCGGTGCAGCTGAGTCATATTGGGGTAAGAACAAGGGACGTTCCATGGAAGGAGCTCTTGTAAAGATTACAAGAATTCTTGTTATTGCCTTTATATTGATCGCCGTAGTTCTTAACATCAGACGTTTCTAGTTAAAACGTATTACCGGCCTCTGCGTATTGTTCGCAGAGGCTTTTTTATTTGTTTTGTGGAAAAGGAAATTATGAAAAGCAGGAAAGAAAGAAAAAAACTAATACTGGATCTTATGGCCAATGAGTTCTATGTTCCCATGAAGGAAAAGGAACTTGCCGTTTTGATGCAGGTAGATGCAAAGGACAGACCCGAGATGAAATCAATTCTCGAGGAGCTGCTTGCGGAGCAGAAGATAGAGATAAGCAAGAGAGGCAAGTACCAACTTTTAGATCCCAAGAATGTTAAGACGGACGGATTGATAACCGGTACATTTATTTCCAACAGGAACGGCTTCGGTTTCGTTGAAGTTGATGGAAGAGATGACGACCTCTATATTCCCGAGCAGTATACGGGAGGAGCCTTTCATCTGGATACCGTTCAGTGCAGTATCATCCCCGGAACAAAGGGCAGAAGAGTTGAGGCCAAGGTTGTTAAGATTCTTGAGAGAGGAACCAGCAGAATCGTCGGAACCTATCAGAAATCTAACAAGAGTTTCGGTTTCGTTGTTCCCGACAATCAGAAGCTTGCAAGCGATATATATATAAGAGTGGAAGACAGCAAAGGCGCCATGGACGGCCATAAAGTCGTGGTAGATCTCAAATCTTACGGAGATGACAGGCACAGTCCTGAAGGTGTCATTACCGAGATACTGGGACACATTAATGATCCCGGAGTGGACATCCTGTCCATCGTAAAAGGCTTCGGACTTCCCATGGAATTCCCCGAGAAGGTAATGAATCAGGCTGAAAAAGTAAAAGATTCCATTATCGAAGCGGACATTAACGGCAGAGAAGACTTAAGAGACCTGCTGATGGTTACCATAGACGGTCTGGATGCAAAGGATCTGGATGATGCGGTGTCTCTCGAGATGGACGGAGAGGACTATGTGCTGGGGGTTCATATTGCCGATGTAAGCAACTATGTGCAGGAGAATTCCGCACTGGATCACGAAGCATTGGACAGAGGAACCAGCGTATACCTTGTGGACAGAGTAATCCCTATGCTCCCTCACAGACTTTCCAACGGAATATGTTCTTTGAACGCAGGGGAGGACAGACTTGCACTCAGCTGCATAATGACCATCAACCCTTCGGGAAAAGTAATCGACCATAGGATTGTGGAATCGGTTATTAATGTAGACCACAGGATGGATTACCCTTCGGTAAACAAAATAATAGATATTAAGGATGAGGAAGAGAGGGACAAGTTCCCGGATGTTGTTCCCATGCTTGATAAGATGTACGAACTTTCTCTTATAATAAGAGAAGCCAGGAAAAAAAGAGGAGGAATTGATTTTGATTTCCCCGAATCCAAGTTCAAGCTGGATGAGAACGGCAAGCCTCTGGAAATAGTTCCTTATGAAAGGAATGCGGCCACAAGACTTATCGAGGACTTTATGCTTATGGCCAATGAGACGGTGGCGGAGCATTATTTCTGGATGGAAGTTCCTTTTGTCTACAGAACTCATGACAAGCCCGATCCGGAAAAAGTACAGAAACTTGCTACTTTTATCAATAATTACGGATATCATATCCATATGGCTCAGGACGAGGTTCATCCCAAGGAGTTCCAGAAGCTTCTGGGAGAGATAGAAGGAAGTCCGGAAGCGGATATGATTGCAAGAATAACATTAAGAAGTATGAAGCAGGCTAAATATACCATAGACTGCACCGGACACTTCGGACTTGCGGCAAAATACTACTGTCACTTCACGTCTCCCATAAGAAGATATCCCGACCTGCAGATACACAGGATAATCAAGGATGATATCAGAGGAAGACTCAAAGGCGAAAAGATAAAACACTACGACAAGATACTCTTTAATGTTGCCGAAAGATCTTCGAAAATGGAGAGAAGGGCGGATGAGGCCGAAAGAGAAACAAATAAGCTGAAGAAGTGTCAGTATATGGAAGACCATATCGGAGAAGAATTCGAGGGTGTTGTGTCGGGAGTTACCGAATGGGGAATATATGTGGAACTTCCCAATACCATAGAAGGTATGGTACATGTATCAAAACTTCCCGGAGATTTTTATGTCTATGATGAAGTGGGCTATAAGATGGCGGGAACCAAGCACGGTAAGAGTTACGAACTGGGGCAGCCTGTTAAGATTGTTGTGGACAGTGTTGATTCCTTGCGGAAGAAACGAAAGAATAATTTTTCAGAAATGAGGCAGTTATGGCTAAGGAAGCAAAGAAGTTGGTAGCCGGTAACAAAAAAGCATATCATGAATACTTTGTTGACGAGAAATACGAGGCAGGCATAGTTTTGCACGGAACGGAAGTAAAGTCTCTGCGACTTGGACAGTGCAGTATCAAAGAGGCCTTCATCCGTATAGAGGATGCCGAAGTATGGGTCTACGGAATGCATGTGAGTCCTTACGAAAAAGGTAACATCTTCAACAAGGATCCCCTTCGTCCCAAGAAACTTCTCCTGCACAAGAGCGAGATCAACAAACTCTTGGGCAAGGTCAAGGAAAGAGGCTATGCGATTGTTCCTCTTGAAGTGTATTTCAAGGACGGAAGAGCCAAGATGGAGATAGGACTCTAGCCGACATATACAGTGTCGGGAAATTATGGTAATTCTGTGTATTTTGTTGCTAAGCATAGTTATGTAATGTAAAATATAAGGGACAAATTACACTGAATATAAGGGCCAGTCAAGGTTTCGACGGGGTTTTGGAATCTGGAGAAGCAAGCCGGTGCGAACCGTTAATCGCAAACTTAAAATTAAACGCTAATACAGAATTAGCTGTTGCCTAATGGCAACTGCCCGACTTAGTGCACTCACACATTAAGACCCGGGCATCGACTATGTGAGAAACGACATATGCAAAGCTTTGAGCATATGGGCGTATCATGAAGCTACTGAATGCATTTCGTTGCTTACCACGGTGTGCAGGAGGGAATGTCTAAAGATAAGCTAAGCTTGTAGAAGTACGGTGGAAGGAGCTTCGGACACGGGTTCGACTCCCGTCTGGTCCACTATAATATGTGATTTTAAGACAAAGGGGTAATGACAACGGGGGGCAGTATGCGTCTTAATGAGATTAAAGCTGAGGCAGCCGTAACCATATCGGTTGCGATAGGTCTGCAGATTCTTGAATTCAATACGGTTGCCAAAGAAGTATATGATGATTGTATTTTCTGTGAACCTATAACCAAGGATGATAAGATGGTAGGATTCTCTACCAAGGGTTTGGTGCTCAGTATGATTGTTGCCGATGCCGAAGAGGGTAAGGCGTTCAAATTCAGCAATGTAAAAATCAGAAACATCAAGACTCAGAACGGGAATCTTTTTCATGAAGTATCTTGCAAAACAGAAGGTAAACTGATTAACCGAAGGGGAGCCTGCAGAGTATGGCTTGGTGAAGACGGAGTTGCAATCGTGGGTCTGGGCGGAAAGCCTTTCGATGTTACCATTAAAGATATCAGTATCAGCGGGATTGCTTTTATATGTTCAAAGGATCAGCAGATTCCCGATGGCTCAATAGTGCATCTCACATTTTTTGATGAGCCCACCAATTCAAAATTCAGTTTAGGCGCATTGATTGTTCGAAGCGAAGAGATGGAAAAGAATCGAATGATGTATGGCTGCAGACTCAATCAGGAGAGCCCGGCTATTGCAAAATTCGTTAACGAGAAGCAGAGAGAAAAACTAAAAGCCAGCAGGCAGGTAAGAAACCAGTCACTAGCAGAGGGTGATAATAATGGATGAGGCACAGAAGAAGGAATTTACGGTAGGGGGATTCACATTCGGAAACAAGGAAGATGTTGAACTCGCCGAGCAGGAAATCAGTGCTGTAAAGTTCATTGATAAAAAAATTGAAGGACGTAACGCAGAGACCATAAAGTCTGTCTATCAGGCTGCCTTGGAAAAGCGATTATTTCGTACTCCCGTGGGATATACATATCTTTACGATCTCCAGAGAAAAATGATTGGAATGGGAATCAGTAAAGAAGATATACCGGGAGTTCCTTTATATCAGGTATTCAACAGCAATCTTGATGACAAGCCCAAGCCCGAGAGGACGGTGCGAATTCGTAAGAAGAAAGATGAACTTCACAGGAAAAATGCCAGACTGACAATAGCCGTACTGGTATTGGCTTTTTTGGTAGTTGTTTTGTTTGCCATCAGTATGACAGGTTCGAGTCCTACCGTACTTAATTACAGAAGAACGGTACAGAACGAGTATGCGGAATGGGAACAGCAACTGAAGGATAGAGAAGCAGTTGTAAGGGAAAAGGAAAGAGAACTTAACGGAGGAATGTATGAATCCAATTAAGATACTTGTTGTAGATGATGAAGAACGTATGCGCAAGCTGGTCAAGGACTTTCTTCAGGACTTTCTTCAGAAGAGCGGCTATGAGGTTATGGAGGCTTCAGACGGAGTTGAAGCAGTGGACATATACCTTGAAAACAGAGATATCAACCTGGTCATACTGGATGTAATGATGCCCAGACTTGACGGCTGGGGTGCCGTTAAAGAGATCAGACAGTATTCGCAGGTTCCTATTATCATGCTTACAGCTAAGGGTGATGAGAGGGATGAACTCCAGGGCTTCAAACTGGGAGTGGATGAATACATTACCAAGCCTTTCAGCCCCAAGGTGCTGGTGGCCAGAGTCGAGGCTGTGCTTCGAAGATCCGGTGAAGGCAGTGTCGAAGAAGTGATAGAGGCCGGCGGAATTAAAATAGACAAGTCCGCGCATCAAGCCTTTGTTGACGGAGCGGAGATAGAACTCAGCTTTAAAGAGTTTGAACTGCTTACATATTTTATTGAGAACAAGGGAATAGCTCTTTCAAGAGAGAAGATACTTAATTCCGTATGGAATTA
>CACZBZ010000050.1 GCA_902779505.1 uncultured Lachnospiraceae bacterium
GCAACCTGACGGTATATGTGTGCCTTATCCCCCGTCACTATTCCCTTATCTATAAGGGAAGCGATTACCAGGGGAACTATCAACTCAAAACTGGCCTCCAACATCTTAAAGAGGGGGGCCAGAATGCATTGAAGCTTATATTTGGTTAGATAGTGATAAAGTCTTCTCATATTTACAGTTAAGACCACCGCAACAGGCAGTTACGGTGGCCATCCTAAGTTTTTTATTCTACTGTTACGCTCTTGGCAAGGTTCCTCGGTTTATCAACATCAAGACCCTTGGCAACAGACATATAATAGCTCATAAGCTGAAGAGGTACGATAGCGAGACTTGCGCTGAAGGTATCTTCTATACCCGGTGTATAGATTGTAAAATCAACCGTTCTTCTCAAGCAGGTCTTCCTGTGTAAGAACACCGATAACAAGGGTTCCGTCCTCAATAAGAGATATGGTGCCGTGCTTAAGTTCTCCGGCAGCATATGCTTCGGAATGGATATAACTTATCTCCTTCATCTTAAGGCTTCCCTCAAGACTTATTGCATAATCTATACCACGTCCAATGAAGAATATATCCTGAACATTGGCGAATTTGGCTGTAAACCACTGAATACGTCCGTTGTCATCGAATATCTTCTCTATCTTGTCAGGTATTGTATCGATCTCAGCAAGAATCTGATCGTGTCTCTCTTTATCGATTTCACCCTTAACAAATGCAAATTTTGTTGCGATAAGGTACATAGCGATCAGCTGTGCACTGTAGGCCTTTGTTGTGGCAACCGCAATTTCGGGACCTGCCATTGTATAGAGTACACTGTCGGATTCTCTTGCAATGGAACTTCCCACTACATTGACGATTCCAAGTGTATAATTGCCTTTTTCCTTTGCCTCACGGACAGCAGCAAGAGTGTCGGCTGTCTCTCCGGACTGGCTTACGGAAATAACAAGAGTATTCTTACCCAGAATAGGATTTCTGTATCTGAATTCACTTGCAAGCTCTACTCTTACGGGTATTCTTGTCAGTTTTTCGATAACATACTGTCCAACCACTCCCGCATGATATGCCGAACCGCATGCAACAATGGTTATATCGGAGAACTTCTTGATCTGCTCTTCTGTCAGATTGATTCCTGCAAAATCAATCACACCGTCTTTTACGTATGCATTGATTGTATCTCTGACTGCCTTGGGCTGCTCATGAATCTCCTTGAGCATAAAGTGTTCGTAACCGCCCTTCTCGGCAGCTTCGGCATCCCAGTTGATCTCTGTAAGTTCTTTTTCTATACGCTCACCGTCAAGGTTGTAGAATTCAACGTTGCCGGGAGTAATACGAGCCATCTCGTAGTTGCCGATATAATATACATTTCTTGTATACTTAAGTATTGCAGGAACATCAGATGCTACATATGTGGCATCATCGTTCACACCGATAATCATAGGGCACTCTTTACGGGCTACCCAGATCTCTCCGGGATAATCCTTGAACATAACCGCAAGAGCATAAGAGCCTCTTATTCTGACCATGGTCTTTGCAAGAGCATCAACAGGTCCGATGTTGTATTTCTTGTAGTAATAGTCTATAAGCTTAACAACAGCCTCTGTATCGGTATCTGAATAGAACTTGTATTCCTTCTTAAGGAGCTTTTCCTTAACTTCGGAATAATTCTCGATAATTCCGTTATGAACAGCTACAACATTGCCGTCATCAGACATATGAGGATGAGCGTTCTTCTCAGAGGGTTCACCGTGAGTAGCCCATCTTGTATGGCCGATACCGCAATTACCCTTTATGGCCTTACCTTCATCTGTCTTGTCGGAAAGATTCTTAAGTCTTCCCTTGGCCTTAACTATTTCCACCTGCTTCTCACCGTCACGAACGGCAAGTCCGGCTGAATCATAGCCTCTGTATTCCAGTTTTGACAGACCTTCCAAAAGAATCGGTCCTGCCTGATTGTTACCTACATATCCTACTATTCCGCACATAAATTATCCTACTCTTCTTTGCTTACTATTTCTGTTCCTTTTCCACTCTTGAATATTGAGTGTGCCGGTATAACCCCTCTTACAGATGATGTGGGATATACATTGGAATGGCTTCCGATAACCGTACCGGGATTAAGAACACTGTTACATCCTACTTCAACAAAATCACCAAGCATGGCTCCGAACTTCTTAAGCCCTGTCTCGATCTTGTCTCCGTCTGCTTTTACTATAACAAGAGTCTTGTCCGATTTTACATTGGATGTAATGGAACCGGCTCCCATATGTGATTTGTATCCAAGTACCGAATCACCTACATAATTGTAATGAGGTACCTGTACATTATCCGATATTATAACATTCTTAAGCTCGACAGAATTGCCGACTACACAGCCGTTACCCACAAGTGCCGATCCTCTTATGAATGCACACTGTCTTACTTCCGTATCTTCACCTATGATACAAGGTGATCCGAGATAAGCTGAAGGGAAGACCTTGGCTGACTTCGCAACCCATACTCCCTCAGACGGATTGTCGTATTTTTCCGGATCCAAAGTAGGTCCGATGGCAAGTATGATATCCTTGATACTCTTAAGTATCTCCCAGGGATATGTAACTTTCTCCAAATATGGCCAGGCAAGTGTGTGTCCGGGCTCATATAAGTCCTTTACCTTTAACTGTAATTCTCCCATTTCTTCCTCCATAGCCGATTGACTCAGCCTGCGAAATTATTTGATCTTAACAAGATGTCCGGAAGCCTTCATTGATTCAATGATTGCATCCACATGTCTTTCGCATTCTTCATCGCTGCCTGCTTCAGCCATTACACGAAGCACAGGCTCCGTTCCGCTCTTACGAAGAAGTACTCTTCCGTTGTCTCCCAGTTCTGCAGTTGCAGCATCAACCGCAAGCATAACGGCAGGATCTTCAAGCGTTGCATCTTTATCATCAACTATTACGTTCTTAAGTACCTGAGGATACATTGTTACCTCTGAAGCCAGTACAGAAAGAGGCAGTTGTGTATCTTCCATAATGCCGAGGATTACAAGGGCTGACAGAACACCGTCACCTGTACGCGAATATTTACGGAAGATAATATGGCCTGACTGCTCACCGCCAACCATGTAATCATTCTCCTTCATATTCTCGTATACGTATCTGTCACCTACGGCAGTCTTTTCATAACCGATGCCCATCTTATCAAGTGCCTTGTAAAGACCGAAGTTGGACATTACTGTGGTAACCACTTTATTGCCGCGGAGCTGGCCGTTCTTTTTGAGGTATTTGGCAGCTATGTACATTATCACATCGCCGTTAACCACATTACCCTTTTCATCGACCGCAAGACATCTGTCGGCATCGCCGTCAAAGGCAAATCCACAGTCAAGATTGTTCTCTACCACATACTTCTGAAGTCCTTCGATATGTGTAGATCCGCAGTCTGTATTGATGTTAACACCGTCGGGTGTATTGTTTATAACGTAAGTCTTGGTTCCCAAAGCGTTGAACACGGAAGGTCCTATCATCCATGCAGAACCGTTGGAACAGTCAAGAGCTATCTTTCTGTCTTCAAAAGAATCCGTAGCAATATTTGTAAGATATCCTATATATCTGTTACGTCCGGAATAGTAATCAATGGTGCAGCCTATCTTGTCGCCCTTGGAAAAAGGAATCTCTTCATGATCACCGTCGATATATCTCTCAATCTCATCCTGAACGCTGTCTTCCATCTTTTCGCCATCAGTATTAAGAAGCTTGATACCGTTGTCATGGAAAGGATTATGGCTGGCTGAGATCATAACACCACAGTCAAAATGCTCGGTTCTTGTAATATAAGACACACATGGTGTTGTAGTTACATGTAAAAGGTATGCATCGGATCCTGAGGCTGTAATACCTGCAGCAAGAGCATTCTCAAGCATGTAAGACGAACGTCTTGTGTCCTTGCCGATAACAATCTTAGCCTTGTTATCTTTTGCATAATACCATCCCAAAAATCTTCCGATTTTGAATGCATGCTCGGCATTAAGAACAACACCTGCCTCGCCACGGAATCCGTCAGTTCCAAAATATTTACCCATTAGTTATCCCTCTTTTGTTTTATTGGTATTCGTGCCTGCAAAAAGCGCCATTAATCGCAGTTTACACAGCTCTTTACCTAAAAAAAGGCGAGGACATACAGCGTCCTCGCCATACTGCACTATTATAATACATCAGTGCTTATTATTCAACTTTTTAGTATCCCATTCCCATTCCCGGATTAGCAGGCATTGCGGGTTCAGGCTCTTTGATGTTGGCTACAACAGACTCTGTTGTAAGTAATGTAGAAGCAACGCTTGTTGCATTCTGAAGAGCTGAACGTGATACCTTTGCAGGATCAAGGATACCTGCCTTTACCATATCAACGTACTCATCTTTGAGGGCATCATATCCGAAGCCAACTTCTGATTCACGAACCTTATTAACGATAACAGATCCTTCAAGACCTGCATTATGAGCAATGTGGAACAGCGGAGCCTCAAGAGCCTTAAGCACGATTCTTGCTCCTGTCTTCTCATCGCCTTCAAGGGAATCTGCAAGCTTTGCAACTTCCTTTGATGCATGGATGTATGAAGAACCACCACCTGCGATGATACCTTCTTCAACTGCTGCTCTTGTTGCTGCAAGGGCATCTTCAAGACGAAGCTTAGCTTCCTTCATCTCTGTCTCTGTTGCAGCACCAACTCTGATAACGGCTACGCCGCCTGCAAGCTTGGCAAGTCTCTCCTGAAGCTTCTCTTTGTCGAAGTCAGAAGTTGTTGTCTCAATTGCCTGCTTAATCTGAGCGATACGTCCTGCAATTGCATCTTTGTTGCCTGCACCTTCAACGATAACTGTATCTTCCTTGTTAACCTTAACGCTCTTAGCACGGCCAAGCTGGTCGATTGTTGCTGTCTTAAGGTCAAGACCGAGTTCTTCTGAGATAACTGTACCACCTGTAAGAATAGCGATATCCTGAAGCATATCCTTACGTCTGTCACCGTATCCGGGAGCCTTAACAGCTACTACATTGAATGTACCACGGAGTTTGTTAACGATGAGAGTTGTAAGAGCCTCACCTTCAACATCCTCAGCAACGATAAGGAGCTTAGAACCTGTCTTAACAATCTCCTCAAGTAATGGAAGAATCTCCTGGATATTAGAGATCTTTTTATCTGTGATCAGGATATACGGATTGTCGAGAACAGCTTCCATCTTCTCTGTATCTGTTACCATATATGCTGAGATATATCCTCTGTCGAACTGCATACCTTCTACAAGGTCAAGTTCTGTCTGCATTGTCTTAGACTCTTCAATAGTGATAACACCGTCGCCTGTTACCTTCTCCATTGCATCTGCAACAAGCTGTCCAACTTCTTCATCACCTGCAGAGATAGCTGCTACTCTTGCAATGTGCTCTTTACCGTTTACCTTAGAGCTCATCTTTGCAATAGCCTCTACTGCACAGTCTGTAGCCTTCTTCATACCTTTACGAAGGATGATGGGGTTAGCACCTGCTGCAAGGTTCTTGATACCTTCATGTACCATAGCCTGAGCAAGTACAGTTGCTGTTGTTGTACCGTCACCGGCAACATCGTTAGTCTTTGTAGCAACTTCCTTAACGAGCTGTGCTCCCATATTCTCAAAAGCATCCTCAAGTTCAATCTCTTTAGCGATTGTTACACCGTCGTTTGTGATAAGAGGTGCACCGTATGTCTTGTCCAATACAACGTTACGACCCTTAGGTCCAAGTGTTACACGAACTGTATCTGCAAGCTGATTTACACCGCTCTCAAGAGCTGCTCTAGCCTCTGCTCCGTACTTAATTTCCTTAGCCATTTCTTTTGCCTCCTAAATCTATCAGTAAAATTATTTAATAACTGCAAGAATATCATTCTGTCTTACAATAATGTACTCTTCATTCTCGTCAAGCTTAACTTCTGTTCCGGAATACTTAGAGTAGATTACCTTATCTCCGACAGATACTTCCATCTTAACTTCCTTGCCGTCAACCATTCCGCCGGGACCTACTGCGATTACCTCAGCCTGCTGTGGCTTTTCCTTGTTCTGTCCGGGAAGTACGATTCCGGACTTTGTTGTCTCTTCTGCCTCAAGCTGCTTTAATACAACTCTGTCACCTAATGGTACTAATTTCATAACCTTGCCTCCTTAATATAAGCAAACGCTTTAATAATATCTTTTTTATATCATTAGCACTCATCTCCTCTGTGTGCTAACAATCTTAACAATTATTTATTTTAGCCACATTTTTAATTTTTGCAATAGGCTAAAGGACATTTAATAAATATTTTATAATTCATCATAAAATATGCTTTTCAATGTATTTTGCAAAGCCATCTTCATGATTGGTATATTCGCTGATTTCATCCGCCGAAGCGAATAGATTGGGATTGCTGTTTTTCATGGCTATGCCATGTCCCGCAGCAAGCAACATGGATTCGTCATTCATCTCGTCCCCAAAGGCATATGAATCCGCAAGGGGCACTCCAAAATGCTCACACATCCATTTAACGGCCGAGCCTTTTCCGGATTCCTTTTTGAACATCTCAAGATACCAATTGTTGGAGAAAAACACCGCAAGTTCGTCACCGTACTTATCTACTACTTCATCTCTGAAGGCTTCTATCTTCTTCCTGTCATCAAGACTGATGGCCAACATTTTATAAGGTTCGTCCTTCAGTGTAG
>CACZBZ010000051.1 GCA_902779505.1 uncultured Lachnospiraceae bacterium
GGGCTATCACAGATATGAGATATCCAATTATGCAAAGGATGGTTTTGAGTGCCGTCATAACAAAGTATATTGGACGGGAGATCCTTATATAGGATTCGGGATCGGAGCCGCTTCATATGCTGACGGAGTCAGATGGTCCAATACGGATGAACTTTATCCTTACATGAAACTGCTGCTTAAAGAAGAAAATATGGTCTTCACATATGATGATGAGGAGGATGAAGCGGCAGAAGAAGATAGACCTCTTCAGACAGCCTGGCGTCAGGGATACCAGAGACTCAGCCCGAATGATAAGATGGAAGAATTTATGATAGTGGGACTGAGGCTTATGAAGGGTGTCAGCAAAGAAAGATTTGCGGCGCTTTTCGGCCGGGATATAGATCGGGTCTTTGGCAGTCAGATAAAAAAGAATGAAGAAGCAGGTCTGCTGGAAACGGACGGAGATAATATAAGACTTACGGAAGCCGGAATAGATGTCAGCAACAGAGTGTTGGCCTCTTTCCTCCTCTAAGCCTTCCTTTTATCGGATTTTTGAAAGGAGATGTAGAGAGTTGGCTAATATTAAATCTGCAAAGAAGAGAATTTTAGTAAGCAATGCCAATGCTGAGCGCAATAAGGCAATCAAGTCCGGCGTTAAGACAGCTGTAAAGAAGGTTTACGCTGCAATTGATGCTAACGATAAGGCTGCTGCACAGGCTGCATTGTTAGAAGCCACAGCTACAATAGACAAGGCTACTTCTAAGGGAGTATATCATAAGAATACTTCTTCAAGAAAGGTTTCTCGTCTTAACAAGGCTGTTAACCAGATGGCTTAATTACAGAATAGATTACTTTTTACCCACGGCCCGTCATCCGTGGGTATTTTTGTTGTCAAAAATGTGGTAAGATAAATAAGTGTGAGAAGCGGGATTGTTACTGTATTCCGATTAATAAGAATCAGTTTGGGGGATTTAAAAAATGACAGAATTTTCTATCACGGAGATATTGAGACAGGCAGGAGAAGCGGGAGCGTCCGATGTACATCTTACAGTCGGTGTGCCTCCCAAGATGAGAGTAAACGGTCATCTTATTGCAATGGGTGACAAGAGACTTCTTCCTCCCGATACGGAAGAACTGCTTATGGGCATTATGACTGATGTCCAGAGAACAAAATTCTATGAAAAAGGCGAGCACGACTTTGCTTATGCTCTTCCGGAATTGGGACGTTACCGTGTCAATGCTTTCAAGCAGAGAGGTACCTGCGCCATGGCTCTTCGTATAGTGAGCTCGGATGTACCGTCTCCCGAAGAACTGGGGATACCCGAATCGGTAATGGATCTTTACAGCAGAAAGAGAGGCCTTGTACTTGTAACAGGACCTACAGGATCCGGTAAGTCAACAACTCTTGCCGCAATAATAGATAAGATCAATCATAACAGAGATGCTCATGTTATTACTCTTGAGGATCCCATAGAGTACCTTCACAGACATGACAAGTCCATCGTCAATCAGAGAGAAATCGGTCTCGACAGCCAGTCTTATGCCAATGCTTTAAGATCGGCATTAAGAGAAGATCCCGATGTAATTCTTGTGGGTGAGATGAGAGACTTCGAGACAATATCCGTTGCCATAACAGCAGCGGAAACAGGACACCTTGTGCTTTCAACACTCCATACCATCGGCGCAGCAAGCACCGTGGATCGTGTTATAGACGTATTCCCGCCCCATCAGCAGCAGCAGATAAGAGTACAGCTTGCCAACGTACTTGAGGCGGTAGTATCACAGCAGCTTATGGGCAAGGCAGACGGTTCCGGACGAGTTGCCGCATTTGAAGTGCTTCATTCCACCAATGCGGTGCGTAACCTGATCCGTGAAGGCAAGTCTCATCAGCTTATGACCATAATGCAGACCAACAGAAAACTCGGCATGATTACAATGGATGAAAGCATCCAGCAGCTCTATGCAAACGGAGTCATAGCAAAAGATGTTGCGATTCAGTTTGCCGTAGATCCCGACACCATGGCTGCACGACTGGGATAGAACTATTCCAGATAGTAATTTGAAGAATCCAGGCATTTGATCTTGTGGTGCATGACCATATTCGTTAANNGATTCCGGAATCTTCCGGAAGATCTAAGAAGATCTCGCTTATGGATCTGGGATTGCAGTCCAGGGCGGACATAACGATCCTTTCATCCGATGACAGGAACATGTCGTCGCAATTATTGTTTCTATTGATGTCCCCATCCTTTAGGGAAGACTTAAAGGATGCGGGGCATTTTTTTATTTTATGCAGCAGTTCGTCCACGAATTCAAAGGGACTTAAGGCGGGAACGGCACCGTCTCTTATAAGCATGTTGCAACCGTAACTTAAAGACTCGTTGATTCGGCCGGGAATAGCATAGACGTCTTTTCCCTGTTCCAAGGCCATATTGACGGTTATGAGGGTTCCGCTTTTCTTTCTGGCTTCCACCACAAGAACCGCATCCGCCAGACCGGATATTATGCGATTACGGGCGGGAAAATGATGACCTACTGCCGGAGTGGATGGCAGATATTCGCTTATAAGACCACCGTTTGCCGGAGTTGAATCATAGAGAGCTTTGCTGGAAGACGGGTAACAGATATCAATACCTGAACCCAGGACGGCAAAAGATCTTCCACCTACAGTGATGGAGGAACTGCCCGCGATACTGTCCACACCGGCGGCCAGTCCGCTTATAAGCTGTATGCCCGCCAGCCCCAGTTCTCTTGAGAATTCTCTGGCCATCTGTCTGCCGTATCCCGAACAGTTTCTGGCACCTATCACGGCGACACAGGGGATGTCGGGGTCGGGAAGAGAACCTTTGTAAAAGAGAGAAAAGGGAGGAGATGCTATGTTCATAAGAGGTAGTGGATATGCGGGATCATCCTCCATACAATAATGTATGTCGGACCTTAAAAGATCGGCATATGCTTCAAAAGGGGAGCCGGTCTTAAGTCTGTCCTTCAGTTCTTTTATAAGATCGGCGGATATCAGATCCGGATAATCCTTTTCGGAAGCGGACAGGGCAGTCACAAAACTGCCAAAATGATTCTTAAGGGCTCGTATATCCCTTATCTTCATGCCGGGAACTGTCTGAAGATAATAGGCGGCGGCCCTTTCCTCGTTGATAAATGATTCGTTTATTCTATGTGTTTCCTGATTCATATGTGCTCCTATCCTCTGTAACAGACTGCTTCTGCCAGATGGGGTATTTTAATGTAATGGGAATTTTCAATGTCGGCTATGGTACGGGCGACTTTAAGTATCTTGTGATATGAGCGGGCGGTAAGATTCATATTCCGATAGATGTCCTTCATATATTCTTTCTCAGGTACCCCTAATGGGAGATATTCATCTATCATTGCTACACTGATCTCGGAGTTGTAACTGATGTCACTGTTCTTATAGCGCTCCTCCTGCATAAATCTGGCATTCATGACCATGGAACGGAGTTCAAGGGATGTGGGACCCGACTTTTTTGAAGACAGCTTGTCGATATCGGTTTTCTCCGCTCTGACAATAATATCTATACGATCCTTCATGGGCCCGGATATTTTGCTTCTGTATCTTGCTATCATGGAATCGGAACAATTGCAGAGATTCCTGTCGGGATAGTAACCGCAGGGACAGGGATTGGCTGCGATGGTCTTGTCTTCCAGAGGTTCTCTGAGAGTCTCTATACATTCTCTGGAAAATTCGGGAAATTCATCCATGAAAAGGATGCCTTTGTGAGCCAGGGATATAAGTCCAGGTCTGGAATTGGCTCCGCCGCCGGCCAGGGCCTGACGGGTAGTTGTATGATGAGGATTAAGAAAGGGTCTTTTGGTGATAAGGGGTGTCTCTTCGTTCAGGAGACCGGTCACGCTGTATATTGTTGATATGTCCAGGCACTCTTCGGGAGTTAAAGGAGGCATGATGGTAGACATCCTTTTGGCAATCATTGTTTTACCCGAACCCGGCGGTCCTGTTATGAGCATATGATGGAAGCCTGCCGCTGCTATAAGAGCTGCTCTTTTACATGCTTCCTGACCGGCTATATCTGAAAAATCGAGGGAATAGCGCTGTTCCTTGATGGTATCTTCCACAGACAGATGAGAAAAAACAAGAGAGGATAGATAATCGGAATTCTGCAGACTTTTTACAGCTTCATCAAGATCGCTGACCGGAATTATATCGATGCCGTCAACATAGGCTGCTTCGGAAGCATTGGAGGCGGGGACGATACATTGCTTTAATCCCTGCTTTTTTGCGGCGGATATTATGGGAAGAACACCGCTTACCCGTCTTACTTCTCCGTTAAGCCCCAGTTCTCCGATTATAAGTATGTCGGACAGGACCGAGGCGGGAATCTCCCCGATTGCCGACAGTATGCCTATGGCTATGGGCAGGTCGTAGGCGGTCCCTGTCTTGTGCAATGAAGCCGGTGATATATTGACTGTAATCTTTGAGGGCGGAATAGATATTCCGCAGTTGAGCATGGCAACCTTTACGCGTTCTCTGGCTTCTCTTACCTCGGAACTCAGTCTGCCCACCATTTCAAAAGAAGGAAGACCTCTGCTTATATCAACTTCAACACGGGTAAGGAAACTGCGTATGCCGCTAAGGCCGCCGGAAATAACTGATGCGTACATAAAACCTCCGAAATGAATATAGATGTGAATTGATGTGTTGAGATAGATATTAGCATACGAGTTGCGTGTTGTCTATATTGCTAATAGTTTTTTTATATTTTTTTAATTTTATTTTGGACTGATAGATGTTAAGATGAACACAGAGACAAAGAGATGATTATTAAGGAGGTATGATATGAGCGTGAAGCATTTAAATAGCAATGAATTTGAAGCAGAAGTACTTAAGGCTGACGGAAAGGTTCTTGTTGATTTTTGGGCTGAATGGTGCGGCCCTTGCAAGATGCTGGGACCTGTTATCGAAGAGATAGGAGAAGAGCAGGACAAGGTAAAAGTTGCCAAGCTTAACATTGATGAGGGCATGGAGATTGCACAGAAGTACAGAGTAATGTCTATACCTACTCTTATTCTTTTTGAAAACGGTGAAGAAATTGACAGAAGTGTCGGTGCCCTCAGCAAGCAGGATATAATTAACAGATATATTAACGCCTAATTCTATATGAATCATTTCAAAAAATCAAAGATCCTGCCACTTCTTGTGGCAGGATTTTTCTTAAACGGAGTCATCTGTGCTCTTACATTTTTAATCTGCGGACCGAGTCTTGATTCTGCCCTGTCATGCATTCTTATTTCCCTTTTAATTCCCATAAGTTATATTGATTACAAGACCATGAAGATAGCACCAAGTCTTAGTGCCGCTGTATTTGCTTTGGGCCTTGTGAGGACTTTTGTTGATTTCTCTGATTATCCCAAACATATTATCGGAATGCTGTCTGTCAGTTTCCTTATTTTTTTATTAATGGTATTATCAGGAGGCAGGGCCATAGGCGGCGGCGATCTGAAACTTATGGCAGGCATCGGGCTTTTCTTTGGCTGGCAGGAAGCAATGCTTTGCTTTGTTTTGGCCTGTACTGCGGGCGCAGTCTGCGGGCTTGTGAGAATGAGATTAAAAGGGAAAGGTAAAATATTCGCTTTGGCTCCTTATATAAGCTTGGGCGTGATTATAACAGTCCTTTTTGGAGAAAGGATTATCGCCTCTTATGTGGGATATATATAGACATACGGAAAGGAATTATATGACGGTTGAAAAAGTAATACTTGTCGGAATAGATACAGGCGACGGTGACATAGACAGATCCCTGGATGAACTTGCGGAACTGGCGGTTACGGCAGGAGCGGAAGTTGTGGGACGCAGTACTCAGGCAAGAGAATATCCCCATCCCGGAACTTATATAGGCAAGGGTAAAGTGGAAGAGCTTGAGATACTTATAGATGCTCTGAATGCCACAGGCATAATATGCGATGACGAACTGTCTCCCGCACAGATGAAGAATCTTGAGGATATGCTTAATATCAAGGTTATGGACAGAACAATGCTCATCCTGGATATATTTGCGGGAAGGGCCACAAGTAATGAAGGTAAGATTCAGGTTGAACTGGCCCAACTTAGATACTCCCTTACCAGACTCGCAGGCCACGGAACAGCCATGTCCAGACTGGGAGGCGGTATAGGAACCAGAGGCCCCGGCGAGACGAAATTGGAGACAGACAAGCGACGCATAAGAAGCAGGATAAGTAACCTGAAGGAAGAACTGAGAGATGTGATAAGACATCGTGAAGTTACAAGAAGCAAGAGAGAAAAAGAAGGACTTCCTGTTGTTGCCATAGTGGGTTATACCAATGCGGGCAAATCCACTCTTTTAAATAAAATATCCGGCTCTGACGTTCTGTCGGAAGACAAGCTTTTTGCGACCCTCGATCCCACCACCAGGAACGTGGTGCTGCCTTCGGGAATGGAGATACTGTTGACGGATACGGTGGGATTTATCAACAAGCTTCCTCATCATCTGATAGATGCTTTCAAAAGTACTCTTGAAGAGGCGAAATATGCGGATGTTATCGTGCACGTCGTTGACTCGGTCAATCCGGGAAGAGACATGCAGACCGATATTGTTTATTCCACTCTGGACAGTCTGAAGATAAGCGGCAAACCTGTGATCACACTTTTCAATAAATGTGACAGGGAAGACAAAGGAAGACCGGATGATGCATCTCTTATACACAGAGATTCAAGAGCTGAACGTGTTCTGGATATATCCGCCCTTACGGGACAGGGAATCGATGAATTCCTTGATGCACTTACGGATATACTTCGTGCTTCCAAAGCACATATTGATATAGTTCTTTCTTACAATGAAGGAAGCATTCTTCAGAGGATAAGAACAAAGGGAGAGATCATCAAAGAAGAATATCTTTCGGAGGGAGTTCACATAGAAGCCTATGTTCCGAGGGAGCTGGCTTATCTTGGAAAAGAGCCTGATAAAGAAGAAGAATATTGATGATTTTTTAAAGCTGGAAACACTTAAAAGGAGGCGGATTTAATTCGTCTCCTTTTATATATAGAAGAAACAGCATCATGATTTGCTTGTATATTCTGAATAAAGACTCAATTTGTGAAAAAGGTACCAAATATGCAAAAGAAAGGAAAAGATAAATAAAAAATTCCTTGCAAATGAAAAAAACTTGTTGTATAGTTGTGACCGTGACCGTGCTAGCGGAAGGCGGTAACACAAGGTGTGGAGGAGAATATGGCAAATTATTTAGTTATTGTGGAGTCACCGAATAAGGTAAAAACCATAGGGAAATATCTGGGATCCAATTACAAGGTTATGGCCAGTCAGGGCCATGTAAGAGACCTTCCCAAGTCGTCTCTGGGTATAGATACGGAAGGGGATTTTGAACCCCATTATATAACCATCAGAGGTAAGGGCGATATACTTGCGGCACTTCGTAAGGAAGTTAAAAAAGCAGACAAGATATATCTCGCAACCGACCCCGACCGCGAGGGAGAAGCAATAAGCTGGCATCTCATCGCGGCATTAAAACTTGAAGACAAAAAAGTATACAGAATAACTTTTAACGAGATCACAAAGAATGCGGTCAAGGAATCTCTTAAGAATGCAAGAGAGATCGATATGAATCTTGTAGATGCTCAGCAGGCAAGAAGATGTCTGGACAGAATGGTTGGATATCGTATTTCCCCCGTACTCTGGGCAAAGGTTAAAAGAGGCCTTTCAGCCGGCCGTGTTCAGTCCGTAGCTTTAAGGATAGTATGTGACAGAGAAGAAGAAATCGGTAATTTTATTCCCGAGGAATACTGGACCATAGATGCAAGTATATCCGTGGACGGAGGCAGCAAGCCAATACTTGCAAAGTATACGCCTTCAGAGGGTGAAAAGCTCAAGACAAAGGCAGATGTGGACAAAGTTCTCAAAGAGATCAAGAAATCCGAGATGAAGATAGTAGATGTTAAGCATGGCGAGAGGACCAAGAAGATGCCTCTTCCCTTTATAACATCTACCTTACAGCAGGAGGCCAGCAAGGCACTTAACTTCTCAACACAGAAGACAATGAGAGTTGCACAGCAGCTCTATGAAGGTGTGGATATCAAGGGATACGGAACGGTAGGTCTTATATCATACCTCCGTACCGACAGTACCCGTATTTCCGATGAAGCCGATGCAATGGCCAAGAACTATATCGGAAATGAATTCGGTAAGGAATATATTGCGGAGTCTGCTTCTGAACAGAAGACAACCAGCAAGAAGATACAGGACGCTCACGAGGCAATTCGTCCTACGGATGTGGAGCTTACTCCCGCCAAAATCAAGGACGATCTTACAAAGGAGCAGTTCAAGCTCTACCAGCTTATATGGAAAAGATTTGTTGCCAGCAGAATGGCAGCTGCAGTGTATGAGACCGCATCGGTAAAACTTGACTGTGGCGGTTACAGATTCAGTGCTTCAAGCAGCAAGCTTAAGTTCGACGGATTCATGAAAGTCTATGTGGATGCCGACGAAGAAAAGGAAGCCGGTAACGCAGGAGTAGGTAAGGTAACAAAGGACAGCAAGATAAGCCTTAAGGATATAGAGCCTGCTCAGCACTTCACTCAGCCGGCACCTCACTATACAGAGGCCAGTCTTGTTCATGCAATGGAGGAACTGGGAATAGGCAGACCAAGTACCTATGCCACCACCATTACTACCATTCTTGGCAGAAGATATATTGTTAAAGAAGGCAAAAACCTCTATGCCACCGAACTGGGTGATATAGTAAACGGAATAATGAAGGACAAGTTCCCTTCAATAGTTGATGTTGATTTTACGGCAACAATGGAGGCTCTTTTGGACTCTGTCGAAGAAGGCAGTGTTAAGTGGAAATCTGTTGTAGCCAACTTCTATCCCGATCTTGACGAATCCGTAAAGAAGGCGGAAGAAGAACTTGAGAAGGTTGAGGTTAAGGAAGAACTTTCCGGTGAAAACTGTCCCGAGTGCGGAAGACCTATGTACATCAAGTACGGTCCTCACGGAAGATTCCAGGCTTGTTCCGGATTCCCGGATTGCAGATTCACAAAGCCTTATTATGAGAAGATCGGTGTCGCATGTCCCAAGTGCGGTAAGGATATCGTCATTAAAGCCACAAGAAAAGGAAGAAGATATTACGGATGTATCGATAATCCCGATTGTGACTTTATGGTATGGCAGAGACCTTCCGGCAAATTGTGTCCGAAATGCGGTAAGGCCCTGTTAATTAAGGGCAATAAACTGACTTGCATGGATCAGGAGTGCGGATATACCGAAGATTACAAGAATTAATCACACAAAGAAAAAAATATAACTTGTTGCGCGAATTGTCGAAAATCGATTGAAATTGTCTGATAAAAATGATACAATACTAGCAGAGTTGTGAAGTGTAGTTATTGATGGAGGCAACTATGAGTAGTGTACAGTTACTTGACAAGACAAGAAAGATTGGCAAAGTACTTGTTATCAGTAAAAAAGGTAAGGTGCTGGGAATAGATAACGATCCACATATTGAGGTTATTCATGAGCTTATCAAGGACAACGTGGGTGGATTTATTGACGGTATGCTCAACGAGCGTATGCTGTCGGTTCTTTCCACAAAGGAAAATGTTAACCTTGAGACTCTTGGCTTTGAGAATACCGACGTTAAAAAATTTACGGCCATTATAGCGCCCATCGATATTGCCGGAGAGCGTCTCGGAACTTTGTTCGTATATAAAGCAGGCGAGCTCTATGATATTGATGATATTATTCTCTGCGAATACGGTGCAACCGTTGTAGGCCTCGAGATGCTCAGAGCGGTTAACGAGGAGAGTGCGGAAGAATCCCGTAAGATTGCGGTTGTTAAGTCAGCTATCTCAACTCTGTCCTTCTCCGAGATGGAAGCTATCATCCATATTTTTGATGAGCTTAACGGAATGGAAGGTATTCTTGTTGCCAGCAAGATTGCGGACCGTGTGGGAATTACAAGAAGCGTAATCGTCAACGCTTTGAGAAAGTTCGAGAGTGCCGGTGTAATCGAGTCCAGATCTTCCGGTATGAAGGGAACCTATATCAAGGTTCTTAACGACGTGGTATTTGACGAGATAGACAAACTAAGGAAAGAACATAAATAGTCCGATATAGTTATTAAGAAAATAAACGGATTGGTTTTTTAAAAGGATTTATCGAAAGATAAATCCTTTTTTGGTTGAACAAAATGGGAAAATAGTACTCTTTTTGACCGACCGGGTCAAAACAATCCGCAAAAGGCAAGAATAAGGCAAATAACGAGATGTTGTGTCTTAAAAACATAAAAAATACAACATGATGTAGTTTTTTTGCCCAAGTCTCTTGTTTTTTTCTCATATTTCTATATAATTAAATAGGGTGAATTTTAATAGGCATAGTTTGCCTGTCCCTATGGAAAGGAAAAATATGATCGCTTCAAATGCTTTTGATTATATCAACGTTCTTGACAAGGCTGCGGATGCATCTGCCCTCAGACAGGAACTTTTATCCAACAACATAGCGAATCAGGATACGCCGAATTATAAGAGACAGGATGTTGATTTTGAAAGTCAGCTTACCAAGGCTCTTAAGAACAGCAAATACACTTCCATCGATTCAAAGGTGGCCAACCTTCGCATGAGAAGGCTTGAAGGAAAAGTGTATACGGATTATGAGAATTATTCGTATCGTCTTGACGGCAATAATGTGGATCCGGAGCAGGAGCAGGTTAAGCTTGCTGCCAATCAGCTGAAATATCAGGGACTTATGAATTCCCTTACGGCTGAATTCCAGAACCTCAAGACAGTAAGCAAGTAGGCGTAGTTTTTACCGACTGACATAACGGAGGTAGACCATGGGATTATTTGACAATTTTAATATCAATGCATCGGGCCTTACGGCACAGAGATACAGAATGGATGTTATCGCTCAGAACGTGGCCAATGCTAATACAACAAGAACAGAAGACGGAACGCCTTATGTACGTAAGGTTGTTACTTTTGAAGAAAAGAACGGCAAGGGAATAGGCAGCTTCAACACCATCTTCGGAAGAGCGGCAAGCAGATGGAAGGGACACGGTGTTAAAGTAAGCGGAACCTACGAAGACAAGAGTACCGAAGGCAACATGGTATATGATCCTTCTCATCCCGATGCCGACGAGAACGGATATGTAACATATCCCAATGTTAATATCATCACAGAGATGACCAATCTTATAGATGCAAGCAGAAGCTACGAAGCCAATGCAACCGCATTTAACGCAAGCAAGTCCATTGCCCAGCAGGGACTTACAATGGGACAGTAAGACAGACAATGATCATTGACGGGAGATTGGTATGATAGACATTACACAACTTAGAAATATTTCATCGGGTGCCATCGAGAGATCTTATGAGAACAGCACTGCAGGGGTAAAAGCCTATGAAGACACAACTACGGCTTTCAGTTCTGTTTTCAATGCGGCCGTTAACAATCTTAACGAGACCAATTCATATCTTTCCGATGCGGAGAACGAGGAATTGAAGTTTGCCATGGGCTTAACGGACAATCCTCACGATCTTACGGTCGCTCTGCAGAAGGCACAGACAGCTCTTCAGTACACGATGGCTATAAGAGACAGATTCCTTGATGCGTACAAAGAACTGATGCAGATGAACATCTGATTATGGGGAATACACTAGGGTAAAGGGAGTTACCGTACATGGTAGACAAGCTTAAAGAATTACCACAGAAAATATTGGAGTGGTGGAACAAATTCAGTTCAAAACAAAAGACCATTATAATTTCCGCAGGAGCCGGAGTTATAGTGGCTTTTGTCATACTTATAACACTGCTTACAAGGCCTGTATATGAGGTGCTTGTAACATGCGAATCTACCAAGGAGGCAAGCGAGATAACCGCCCTTTTGGAAGATTACGATTACAAGGTGTCGGATGACGGACTGCAGATATCCATCTTAAAGAGCCAGAAATCTCAGGCGACACTTTTACTGGGAGCCAATAATATACCCACACAGGGTTATGATCTGAGTAATGTCACCAACGGAGGATTCTCCGTAACCGAGACCGATAAGCAGAGACAGTATAAGCTTTATCTGGAGAGTCTCATGGAGACGGATCTTCAGGGCATGAGCAATATCAAGCGTGCTACCGTACAGCTTAACCTTCCCGAAAATGACGGAACACTTCTTTCCAAAGAGGAAGAGGCATCTGCGGCCATCTCAATTGAACCCGATGGGGTATTTACTGCGGACAATGCCGCAGCGATAGCTCAGTTTGTTAAGACCGCACTCGGTAACGAGGGCGTTTCCAAGATTACAATTATTGACAATGAAGGTAACCTTCTTTTTTCCGGCGACGAAGAATCTTCTCTTACCGGAGTCTCAACGGGACAGCTTTCCGTCAAGGAACAGGCGGAAGCGACCATGCAGAATGAGGTCAAGAAAGTTCTTCTCGGAACCAATGAATACGACCTTATAGAAGTATCTACCAATCTGGATCTGGATTTCTCCACAACAGAGAAAACGACTCATAGTTATACACCGGCGGACAACCAGTCTCAGGGTGTGTTAAGTCATGAGGATATATACGAATCCGAAGCTGAAGGCGGAACGGCGGGTGTGCCGGGAACCGACAGCAATAATGAGGACGGTACCACATATGTACTGCAGGATTCCGAGACTTCAAGCTCAACCGTATCCGAGATATCAAGAGATTATCTCCCCAATGAGGATATCGAGCAGAAGACCATCCCCGCAGGACTTATAAAGTACAATTCTTCATCTATTTCCGTTGCGGCAATAAAGTATAAAGTTCTTAAGGAAGAGGATGCAAAGACTCAGGGACTTTTGGACGGAATCAGCTGGGAAGAATACAAGCTTGCCAATTCGGAAAGAACCAAGATCGAAACGGATGAAGATCTCATCGATGTGGTTGCAAAGGCTTCGGGAATCGCACCTGAGAACATCTCTTTTGTTTCATACGAAGAGCCTATGTTCATAGACAGGGAAAGAGGAGCTGTATCCGCAATGGATATAGTTCAGATAGTTCTTATAGTTGTAATACTTGGTCTCCTTGCCTTCGTAATACTCAGAAGTATGCGAGGCGAAAAGACGGAAGAAGTTGAAGAAGAACTTTCAGTTGAGAGTCTGCTTCAGTCTACTCCCGAAACAGAGCTTGAAGATATCGAACTTGAAGCTAAGAGTGAGACCAGAAAACTGATAGAGAAGTTTGTTGATGAGAACCCGGAAGCTGCGGCAAATCTGCTGCGTAACTGGCTTAATGAGGATTGGACGTAATGCCTAGAGGAGTAGTTGAGGAAAAATTAACCGGATTGCAAAAATCCGCAATATTGCTTATTGCACTGGGACCTGAGAAATCTGCAACGGTATTCAAGCATCTCAAAGAAGAAGAGATTGAAGAGCTGACTCTTGAGATCGCCAATACCAGAAGCGTAACACCTCAGGTCAAGGAAGAGATAATAGAGGA
>CACZBZ010000052.1 GCA_902779505.1 uncultured Lachnospiraceae bacterium
GTGAAAGCTGCAGGTACTCTTACTGAAGATAGAATTCTGGAATCTGCTAAACCTCAGATAGAGTCTGCTCTTAAAGCCCAGGGACTTGAAAATCTTGAAGCAGTTATTGAGCCTGCCGACTTTCTTGGTGAGAAGCATACATCTCTTTATATAACAGCGGATTACCCCGGTGTAGGAAAGTTCTTTGAAAGAGAATTCATAATAATTAAAAATGGATATGTAGCAAGTTATACAGCATCTGAATTTGGCTCAGATACAGATAATCTGGTGGATGTATTTGATAATGTAGAAGTAGGAGAGTAGATATGGAGACCTTTTATTATATTGTTGACAGTATCGAATCAGACTACGCCAATTTGCGTAGAACAGATATTGAATCTGATGATCTGAAGCTTGTGGCGAGAGCCCTTCTTCCCCCGGAGATTATGGAGGGCACCAAGCTGAAATATGAACTGATGCAGTATTCGATCATTGACTGACAAAAAGAGATTGTATTATGAGAAAAGCAGTATGTAGCATCGTGGCTATGATTCTTTTGATATCACTGACAGGCTGTGGAAATTCAGCAGCTGAGCATGCGCCGATAACGACGCAAGAACCGGCTGAGGAATTACCGGAGGAAACATGGGAATCACCTATTGATGGACTTTCAGATGATTTCATATTTGGAATGGATGCGTCTTCGGTGCTGACCGAAGAAAAGAGCGGTGTTAAGTATTATGATTTTGACGGCAATGAGCAGGATATTTTCAAAACCTTTGCTGATGCAGGGATTAACTATATCCGCTTAAGAGTCTGGAACGATCCTTATGATGAAAACGGGAATGGCTATGGAGGCGGTAATAATGACGTTCCAACGGCTATTGAGCTCGGGAAAAGAGCTACTGCCAACGGGATGAAGGTGATGATAGATTTTCATTACTCCGATTTCTGGGCAGATCCTAAGAGACAGCACGCTCCCAAAGCCTGGGAGGGTATGAGTGTGGAAGAGAAAGCGGATGCCCTTTATGAATTCACTAAAGACAGCCTCTCGCAGCTTCTTGATTCCGGCGTAGATGTAGGGATGGTACAGGTTGGTAATGAGATCAACTATGGAATGTCCGGAGAGCGGCAGTTTGAAAATGTTCTTGAACTGTTAAAAGCGGGAAGCATGGCAGTACGTGAAGTATCAGAAGCTTACGGAAAAGAGATTGCTGTAGTTGTCCACTACACCAGGATCGAAGACAAAGCAGATGTACTTACTCTGGTTGACATGCTGGTGCGTGGCGAACTTGATTTTGACATGATTGGTATGAGTTATTATCCCTTCTGGGATGGAAGCTTTGAAAATATGAGTCGTGTCCTTGAGCTTATTAAAGAAAAGTACGGAAAAAAGGCTTTCATAGCAGAGACGTCCTATTGCTATACCACTTCAGATGGCGATGGATTTGCAAACAGTTTTTCTGCTAATGATTTGGTAAAGGGCTATCCCGCGTCTGCCATAGGACAGGCCACAATGATACGTGACATTTGTAAGAATGTGAATGAGGTAGGGGGCATAGGTGTTTTCTACTGGGAAGGTGCGTGGATCCCTGTAGGTCCTGCTGATGCAGACAACTCCGCTATCTGGGAAAAATATGGAAGTGGATGGGCCAGCAGCTACGCTTCGGATTATGATCCGGAGGATGCAGGTCTTTACTACGGCGGAAGCTCCTGGGATAATCAGGCTCTTTTTGATTTCGAAGGACACCCGTTGGATTCTCTGAAGGTTTTTAAATATATGAAGTAATTAATAAGGCTATTGAAAAAATTGGGGTGGTGGTGATAGACTATATCGGGTGATTTGATATCGAGGGTTTGATGATCCCCGATGCGATCTGCCAAAGAAGACAGTATTTAAGGAGAAGTATAAATGAAAATGAACAGGTTAATTAAAGCGATATGTGCGGGATTTATTGCCTTATGCACATTTGGAGTTATGTTTTTTACAAACGCCGGCGGTGAGACTGATGTGTATGCGAATCAGATTCACAATGTTCCCGTTACTATTTCTTCAACAGATAGTACAATTACAAGAGATGTGGAGGTTCACGTAGGGGATTCGATTAAAGTCCATGTGACTAATAATACGAATTACGACGTTATACCATCCAGTGATACCTATGCTGGAACTGGATTGAATTCTCCAAATATGACTCCAAATACTGTGCTTAGAAATGGTGGTACCGGTGTGTATGCTTATAACGGTAGCGCACAGGGCTCGGGTATACTCTATTTTAAGTTAATAAATTCTATTGATATGACGACAAAAGGTGAGATTACAATTCAGCTTACAGTTAAGGATGCACAAGGACAGATTGTGGGTACTCGGCCATGGGTTCCCGGAGGCGGAGCAGGAGCAGGCGGTAGCGCAAACGCTTCAGGTTCAACGGGCGATGGTTCCTCTCACACTCATTCATATGAATGGAAGACATCACAGGAGCCCACTGCAGATGCTGACGGTGAAGAGATATATGTCTGCAGCGGATGCGGCGATGTTCTATACAGACGAGGCCTTACTGCTATGGGCGTTTTCGAAAAAGAATCAGCCAACAAGATAAAGAATGCTCCTTCACACGGAAAGGTTTTGATTGAAAGCAGTAACTGGAACACACTGGGAACTGATACAAAAGAGGCAATGCTTGCCCGTCCTGACGTAACGGTCAGTGCTTCATTTCTTTCAGAGGGATATAAGGGGAAGAGACTCCATGTAACAATCCCTGCAGGATATAATATCAATTCCCTTTATGACAAGAACGGATTCTGCGGCCTTTGTCATGCCGGTACTATCCTGGGATACGATCAGTAAACTGATTATAAATATGTTTTTCAAGGCATCTCTTATGAGGTGCCTTCATATTGCAGACAGCCCGGAAATATATCAGGGCTGTCTCTATTTTATAAATTGAGTTAGCTATAACTAACAAAATGTGGTATTATATTGTTTGAATATATTCTTAGGAGGAGATATGTATGAAAGCTGATTATAAGAACTGGATGCCGAAGGGCATGGTAATTTCCTTGTGTGTGACTGCAGTTGTGCTGTGTATTGTTACTCTATGTGTAGGACTCTCATCCGTGATAGGTAAGATCCTGCTTATTGTTACGATTCTTACTGCAATCTGTGCTGTTTGGATGTTTCTCATGTACAGAGCTTTTTCCTACAACGGTAAGAGACAGATGTCCAAGCAGATCATTGATGGTGTATCCTCATATGTACATATTCCTGACGGCGGAGTAGGACTTGATGTGGGATGCGGCAGTGCTGCATTGACCAATGCCTGCGCTAAGAAGAATCCGGGCGCCGGTATGGTGGGTATCGACAGATGGGGCAAGGAATATGCTTCCTTCAGTAAGAAGCTTTGTGAGAGCAATTCTGCTGCGGAAGGTGTTGATAATACTTCATTTCAGCAGGGAGATGCCTGCAAACTTGATTTTGATGATGAGACTTTTGATGCCGTGACCAGCAATTACGTATATCACAATATCCCAAGCAGTGATCGTCAGGCTATTCTTCTTGAGACACTTCGTACTCTTAAGAAGGGAGGCACTTTTGCCATTCATGACATCTTTTCCAAAGTAAAGTATGGTGACATGAATGCTTTCGTACTTAAGCTTAAAGATATGGGCTATGAGGAAGTAAGGCTTGTGGACACCACAAAAGGAATGTTCATGACTCCCTTCGAATCAGCCTGGATGGGACTTACAGGCTCTGCTTTACTTGTTGGAAAGAAGTAAAAGGAAGCTTCTATTCCCCCAAAACCTAATTTTGTGCAGTATCTGCATATTTTATGCAGATACTGCATATTTTTTGTGCGGAGGATGATCATTTTACTGAGTATAATGGTAAAAAAATGGCGATTGCTTAGGCAGTCGCCATTTATTTTTATAAATTTCAAAGTGAAATTATTTTATTGCTTGGATTCTGTCATTTATTTGACTGGCTTCCTTGCGATAATGAAGCATAAAGAGATACCATATCACAAATGCTGCTGCAAGCTGGATTGCAATTATTAACACGCTGTTTCCAAAACTATTTGCCGGGATCCAACCGACAGAAAAAGCAACAGCAGTATATATTATAGATCCTATGCCCATATGTATGAGGATGCGGATAGGCATGGGCAGGTTCTCTGCTTTATAAACTATTGTTGGAACCCCAAATCCAAGACCTACAAGGATGCATCCTATTACCATTTTTGTAAAGCGGTAGTTATCAAGTGTGAAATTGCCGCTGCCTATAATATCGAAAACTATTCCTGTTATACTGAAAAAGCTCATTGCTATACCGATTCCAAGAACTGCTCTTTTTAAAAGGTCTTTCATGTTTTTTCCTCCTATAAACCAAGATATTTTTTGAATTCAGAAAGGTATCTTCTGGAGACATAATCCTTACATCCATTTTTAAGTTTCAGCAGAAGTGTTCCGCTAAAACCCGATTCTATGCTATCCATGTAGGACAGATTGACAAGGGTTGTTTTTGATATTTGCATAAATTGTTTACCCAACTGTTGACCTACCTCATATAGTCTTTTTCTCGAACGGTAATTCATTTTTTCTGTATATATAATTGTTTCTCCGTTCTCAACTCTGACCATATATATTTCGCCCGGTTGTAGAATAACCATGTCACCATTAGACTGAAGGGCTGTTAGCGGATTGTCCTTTGAGCCAATAATATCAATCATACGTTTTATTTCTTCCGTGACTTCGTTTGTATATATCACGGCATATGGCTCTTTGTATTGGGAAGATATGTCGACGTTAACCTTCATTATCCTGCCTCCTCTCTTTTATGATGCAATCATACAACAGTTATTTATCCTTGTCTCGTGATTTGAACTAAGTGACGAAAAATCGATGGTGAAATGCAAAATTGGCGACCGCATTATAAGCGGTCGCTCTTGTTATTGTTCAGTTCATCTATTGGAGAAACTATAGTATAATTATGCATAGGATAAAATGATGAAGGATTACGAGAAAGAAGGATAATTAATGGAAGAAATTAAAAAAGATCCTTTTGAGGAATATATAAAGAATCTACCTCCTTCAAAAAAAGAAATGGGACAGGCATGGTCCGCAGCAATAGGGTTACAGGATGTTGATGGTCTTAAAGCATCTGAGTATCTGTATGCTACAGCTAAGAAAAACATTGATGGAGAAATTACAATCGATGAAGCTGGGGACCTTATTAACTCATATTATGAATCTAAAAGTGGGAAAATTGCTCAAGAGACCGAAGAAGCAGATAAGGTATCACAGAGAATTACAAAGCTTTTGTCAGATAAATCTTTTGTTTTCTCACCGGCCCAGTATATTTCTATACATAGAGAATTGTTTAAGGATATTTATTCGCACGCCGGCAAGATTAGAGATTACAATTTTTCAAAAAAAGAATGGGTTTTAGATGGGGATACTGTATCATATGGACATTCGCTCGATCTTAAGGAGACTCTGGATTATGATATCTCTCAAGAAAGAGAATTTCGATATAATGGACTTTCCATGCCTGAAGTAATCAATCATTTGGCAAAATTTGTTTCAAGGCTTTGGCAGATTCATGTGTTTGAAGAAGGCAATACACGTACTACCGCGGTATTTTTTATAAAATATCTGAGACAATTGGGCTTTGAAGTAGATAATGATTTGTTTGCTGATTATTCATGGTATTTCAGAAATGCGCTGGTTCGCGCTAATTACAATAACATTAGAAATGGCATATACGAAACTACAGAATACTTGGAACTGTTTTTGCAAAATCTCCTATTGAATCAAAAAAATGAGTTGCATAATAGGGATATGCATGTCAGTGGAAATCTATCTCATGTACAGCGGATTGACCCAATAAATGACCCAATAAATGACCCAATAAATTAATTCGTCATATTGGGGCAAATAAGAATGGTGAATGGATTATTATATCAAAGCCATAATCATCTTGACTTCACCTTGATTTAATGCTATCTTATCTCTTGTAATGATTTAAAGCGCTAAAGAGCGCGGGATTTTTAAAGGATTATTCGGATTATGATGCGTAGAGTAGATGCAGGAAAAGTTAATAACCTCTATTTTTACTTTATGCAGGCTTGCTTCTTTTGGGCAGGCCTTTTTGGGTTTTACTTTTACGGTAAGAACTTAACTGTATCCGAGTAAGTATAGAGCTTTTTAAAGATGTTATGTCATTAAGCACTATCCTTGTTCGGATGGTGCTTTTTTATCTGTATGGATCATTCATGAAAAAATGATTGGAGAATGCAATGAGCGAGATTGATGTACTCAGAAAAGAAATTGAAGCTATCGACAAGGACATGGCCTCTCTTTTTGAAAAGAGAATGAAATGTGCTTACAAGATTGCCTGCTACAAGAGAGAACATGGACTTCAGGTAATGGATAAGGACAGAGAGAAGGCCCTTGTGGAGAAGAACTGTGCCTACATTGAGGACAAGGAGCTGGAGCCCTACTATGTGGAATATATTCAGGATGTGATGAATGTATCCAAGAGATATCAGCACAGACTTCTTGAAGGTGTGAAGGTTGCCTATTCCGGAATCGAGGGTTCTTTTGCTTCCATATCTGCCAACAGGATTCTTCCCGATGCCCAGAGGGTATCTTATAAGAATTTCACGGAAGCTTACAATGCGGTTGTAAGAGGAGAATGTGAGCTTGCGGTTCTTCCTATAGAGAATTCCTACGCCGGTGATGTGGGACCTGTTACGGATCTTATGTTCTTCGGGGATCTTTATATCACAGGTGTATATGAACTAAGAGTATCTCACTGCCTCTTAGGTCCCGAAGGAAGTTCCATGGGAAGCATCAAGACTGTAGTCAGTCATCCCCAGGCCCTGGATCAGTGTCATGAATATATAAGAAAGCATGATTACAAGGCTATATCAGCTGAGAATACGGCAAGAGCTGCCAAGGAAGTGGCTGACGGCAATGATATAACCGTTGGTGCCATCGCAAGTATGGAGACGGCTAAGCTCTACGGACTTAAGGTTCTTGATCATGACATCAATGAGAGCGCTGACAATACAACAAGATTCGCTGTTTTCTCAAAGAGCATGGGTGAAGTCAAGGAAGACGACCGCTTTTCCACTTTTATCCTTATGTTCACTGTCAAGAACGAAGCCGGTACTCTTGCCAAGGCCATATCCATCATCGGTGAATACGGCTACAGTATGAGAGTCATCAGAAGCAGGCCTCTTAAGGATAAGAACGAAGATGCTTGAAGAACTGGGCAAACATTGTGAATTCTTAAAAGTTGTGGGTACTTACAGACCCGATACAAGGATATAAGAGAGCGGATTATGAAGATCAAAGTTATTAACGGACCCAATATTAATATGTTAGGCATCAGAGAACCCGATATCTATGGCAAAACTGATTTCAGGCAGCTCTGCTCCATGATAGAGAGCTATGCGCAGAATCAGGGAATCGATATTGAGATCCTTCAGAGTAATCATGAAGGAACCCTGGTGGATATGATTCAGGAATCATATGGCAATACCGACGGTATTGTCATTAATCCCGGTGCATATACTCACACAAGTATCGCTATCCTTGATGCTGCCAAGGCTGTAGGCATTCCCATGGTGGAGGTACATATATCAGATGTGTCTGCCAGAGAAGACTACAGACAGATCAGCTACATCAGAGAGGCGTGCTTCGAGACTATAACAGGCAGAGGCGTAAGAGGATATCTTGATGCCATTGATCTTATTGTGGAGAGGTTGAGCGAATGAGACTTACTATAAGCAAGTCAACTGCAAAAGGAATCATAGAGGCTCCTCCTTCTAAAAGTCTTGCCCATAGATATATCATCTGTGCAGGTCTGTCGGAAGGGGAATCTGTAGTCAGCAATATCAGTCTCTCGGAAGATATCAGGGCTACTATCGACTGTATCAGGGCACTTGGAAGAGAAGTGACTGTAGAAGGCGATAAGGTAACTGTTCATGCAGGTAAGATTGCTTACGGCGACAGGATTGTCTTTCCCTGCAGAGAGAGCGGTTCCACCATGAGATTCTTCATGGGTATTGCAATGGCTCTTGATACGGAATCTGTATTCGAAGGCTCTGAGACTCTTCGTAACAGGCCTATGTCTGTATATGAGGATATTGCTGCAAAAGAGGGCATATCATTTGTGAAGGAAGCTTCATGTATCCGTCTTAAGGGCTGTTTGTCTGCCGGCGAATATGCCGTTAAGGGCAATATATCAAGTCAGTTTATAACAGGGCTTTTGTATGGTCTGTCTTTGATTGACGGGAAGAGCCTGATTAAGATCGAGCCTCCTATAGAGAGCAGATCCTATATCGAACTTACATTGCAGGCCCTTCGTGCTTTTGGTGTTAAGGCGGCTTGGTTTGATGATGATAGCCTCGAGATTGAAGGCGGTGCTACATATAAGGCTTGTGATGTGCGTGTGGAAGGTGATTTTTCCAACGCTGCATTCCTTGATGCTTTCAATGTTCTTGGCGGAGATGTAAGAGTCGAAGGCCTGAATGATGACAGCAGCCAGGGAGACAAGGTATACAGAGAGATATATAAGGGATATGAAGCAGGTGTTGTAAATGCCGACATCTCTGATTGTCCGGACTTGGGACCCGTACTCTTTGCTCTTGCAGCAGCTTCTAACGGCGGTTCTTTTACCGGCACCAAGAGGCTTAAGATCAAGGAGAGTGACAGGGGTACTGTCATGTGTGAAGAGCTCTCCAAATTCGGCGTGGATACATATATGGAAGACAATCTGATCATCATAGGCGGCGGGAAGCTTAAGAGGCCGGCGGTCGCCCTGGACGGTCACAATGATCATAGAATTGTAATGTCACTCGTTCTTCTTCTTACTCTTACAGGTGGTGAGATAGAAGGAGCAGAGGCTGTCAGGAAGTCTTATCCGGACTTCTTTGAAGATATTAAAAAGCTTGGAATTGAGGTTATTTAAGATGGAATGGATCAATCGTCACAACGTGCTTATTGTGGGACTTGGATTAATGGGTGGAAGTTATGCCGCAGCGCTTAAGAGTATCGGCTATACCGTCTATGCCATTGACAGAGATAAGGCATCCATAGATTTTGCTCTTGAGAATGAGATCATAGATAAGGGCTCGGTTACGAATGACGAGGCTCTTATTTCGGAGGCGGACTGTATTATCCTGGCCCTTTATCCCGCCATTGTTGTGGACTGGGTGAAGGACAACCAACGATTTTTTAAGCCCGGCATCAGGATCACTGATGTTACGGGCATAAAAAGCTGCGTTGTATATGATATTCAGGATCTTCTCAGAGAGGACTGTGAATTTATTGCGGCTCATCCCATGGCAGGAAGAGAACTGTCGGGCGTACAGCACAGTGATCCTTCCATATTCAAGGATGCCAATTATATCGTGGTTCCTACTGATAAGAATACGACTGATGCTGCTGAGTGGTGCGCCAATCTCGGACGTATCCTTGGCTTTGGTAGAGTGTCTTTCTTAAGCCCCGAGGAGCACGATCGTATGATCGCATATGTGTCTCAGCTGACTCACTGTATTGCGGTGGCGCTTATGACCTGCAGTGACAATGAGCATATCAAGGATTACACAGGTGATTCCTTCAGGGACCTCACAAGGATCGCCCGTATCAATGAAAATATGTGGGCCGAGCTTTTCCATATGAACAAGGATGCTCTTCTTGAGGAGATGAATCTGTTTATAGGCGAGCTTACGGACATTAAAGATATGATTGAGAATGATGACGATGAAGGCCTCAAGGCTAAGATGAGGCTGTCGACTGAGAGAAGATCCAAGTTCGACAAAAAGAGGAGATATGAAAAATGAACATAGAATTTGTTAAAATGCTGGCTTTGCCTGCTGAAGTGAAAGAGATGTATCCTCTTACCGGCAAAATGGGCAAAGTGGTTGAAGAGAGAAAGGCAATCCTTGAATCTATCTTCGAGGGCAGATGCGACAAGCTTGTGCTTATCATCGGCCCTTGTTCGGCTGACAATGAGGATGCTGTTATTGATTATATAAGCCGTCTCTGTCCCATCCAGGAGAAGGTGGCTGACAAGATTTTTATTGTTCCCAGGATCTATACCAACAAGCCACGTACTACGGGGGAAGGCTATAAGGGGATGCTTCATCAGCCCAATCCCAATGAGAAGCCTGACCTCTTCAAGGGGATTCTGGCTACCAGACATATGCACATGAGAGCTGTAGAGGAGACAGGTTTTGCCTGCGCCGACGAGATGCTTTATCCCGACAATTACCAGTATCTGGATGACATCCTGGCCTATGTTGCGGTCGGTGCGCGTTCTGTTGAGGACCAGCAGCACAGACTCACTGCCAGCGGTATCAACGCACCTGTAGGTATGAAGAATCCCACAAGTGGTGATTATAGCGTAATGCTCAATGCCATACAGGCAGCCCAGAGCGGACATTCTTTCATTTACAGAGGATGGCAGGCTCATTCCCAGGGCAACCCTCATGCTCATGCCATTCTTCGTGGCTATACCAACAAGCATGGAGAGGCTCAGCCCAATTATCATTTTGAGGATCTCTTAAGACTTTGCCATGCCTATGACGAGAAGGAACTGGTCAATCCGGCGGTCATTATCGACACCAATCATGCCAATTCCGCCAAAAATCCTTTCGATCAGCCCCGTATCATCAAGGAAGTCTTGAACTCCGCTAGGCAGAGCGCTGAGATTGGCTCTATCTTAAAGGGTTTCATGGTGGAGAGCTACATAGAAGACGGCTGCCAGCCCGTGAACGGCGGCGTCTACGGCAAGTCCATTACCGATCCCTGCCTGGGCTGGGAGAAGACCGAGCGCCTGATCTACGAGATCGCGGAGCTGGTGTAGAGGCTGGTTGGCGCTAGCTAGCAAGCTAGGCGAGGCGCCTGGCGGCGCTGTTAGTGCTATTTTGGCTATATTGAGGTGTTGAAAAGCAATAATTCCAAGGTCGAAGCCATAATTTCGGCTTCTTGCGAAGGAATTATTGCTTTTTTGTGCTCTTGGGCCGGTTGTGAAGGGGGAATAGTCATAATTTCAAAGAAATGAGGAGGATGTGGATAAGGCACTATCTGTCGTAATATCATTTATATCTTGCCAATATACACAAAGCGTGTTAAAATTATAGAAACGCAGTGCGGGCGAATAGCTGTAATAACAGTGTAAGCGATAAAGTAAAAAAAGAAACGTAGTACCCCGCTTATGCATATAGCCGTACGGCACAAAACCACATTTCTTTCATACAAGTGATGTTACTTCTGATCATAACGGATGTCAAGCAATATTCCCACAAAAAAATAATGCAGGTAAGGAGCCTATGGTTTAGGTGTTAATGAACTGGGAGAAATTCTTTTTCTCCAAATATTGATATAGGGGGAGAAGAATGTCTGATAATGTTAATATCATAGATATAAATGGTAAGAAAGTCGTTGAAATCAATAAAATAGAGTTCAGTGGAAAAAGAAAGATAGACTGGGAAGGCGTCGAAAGATACCTAAAGCAATATGTCGGAGATGAATACGTCATTAAAGAAACTGGCGATACTGTTTATATCGGACCGGAT
>CACZBZ010000053.1 GCA_902779505.1 uncultured Lachnospiraceae bacterium
TCGTCATTCTTAAAAAGATGTGTTCCCATGAGATGCTGCACTATAAACATCTTCTTGTCATCTTTTGTAACAAGTTCATTCTCCAACAGCTTGCTGTTAAAATCGTAATTCTCGTGCATGAGCGGATCATCCAGAATCTTTACGGTATCTATATAATCGCTCATTGTTACATAGTACCTTCCCTTAAGGAACTCCGGAGCGATACGATATGCAGCCATTTTCAGCACTCCGTTTTTTATGGCCTTTTTATCCACTTCTCTTCTGAGAGGTGCATTTGTAAAGTTGTCCCATTTATCCGCAAGAAGGTCTTCGGGGCTATTCTCAGCGCACAGTATGGTAAGGTCCGGCGTATAGAGGTTGCACTCATACCCCGCATCTTTCATACCCTTGTAAAAATAATTGCAATTGTCACTTGTCCATACCGACTTCGTCCAGTCATTGATCTTCTTGTCGAAATCAACTTCTTCTGTTGTCAGCATATGGTCAAGAGAGGGAAATGTTCCAAGATATACGGCGTCTTCGTTGGTATATCTTGTGAAATCATTAAGCATATCAATTGCATCGGGCTTAACTGCCAGTGCATTGTTCAGATCTCTGTTGCTGAAGCAGTCCACAACAAAGAGTATGATATTCTCATCGCTTGATACGGTATACTGCTCTTCTCCCGAAAGATGATATTCCGTTGCCGGATATTCGAAGAATGCATCATCCGCACCCATGATGATGCTCACCATTGCCACACCCTGGATTGCAAATATGAATAAGGCTCCGCAAAGAGCAACCTTTCCTTTTTTTGTAATTATTTCAAGTGCAATCACAACTATCAGAATAACAATCCAGATTATTATATTTGTAACTATTTTGTTGGTCGGAGGATTATATCCCAGGGGATTCTGTCCCATGAGATCTATTCCTTTATTAAGGAACATATACTGTACGTATGCTCCCAGGTCTATTCCAAACAAGGCTGTTAACAGCCATCTGTGAATGATATCGGGAAGAAAAGAAATTATTAAGGATGCTGCAACTGTTATTCCGACAGCAAGAATTGTAAGGTCCTTTGAAAACTCTCCGTATACAAAGGGCAGTTCTTTTGTATTGGCATACAGCACTCGATTACCGGTATGCTGCGTAATGTTCGTTTTCCGAATTTCTTTACAAGTTCCATTTCTTTGCTCCTGACTTTTCAGTCTTTTTTACATAAAAGAATGCCACACTGACGGCTTCAGTGTAGCATTCTTTTTTCTTTTATTCAAGGAAGAACATCTGCTTCATAAGGGGCTGAGCTCCTGTCTCGGGATCCATCTCCATTACCATGACATCCTTCATATATTCATTCCATTTGTCGACAACAGGACTTTCTGCCTGTACCTTTGCGGCCTCTTCGACACTGTCGCACTCATAATATCCGAACAGTTCGTTTCCCACATTCCAGATAGTATAGTTGCGAATACCCGCTTTTCTTAAGACTTCTACCATCTCCGGCCAGATATTGTCATGTCTTTTTTTGTACTCTTCCAGCTTGCCGTCGAGTACTATAGCCTTCCATGCATATCTCTCCATTTTGTTCCTCCTGTAGTTTCATAGTTCTTAAGTGAAAAGGCTTCCCAAAAGGGAAGCCTCCTCGTTAAGTAGTTAATAACAAAATCTTAGTAGATAACTTTCCACTCTTCAATGTTCTCAGGTGTGAATGCGAAAGGTGCACCAAGGATTACTTCTGTAGCACCGCCATCCTGATCTGTGATTGTGTATGTTACACCAAGTTCAGGAGCTTCGAATGTCTCTCCTGAAGCACCTGTGATTGTTCCGTCTACAAGTGCCATTGAGATGTAAGCTGAAAGCTCACCAAGTTCGATTGGATTCCAAAGGAACATGTAAGGGCAAGAATGTGCATCGTCTGCGCCAATGTACTCAGCCATTTCTGAAGGAAGTCCAAGTCCTGTAAGCTTGCAAGAAGAGCCTGCATCCTGAAGAACCTTAGCAGCTGCTGCGATACCTACAGTTGTAGGAGCACAGATAACCTTAAGGTCAGGGTAGTTTGTAAGAAGAGCCTGTGTAACTGTTGTAGAAAGTTCGGGCTCGTCATCACCATACTGTATATCAACAAGCTCAAGATTAGCATACTTTGCATCTGCAGCCATGATCTCCTTCATAGCATCAATCCAAGCGTTCTGGTTTGTTGCCTGTGAAGAAGCTGATACGATAGCCCACTGTCCTTCACCACCTGAAATATCAAGAACTGCATCACAGAGTGCCTGAGCAACCTGTGTAACACCTGCCTGGTTAGCAAATGTCATACGAGCTTCACCTACTGCATCAGAGTCAAGTGTAGAAACCTTGATACCTGCGTCCATAGCGTCCTGAAGAACTGCTGAAAGAGCGTTAGCATCGTTAGCTGCTACTGCAATTGAATCAACACCCTGGGAGATGAGTGAGTTGATAACTGTGATCTGAGCGTCAGCTGTAGCATCTTCAGGGTAGTTAACAACTACTGTACCACCGTTAGCCTCGATGATCTTTGTGAAACCTTCAACTTCCTTCTCATTGTATGGATTACCAGCTGACTTAGGAACGATTGCATATGTCTTTCCTGCTGCTGAACCACCATCTGTTGTAGCTGCTGCATCTGTATCTGCAGCTGCTGTGTCTGTTGTAGCTGCTGCTGTATCTGCAGCAGGTGCTTCTGATGAGCTTCCGCAACCTGCAAGAAGTGAAGCAACCATAGCTACGCTAAGAACTAAACCTAAAATTCTCTTCTTCATTTTTTTCCTCCTAAAAGTAGTTTTTTGTTTATATATCATGCGCCTTCTGCGCCAGATATCATTAATAGTTACGCCTGTGACTTCTTCTTTTTTGCTGCCTTGAATGATGCTGAAATATTAGGCAGTATAACTGCTGCTATAAGCAGTATTCCGATGATAAGAAGTATAAGCTGTGAGTTCATATTGATCTGTCCGAGACCGATTCTGAGACAAACGATTATGAACGCTGCGATTATACCGCCGATCATCTTTCCTTTACCACCGGTTGTTGCGATTCCGCCGAATACTGCCATTGCTATGGCATCCATCTCGAATCCGTCGCCGGTTGTTGTATTAGCTCCGTATGAAGCCGCTGTTAAGAACAATGCCGCAAGGCCCGAGAACACACCCATGATCACATATGCCTTGAAGATTGTCGCCTTAACTTTAATACCTGAGTAAAGTGATGTCCTTCTGTTACTTCCTATTGCCATCAGTTCTCTACCGAACTTCATCTTTACCGATACAATGACAAATACCACTGCACAGATGACAACTAAGAAGAACATATAAGGGAAAGGTCCCACTCTTTTCGATATTGCTCTGAATGAAGCCGAATCGGTTACCGATACGGATCCTCCGTTTCCAAGTACGATTTCTGCGATTCCTCGGAAGATGATCTGTGTACCCAAGGTAACGATCATCGAAGGGAGTTCCGGGAATCGAGTAATAATCAATCCGTTAACTACTCCGCATAATCCACCGACCAACAGCATAATAAGGATTACTAGGGGGAACGGTGTGCCTGCATTAGATGCAAGACATCCTGCTGTAGCCGATAAACAAACGATTGAGCCTACGGATATATCAATTTCTCCCAGCATAAGAATATATGCCATGGGGAAGAATAGGAATATCTCACTTAAGTATTTTGGCATTTCACGAAGAACATTGTTCAGCGTGTAATTCGGTGACAGTATTCTGCAAAGAACTAAAACTGCCAGGAATATTATTACCAGTATACCTTCCCAGCTGAGTATTGATTTTTTTAAGGTGTTTTGAGGGGTTGCGTTAATCTCTCTTCCTGACTTACCTGCCATGATTACATCTCCCTCCTTTCAAGATTCTTACGATCCAGCGTACGCTGAGTAATTACGTTAAGAATGATAACTGCTACGATCAGCACACCTTTAACCGTGTTCTGTGCTATCGCATCAATTCCTACAAGAGGAAGTGCTTTTCCTATTACGGCAAGAATAAGTGCACCGAGCAACGCACCCGGAACAGATCCTCTACCACCGCTCATGGATACGCCGCCGATAACGCAGGCTGCGATAACGTCCATTTCTTTTCCGTCCTGCATGTTGGGCTGAGCTGAAGCATATATAGATGTTGCAAGTGCTCCGCAGAGACCTGACAGGGTACCCATAATAACGTATACCGCTACCTTCACATTTGCCACATTAATTCCGGAGATCTCTGCGGCCTCGGTGTTGGATCCTACTGCGTATATGTTACGTCCGAACTTTGTCCATTTAAGAAGGAGGAAAAAGATAACGTAACATATTATTACGACCCATATTACCTTGTTAAGTCCAAGGAACTTTTCAAGTGCGAAATTTTTAAAGCTGCCAAGTGCGTCTGCACCTGCCCACTGGCTGTTACCAACCAGATATGCCAAGGCTCTGAATATGTACATACCACCCATTGTTGCGATAATTGGGGTTACCTTTCCGTAACCGATTATCACGCCAATTATGAGTCCGCACAGAGCTCCGATTGCTATTGCTATTACAAAACCCAAAAATGTGCTGCTTAAGAATCCGTACTTTATCAAAAGTCCGACGCTCATACCTGCAAAAGCAAGTGTTGAAGCGATTGATATATCGATACCTCCTACAAGAAGTACGCACAACATACCAAGTGTAAGAATAAGTGTAATTGAATTGTTCTTCAATATCTCAAGGATATTGTTGGCAGTCATAAATGCCGGATTAAGTATTGTAACGATAACCAGAAGTACTGCAAGTACGATTACCAGACTGGCTTCACGGGAGCCTGTGATTTTTTTCAGTAAAGATTTCTTTTCCATTTACACCTCTGCCCCCTTGTCTGATTTTTCCATCGAAAGCTCAAGGATTACTTCCTGTGTTGCCTCGTTCCTGTTAAGCTCTCCTGTTATTCGTCCGTTGCACATAACATATATTCTGTCTGCCATACCGAGGATTTCCGGCATTTCCGAAGATATCATTATGATTCCGTAACCCTGCTTGGCAAGATCGTCCATGATAGCGTATATCTCTGCTTTGGCACCTACGTCAACACCCTTTGTAGGTTCATCCATGATAACCACTTTCATCTGATCCTGTGCAAGCGCCTTTGCAACAACGACCTTCTGCTGATTACCTCCTGAAAGCGAACTTCCCAGATCGAATACCGATATAGCCTTTGTATCCACATCCTCCAAGAACTTCTTGGCTGTTTCTCTCTCAGCCTTCTCATCTATAAATCCGTTTTTCTTGATAAACTTCTTCAGAATGGGAAGTGTAACATTACGTCCGAGACCCCATGAAAGAATAAGTCCGGTCTTCTGTCTGTCCTCAGGAAGAAGTACTATACCCAGATCCCTTGAATCGGTAGGATTTTTAATATTAACTTCTTTTCCCTGAAGGAATACCTTTCCTTCCTCAAGTTTTGTGATACCGCACACAGCTTCCATTACTTCTGTACGTCCGGCACCTACAAGTCCTGTAAGTCCGACAATCTCGCCGGCCTTAACACTCAAAGATACATCTTTGAAATATCCGGTTCTTGAAGCCTTTTCTATTCTGAAGACCTCTTCTCCGGGTGTAATCTCTGTCTTGGGATACATATCCGAGATTTCACGACCAACCATGGCTTTTATCAGATCGGCGTTTGTGATCTTATCAACGTCATATGTTCCTATATATTGTGAATCACGGAATACCGTAACTCTTGTTGCCAGTCTGTACATATCTTCAAATCTGTGAGATATGAATATGATTGACTTGCCGTCATCTCTGAGTTTATCTACGATTGTGTAGAGCTTCTGAGATTCATTGGCAGTAAGTGCTGCTGTAGGCTCATCAAGAATGATGATCTGTGCATTGGTGGATACAGCCTTTGCAATCTCAACCATCTGCTGCTCGGCTACAGAAAGTGTACCCATCTCCGCTGTGGACTTGAATCCTGCATCCAGCTCATCAAGATATTCCTGAGCCTTCTTATTCATCTCTTTCCACTGAAGAACACCCTTCTTCTTAATCTCGTGGTTCATAAAGATGTTTTCTGTTACCGTAAGATCAGGGTAAGAAGTGGGATGCTGATACACGGCTGCGATACCTGCTGCTGCCGCATCTTTCGGTCCTTTAAAATCTACTTTTTCACCATTTAAGAACATTTCACCTTCTTCAGCCTTATGAACACCGGTGATTACTTTGATGAATGTAGACTTTCCGGCACCGTTCTCTCCCATAAGCGCGTGAACTTCTCCGGGCAAGAGCTGAAAATGAACTTTATTCAAAGCTTTAACACCGGGAAATATCTTCGTTATACCTTTTAATTCCAGTACGTATTCAGACACGCTTCTGTCCTCCTTTTCTAAATCTCTAATTTAATTCTACAAATCCTTTTGTCCATAAAAAACGGTAATTTTTTTTGATGACGGGGAAAATATTTCGGAATATTTAACAGAATGTGAACTAAAAAAGAACGCCCAAACATTTATTTTTGTTTAGACGTTCCTTATTGAAATGTTTTTCTTTATGTTTCTTTGTAACTGTAATCTCCCATATCTCTGGGAATCAGGATGGTTACTTCACAGCCCTTTCCGGGACTGCTTTCATAGGACAGACCATACTTCTCTCCGTATAAGAGTTGCAGTCTTCTGTGTATGTTAACTACCGCAACATTTGCACCTCTTGAACTGGTAGGCTTTATTCTTTCTTCGGAAAGAATCTGCTTCGGAGATGAGTATCTTTATATCGTCTCCTTCTGCCCATACCGTCAACACAATGGTTCCGACTTTTGCTTCTGTCTCCAGTATTCCGTGAAGTATAGCATTTTCCAGAATAGGCTGAAAAGTAAGTTTGGGTATTCTGCACTGAGTCAGTTCATCCGGAACATCAACAACGAATTCTATTGCATCGTTGAATCTCATGTTCTGCAGTTCCACATATACTTCGGCATGCTCCAGCTCGTCGGCTATCGTAGAATAGTCTTTCTTTCTGCTTAAAGTCAGTTTGTAGAACTTGGAAAGATTCTGTACTACTTCACTTACCTCTTCGTTCTTACCCTGAAGAGACATCCAGTTGATCATGTCCATCGTGTTGTATAAGAAGTGGGGGTTGATCTGTGCCTGCAGAGCGTTGAACTCGGCAAATCGCAATTCCTGAGCCGTCTCCTCTTTTTCCTCAATGAGATTATTCATCTCCTCGGTCATATAATTGTATGTTCGGATCAGGTCTCCTACCTCATCATTAAGATAGGACTCCTCCATTGCGACGGGTGGGCCGTCATGAATCCTTGCCATCTGTTTGGACACTGCCGCTATTCGTTTTGTTACCGACCTGGAAACAGTTATACCTATAGTGGTTGCCAGCATAAGACTAAGCAGACATATTCCCAGAAAATTGATCATCCAGTGGTCGGCTATGGCAGTAACCGGAGCCTTGGGGATGACATTAACCATGAACCATCCCGGTTTTTCTATCATATAAAAGGCTACATATACAGGTACACCTGCTATCTCCCTTTCAACAAAGGAGTTGGAGGCAAGTAATGAGTCTCTTATGGCGGAGTATCTTAGTCTGTAGGTTCCGGACAAAGCTTTGTCGGTTGATACCACAAGTTCTTCTCTGTCGTTGATTATGTAGGATACGCTG
>CACZBZ010000054.1 GCA_902779505.1 uncultured Lachnospiraceae bacterium
ACGCCGCCAGCGTTCATCCTGAGCCAGGATCAAACTCTCATGTTAAAAGTTTTTTCCGTCAAGAAAAACGTTAGCTTTTCTTTCCTTCTTTACCTTGTTTAAAGGATTTGTTCTCTGAATTATTCTTTTAGGTCTTCCTCACAGAGTTTGGAAGCCCTTTTTGGAATTGTTCAGGGTTGCATTGCTGTTAAGTTTTCAAGGTTCTCTTCTCAAATCATCAGACTTGAAAAATGTTGCGTCTTCTTGGCGCAACTCATACATAATATCATGGGTTATAAGCCAAGTCAAGACTTTATCAAAATAATTTTTTGATAGTGCTAACGGAGAAAGAGGGATTTGAACCCTCGCGCCGCGTGAACGACCTACACCCTTAGCAGGGGCGCCTCTTCAGCCTCTTGAGTATTTCTCCATAAACTGAATTCTACCACTACCAAATATTATTCAGTTGCACGCCACACGAGGTGACGCAAATGTTATTATAACCACCTAAAAAGTTAATGTCAATTGCTTTTTGGTCCTTTTTTTATCTTATTTTTCCCCTTATTTTTCTATTACAAAATCTAGTATATTTTATATAGAAGAAACACAATATTTGGATTATTATTCCTGCATATCACAAGCGTGATAAAATAGCCCTATGAGTATATGTAATCTTTGTCCCCGTAACTGTAATATTGACAGATCTCTTTCCCGCGGCTTTTGCAATTCCCCCGATAACCTCAGGCTTGCAAGGGCTTCTCTTCATATGTGGGAAGAGCCTTGTATCAGTGGCGAGCATGGATCCGGCACAATCTTCTTTTCAGGCTGTAATATGCGCTGTGTATTCTGCCAAAACCATAACATTGCCGATTCTTCCATAGGAAAAGAAGTAACTGTTAAGAGGCTATCTGAGATAATGCTGGAATTGCAGGCTGAGAATGCTCATAATATCAACCTTGTTACTCCCGACCATTATCTTATTCCCATAAAGGAAGCCTTGCTTAAGGCTAAATCATCGGGATTAAACATTCCCGTGGTCTATAATACTTCTTCCTATGTAAAAGCTTCTTCACTTAAGTCAATGAAAGGGCTTATTGATATCTATCTTCCGGATTTCAAGTATTTCGATGATAATCTTGCCGACACCTATTCCAATGCGCGCGGATACAAAGATATCGCCACTGAAGCCATTGATGAGATGCTTAATCAGCTAGGCGACCCCGTCTTTGAAGATGGCTTAATAAAAAAGGGAGTTATTATAAGACATATGATTTTGCCGGGACATACCAAAGACAGCTGCAAGGTCCTGTCTCATCTCCACGAAAGATACGGTAATCATGTCTATATAAGTATAATGAACCAGTATACCCCTCTTCCTCATGTGGAGAATTATCCTGAGATAAACAGAAAGGTAACTGACCGCGAATATAATAAGGTACTTAATTACGCTATAGATATAGGAATCATAAACGGCTTTTTCCAGGACGGAAAAACTCAGGAATGCAGTTTCATTCCTGAGTTTGATTATCGCGGTATTTAAAATATCATATCTACTTCAAAATCTCCGAAAGATTCTTCTGTATTCCTTCAGCCACTTCCGGCTTATTCATGCTGTACACATGTATGTGCTCCACGCCATTGGCTATAAGATCGATTATCTGATCTGTCGCATAAGCGATACCGGCCTGCTGCATGGCGGCGGGATTGGTTCCGAAATGATCCACAAGGTTCCTGAACCTTTCCGGTACATTGCTTCCTGACATTCTTATTGCGTTTTCCACCTGTCCGGCTCTTGTTATCGGCATTATACCCGGTATGATCGGAACCGTGATTCCTTTATCCCTTACTTTATATAAGAAGTTATAGTAGATGTTATTGTCGAAAAACATCTGGGTCGTCAGGAAATCCATTCCCATCTCAACTTTTTTCTTAAGATTATCTATATCTTCTGTCTTGTTGGTTGCATCCGGATGTCCTTCGGGATAGCAGGCACCTCCGATACAGAAATAATCTCCGTAGCTTTCTCTTATTTCACTTACAAGTTCACTTGCATAATGAAAATCTATAAAAGGATCGCCTTCGAAATCCTTTGGCTTATCTCCTCTGAGCGCAAGTATGTTTTTAATTCCTGCAGCCTTTATCTCTTCAAGAACGCCTTTAATATCTTCTTTTCTTGAATTAACACAAGTAAGATGAGCGATGGTTGTTACACCGTATTTATTCTGTATATCTTCAGCAATTTTAAATGTATTGGCTCTTGAACTTCCACCGGCCCCATATGTTACGCTCATGTAATCCGGTTTTAAAGCTGCAACGCCCATTGCTGCATTGTACACATTTTCGTAATTGGATGTCTGCTTTGGCGGAAACACCTCAAAAGATAAGGTTACTTTTCCTTTATTAAGTATTTCGGATAATTTCATTTATATCTCACCTCTTTTTTTCTAGGTCGATTATATCATAACGTGTATTTTTTTGTTATACGTATATAATATATGTATGGAATACGAGGTAAAAATAATCAGAAGCAAAAGAAAGACACTGTCCCTGGAAGTAACTCCCGACCTTCAGATAATCCTTCGTGCACCTTACTGGGTTAAGGACAGAGATATCGACAAATTTGTCAAAGAAAGAGAAGGCTGGATAAGGAAATCAATCGCAAAAGTATCCAAAAAACAGGAAGAGCAGAAAAATATAAAGCCCATCTCTCTTGACGAAGTCCGTGCCCTTAAGAAAAAAGCCGCTGCGATCATTCCTCCCCGTGTGGAATACTATGCGGATATCATAGGTGTAAACTACGGACGCATCACCATTCGCTGCCAGAAGACCGTCTGGGGAAGCTGCTCCTTTGATCATAATCTTAACTTCAACTGTCTCTTAATGCTTGTTCCCGAGCCGGTGCTGGATTATGTAATTGTGCACGAGTTGTGCCATATCCTTGAGCTGAATCATTCCCGAACCTTCTGGAACCACGTGGCATCGGTTTTGCCTGATTATAAAAAACGCCGCAATTGGCTTAAAACCAACGGCAGCGCTATTATTGCCTCAGTTCGTAATTCAGAGCATTGAGCACTCTCTTCTTATCCCCGCTCCATTCGGGTGCCACAAGAATTCTCTTGTCGCCGTCTCCCGTGAGTCTGTGAACCACCATATCTCTCGGTATGATCTCCAGACATTTTCGCACCAGTTTTACATATTCTTCCATAGTCATGACCTGAAACTTACCGGCCAAATACTCTTTTTCCAGATTGGTTCCTTTCAGAACATGCAAAAGCTGCAGCTTAATTCCGTTCGCACCACTGTCTGCCACATATTTCACCGTAGACAGCATCATATCTTCCGTTTCTCCGGGCAGTCCCAGTATCACATGAACTATTATTTGAGCTATTCCGATATTTTTAAGCTTCTTAACCGCTTCATCGTATACTTCAAGTTCATATCCTCTTCTTATATAATCAGCGGTCTTTTTGTGTATCGTCTGAAGACCAAGTTCAATCCATACAGGCTTTTTCCTGTTAAGCTCACTCAACATATCAAGCACTTCATCCGGAAGACAATCCGGCCTTGTGGCTATGGAGAGTGCAACTACATCCGGATTGCTTATTGCCTCATTATACAGGCTCTTCATATATTCAACAGGTCCGTATGTTCCTGTAAATGACTGGAAATATGCAATATATTTGCCATCCCCGGATATCTTGGCCTCAACTCTTTTCTTGGCTTTCTCTATCTGAGCATCAACATCTCCCGGCTTTACCTTCTGAGCAAAGTCACCGCTTCCTTCGGCTGAGCAAAATATGCAGCCTCCCCTGGCCAGACTTCCGTCTCTCGTCGGACAAGTGAATCCTCCATCAAGGGCTATCTTATATACTTTCTGACCAAAAGTATCTCTGAGATACTGATTAACCGAGTAATACTCCACTTATCTTCTTCCTTTTCTGTTGCCGTTCAGGAGTATGAGTCGTATAAGCTGAAGCACCGAAGATGCTGCAGCAGCAACATAAGTAAGGGCTGCGGCAAAGAGCACTTTTCTTGCCATTCCCATTTCACTTTTCTCAAGCATATCGCTTTGGGAAAGGATTCTCAGAGCTCTTGCCGATGCGTTGAATTCCACAGGTAAAGTAACAAATTGGAATAATACGGCAATTGCAAATATCCATATACCTATTTCTGCCAGCGAAAAATATGATCCGTTGGCAAGAGGGAATTCCAGTCCCAACATCCATCCAAGTATCACTATGGGAATCCCTAACTTTGATCCTATATTGGCAAGAGGTACCAGACTTGATCTGAAGTTTAAGGGAAAATATCCCACATTATGCTGTATGGCGTGGCCACATTCGTGAGCAGCCACAGCGACCGCCGCAATAGAAGTCGATCCGTATACAGTCTCTGACAGATTAACTGATTTGGATCTGGGGTCGTAATGATCTGTAAGCTTGCCCGGGATTCCCTGTACACTCACGTTGTTTACACCATTTGTACGTAATATCATCTCGGCAACTTCCGCTCCCGTGTAGCCTCTTTTTCCGCCGACTTTTGAATATCTGTTAAATGCACTGCTTACCATACCCTGGGCTATCAGGGTCAGTACAGCGCCTATTATAAGTAATATCATTGTAGGATCAAAAGCATAATACATAGCTGTTCTCCCTTCTATTCTTCACAATATTCCTTTATAGAAGTCTCATACAGATTATTTCCGTCTTTATCTATTATTACTATACATGGAAAGTCCACAACTTCCAGCTTTCTGATTGCTTCAGTTCCCAAATCTTCATAGGCCACCACTTCACTTTTTACAATAGCTTTGCTGAGAATTGCTCCGGCTCCGCCTATGGCCGCAAAATAAACGCATCCATTTCTTACTATGGCATCAAGCACCTCTTTGCTTCTTTTTCCCTTTCCGATCATTCCCTTAAGACCAAGGTCAAGAAGTTTTGGTGCGTATTTATCCATTCTGCTTGCAGTTGTGGGACCGGCTGAACCGATGGGTCTTCCTTCTCTCGCCGGTGAAGGACCCATATAATATATGACATTATCCTTAAGATCTATGGGAAGTTCTTTTCCTTCCTTAAGAAGATCGTCCATTCTTTTATGAGCCGCATCTCTTGCTACATATATTGTTCCTGTTATATATACATAGTCTCCGCTGTGAAGATCCTTAATATCCTCTTCTTTTAACGGGGCCGTAATATGCTTGTCCATTCTTATCCTCCTGCCCTGGATTGATATTTTTATGTCTCATCTACAGCTTTCTCACCGCATGTCGGTTAACATGGCAGCATATATTAACTGCCACGGGAAGGCCTGCAATATGAGTTGCGTAAGTATTGATATTAACAGCAAGGGCAGTTGTACTGCCTCCAAGACCACCGGGACCTATTCCCGTCTTATTGATCTTCTCAAGCATTTCTTCTTCCAGCTCTCTTACCCATTCCAGGTCGGACTTCTTGTCAACCGGTCTTGTAAGAGCTTCCTTTGCCATAAGGGCACTCTTTTCAAAAGTTCCGCCTATACCGACACCCACTACCATGGGCGGACAGGCATTGGGACCTGCATCCTTAACTGCTGTCAGTATGGCATTTTTTACTCCCTCTATTCCGTCAGCCGGCTTAAGCATAAAGATTCTGCTCATATTTTCGGAACCGAATCCTTTCGGTGCCAGTGTCAGTTCAAGGCTGTCTCCTTTTACTATGTCAAAATGTATCACCGCAGGGGTATTGTCTTTTGTATTGAT
>CACZBZ010000055.1 GCA_902779505.1 uncultured Lachnospiraceae bacterium
TATCAAGGATCCGAATGATAAGAACCATTGGATCGTGGATGAAGAGGCTGCCGAGATAGTAAGACGGATGTTCCGTCTGACACTTGAAGGCAAGGGACCTTATCAGATATGCAAGATATTTGAGAGCGAGAAGATAGAGATCCCTGCGGTGCATCAGAAAAAGCAGGGACTTGGCTTGTGGCAGAACAGAGAGATCAAGGATCCGTACAGATGGACAAGCTCAACCATAGCGGGCATACTTGCAAAGCCGGAGTACCTTGGTCACACAGTAAACTTCAAGACAAGAAAGCACTTTAAGGATAAAAAGAGCCATTACGTTGATAAATCCGAGTGGCAGATTTTCAAGAATACGCAAGAGCCGATCGTTGATCAAGAGACCTTTGATAACGTCCAGAGGATAAGGAGCAGAGTTAAGAGATATCCGGACGGATGGGGAGAGGCGCATCCGCTTACAGGCATTTTGTATTGTGCCGATTGCGGTCATACGCTTTATGTTCACAGGGTAAATAACGGGAAAAGAGAAGCGTACTTCACTTGTGGCAGATATAACAAAGCGAAAGATACAGACAGGTGTGCTTCACCTCATAGGATAAAGGCTGATGATGTGATGCAGATACTTTCTAAGACCATTAAAGGCATCATCGACTATGCGAACTTTGACAGAGAGGCATTTGTAGCGGAGATCGAGTCTTGTAGCGGAGATCGAGTCCGTAGTCGGGGAGCAGAAAGAGGCAGATCATAGCGGGGCGATGTTGGAGATTGAAACAGCGGAGAAGCGTATTGATGAACTTGAAACTCTGATCATGAAGATCTATGAGGATCAGGCGCTTGGGAAGCTGAATGCAGAGCGATACACAGCACTGTATAACAAGTATCAAGAAGAGCAGAACGCACTTAAACAGAGAGTCAGAGACTTAAGGGTAACTATCGCAGATGAAAAGAAAGAAGTCCGGTCAGCAAGTAAATTCATCAAGCTTGTAGACAGATATGCAGACTTCACGGTACTAACCCCGATAATAATCAATGAATTCGTGGATAAGATTGTTGTGCATGAGCGTGATCGGAAGTGCAGTGTACAGACCACACAGAAGCTTGAAATCTATTTTAACTTTATCGGTGAATATAAGCCGTCCACCATGAAGGAGCCGGAGCTTACCGAGGAAGAAAAGGCTGAACTTGCGAGAAAAGAAGCCTTGAAGGATAAGCGCCATCAGCAGTATATGATCCGCAAAGCCGAGGGTAGGGATGCTAACTACAACAAGCAGGTGGCACGGCGCAGGGCACAGCAGCGTGAGGACAGACGAAAGACAAGACGCTGGGAGGATATACAAGCAGGGATTTATCATATTGCCGGTACAACGGTAATTAACGCAAAGAACGGAACGGAAGATGCCGAACCCATATTAGTGTCGGCAAGCAGACCGAGAGCCTAAATCCATACGATAATTATCGAGCGTACTGAACAAGAAAAGGCATCCAAAGAGATCAGTAGAGATACAGATCCCCGAGGGTGCCTTTTGGTATGTCGAAATGTGGATAAGTGGTATGTCGGACATACCCGAAAGGGAGCCTTCCCTTCCCTGCCTTCCTTCTTCCTCTTCCCCCTTAGAAAGAAAAACGAAAAGAAAGAAGCAAAGAAAAGATAAAAGAAAGATATACCATCATCATCCATCCTATCCTATCCCATCCGTCCGTCTCCCTTTTAGGGGAACGGCTGCGCACGTTCCCCTAAAAGGGAGACGAGATATACGCGCGTGTGCGCGAGAAAGGAGCCTAACAGAGAATGAAGCTGACACGATATGAACAGGAAACTATTATCAATTTCAATGCTGATGAGAAAATGGCAACACTTTACACACGGGATCCTGCCGTTATGAGAAAAGTTGATACGTTAGTTATCGAGTATCCAGACACCTTCAAGTGCATAGGTGAAACAGATATCGACAAGACCTATGAGATGCCTAAATCTGCCATTACTTATCGTAAGCCGAGAAAACTATCCGAGGAACAGAGGGATGCAGCAAGGAAACGAATAAAAAATCTCAAAATCTTCAAAGAGTCATCAAAGTGAGAAAAGCATAGTAAATATAGTTTACAGAATAACAAGGATGTAGTTTACAATAACAACTTAACATGATACAATATAATGCGTTGAGTGAACTGCAAAAGGGTGCAAAAAGGAGCGCATATGGCATTGCATTGTACTTTATCTACACTAATGGGTAAGAAACGATATTCCATACAAGATGTTCATGAAAAGACAGGTTTATCGAGAAACACGGTATCATGTCTATATAATGATAAGGCAACACGGATTGATTATGAGACCGTTGATCGGCTTTGCAGATTGTTTGATTGTCCCATAAATGAGTTGTTTGAACTTAGCAAAGATACTTCATTTACTGGTGCAGAATAAGCGACAGGATAAAATGCGAGGAAAGAATATGTTGGATTATGTTATAAAACAGACTATGAGTTTTCTTGAGGATATGCCTAAAAGTAAGAGAAAAAAGAAAGGGCAGTTCTTTACATCCGCTGAAACAGCCATGTTTATGGCAGATATGTTTGATTTGAGTGATTGTGAAGGAAGTGTATCGGTACTTGATCCAGGAGCAGGTACTGGGATACTATCTATAGCTTTTCTTGAAAGGCTCATGAGTTTATCATCGGATATTAATGCATCTTTGACCTGTTATGAAACGGATCCGGAAGTATTGCCGGTGCTTAAAAGCAATCTTGAATATGCTAAAAGCGAATATCCAGGACGTATAGAATATCGGGTTTTGGAGGAAGATTATATACTTTCCCAAAGTAATGATTTTGAGGAAAATCTCTTGGCAAATGAGGATCCGCTTAAATATGATTATATCATAGCGAATCCCCCATATTTAAGAGTCATGAGAGATCATCCGGCGGCAATGTCAATGCCGAAGGTTGTGCATGGCGCACCAAACCTATATTTTCTGTTTGCTGCCATGTCTTTGTTTAATCTTAAGAATGAAGCAGAAATGGTTTATATTATTCCACGAAGTTGGACATCGGGAGCTTACTTTAAGGCATTTAGAGAGTACCTGCTTTCGGTGGGAAAAATTGAACAGATACATCTTTTTGTGAGCAGAGATAAAGTCTTTAATGCTGAGGAAGTATTACAGGAGACGATGATCATTAAGGTCATACGTAGTAATTACAAGCCGGAGAATGTACTGATTACATCAAGCAATAGTTGTAATGATTTTGCTAATATTACAAAGCTTATGGTTCCTTATGATGCAGTGGTATCTGGTGAGGACTTATATGTTTATCTTCCTACAAGTGATGAAGAAATTGAAGTCATAAAAAAGATTAATACATATCATACAACTCTGCCAGATGAAGGTTTAAAAATGAAAACTGGCATTGTTGTAGATTTTAGGCAATGGGATGAACTGAGAAAAGAGCCGGGTGATCATATTCTTCCGTTGTTTTATAGTCAGCATATAAGGGATGGTAGGGTTAATCATCAGCCGTCCGGCAAAGAATTTGATTGGATCATTGATGAAAAGCCGGGTCTTATACAAAAAAACAAGAATTATGTGTTTATCAAAAGGTTTACGGCAAAAGAGGAAAGAAGACGTCTCCAATGTGGCGTTTATTCCCCTGCTGATTTCAAAGAGTATAAATTCATAGGAACACAGAATAAGATTAACTTTATAGACAGGGTAGATGGTAGCGAAATGGATGCCCAGACAACTTATGGCGTATATGCTTTGCTCAATTCTACTTTGTTTGACATGTATTATCGTATTCTGAACGGAAGTACGCAGGTAAATAGCACGGAGATAAATAACATACCAGTGCCGCCAGCAAATATGATAAAAAAAATTGGTGAGCGGGTGCTTGTAACAGCTGATTTATCTACGGATAACTGTGACCGCATTATAACGGAGGTGGCATATGCCTAAACTTGATGAAGCAAGGGAGTTCCTTATGAACGTGGGGATGCCAAAAGCGCAACAGGCAGATATATGTGCTTTGAGTATTCTTGCAATGGCAGGGATAAAGCCTGATAGTGACTGGAAAGATGCAACAAATGAATGGATCAGGATTCATGATATCATAGCCTTTGCCAATCAGCATTATGGAACAACTTATGCTGAAAATAGCAGAGAAACTTTCAGAAAACAGGCTATGCATAGATTCAGAACTGCTGCACTGATAGAAGATAATGGTAAAGCAACCAATAGCCCCAATTATAGATATCGTATTACTGATGAAACCCTGAAGGTTCTTAGGGCATGGGGAAGCAATAGTGCGGAAAAGCAGATGAATCGATTTCTTGCATATCATGAGAAGCTGGTTGATATTTATGCTTCAAAGAAGAAAATGACCATGATGCCTGTGAAAATAAATGGATTGGATTTTCAGTTCTCTACGGGAAAGCATAATGAACTTCAGAAGGCGATTATCGAAGAGTTTGCACCACGTTTTGCACCTGGCTCGGAATGCCTTTATGTGGGCGATACAACGCAGAAGGATTTGGTCAAAAATGTTAATAAGCTGAAGAAACTGGGATTTTCTATAACGCTTCACGATAAAATGCCCGATGTTGTTTTGTATCGTGAGGAAGAAGATTGGATATATTTTGTTGAGTCGGTTACATCGGTGGGACCTATGGATCCTAAAAGGATTCTCGAGATTATGGATATGACCAAAGATGTAAAATCGGGGAAGATTTTCGTGACAGCCTTTTTGGACTTTGCAACCTATAAAAAGTTTGCTGATTCTCTTGCGTGGGAGACAGAGGTCTGGATAGCCGATATGCCTGATCATATGATTCACTTGAACGGAGATAGATTTTTAGGTCCTAGATAATAATTATCTTCCAGTATAAACGGTTAAGCAAATCGGAATTTTACGCACTATTAACTTTTGAATATAAAGTGCCGATATTGTGAATATAGAAATGGAATTCTGTATTTTTTTTCAAGGAGGATGATACCATGATTAGAGCAGCTAATTTAACACAGGTAACAGATTATTATAAGAGCAATACTGTTAGTAAGCAAAATAACACAGAGAAAGCAAAAGATGTGCAGCCCAATGCACAGAAAATAAAATCCAGCGAAGATAAGTTATCTTCTAAGGCACAGAAATATCTGGAAACATTGCGTAAGGATAATGCGGATTTCGATTTTATTATTGCTGATAAAGGAGATGATTTCAGAGGATTAGTAGACCAAAGCGATAAGGAATTTACAGTTGTTTTTTCAAGTGCTGAACTTGAAAGAATGGCATCCGATGAGAAATATGCACGGGAAAAATTGTCTACGGTAAAAACTGCAGTTGAGATGTCAGATAAAATCAATGAACAGTTTGGGTTTGAACGTGCTTGGGGAACGACAGACAATAGTGGAACTGTATTAAATAAGTTAACTATGTCCTTTGATGATGATGGAAAGATGACACTTTTTGCTGATTTGGAGAAGATTACAGAAAAGCAGAAAGAACGGCTTGAAGAATTAAAGGAAAAACGTGCAGAGGAGAAAAATCAGGAAAAGAAGGATGTAACTGTTAAGCGGACTACAATTCAGGCAAATTCAAAAGAAGAATTACTTGAAAAGATTTCTGAACTGGATTGGAGTAAGATAATAGAAGAAAAGGCAACACAGGGTATGAAGTTTGATATCACTATTTAATCGGTAGCATTAACCGGGAATTGGAGATATGCTATGATTGCAGGTACAATACGAAACGCTGTGAATCAGATGCAGTTAGTAAATGATTGGGAGCAAAAGAAGGCTACCGGGAATGTTGTAAAGAAGCAAGAGGGTATGACTGTAACAAGTCAGGAAGAAAGCATGATTCAGCATTTCCGAGAGCAACTTGAGCAAGACAAAGAAAGTTCTGCATATAGTCAGATTTATAACAAGATTGCAAGCGGTCAAGAATTAACAGCTTCCGAAGAAGATGCTATTCGTCAGAAAGACCCTAAAGCCTATATGGAATATAAAGCGGCAAGAATGGAACAAGAAGCTTATGAGCGTAGGTTGGAGAGATGTAAGACAAAAGAAGAGGCTCAAAGGCTTCAAGTAAATGAGATGAATGGAAATTTGGCAGAACTAAAAAGTATCGTGAATAATCCAAATATTCCAAAGAGTGAAAAGCTTAAGGAAGCTCAACGTATCATGGGAAATACTTTTAGAGCTGTAGAGTCATTCACAAGATTTGCAAAAAGTACAGAATATAGGGATTTGCCAACAGAAGAGGAAATTGTAGAGACATCTATAGAAAAGGGGCAGGTTGCAGAGTATTCAAACGATACTGAAATGTCTGAACAGTTAACAGCAGATACAACTGTTTCAGTAGATGAGGCAGCAAAAATAGTAAATGATTCGAAGCCAGATTTACAATTAAGTGATGTTCACCAAATTGAAAAAGATGTTATAGAGGAAATGAAGGATATCGAAATAAAGCATTTTGGTGAGAAGAAATCATCGGTCAGAATAGACATTACGGTATAGGAATAGTCTGCGTGAAATTTCAGTTTGATGGAGCGTCAAATTCCAATTCGCCGGGATGAACGATAGAGCGTTATCTTGGAAGTTAATATGACATAGAAAAACTGAATATTGTTACCACAGACGGTGGCGAACGATCTTAAATGATTATTCGTCCCCGTCTTTTTTTATCCATAAATCGCCGGAAACGGCACAACAAAGAAAGGAGATTTTACAAATGGAACAGCAACAGATTTCACCTAAAAAACAGAAGGCACTGGATAAGGTGAAGCGAGCTAATGCGGAGCTTGCCAAGGTGGTGCGTGAGGAAAAAGAGCAGCTCAGAAAGACTCAGGATCGCCACAAGTATATGATGGGCGGTTGTGTAGTGAAATACTTCCCCGAAGCTTATGACTTTAGCGAGCAGGAAATGAACAGGATCATAGCGTGCGCTTTTTCACTTAAAGATGTGAAGAACATGATCAATACGGTTCTGAAAGAGCGACCGGATCCTACGGTAAGAAACGATGAAAAGGAGGAAGAAAAAGATGATTTTGATACTGACGAAACCGAGGAAAATGATCCCGAAGAAAGTGACGATGACGAGGGCGGAGAAGCCTAAGGTCTTTCACCGAGATTTTCTCGGTGCGCACAGATATACCACCGGAGGTGG
>CACZBZ010000056.1 GCA_902779505.1 uncultured Lachnospiraceae bacterium
ACGGGGAGAACAGGCTTGTTTCACCTGTGCTCTATAATTGTGAAGAAGATTTGTCCATGATATATGAAGAGATTGATTACAGCAGGGGAATTCTTTATGGTGGCAGAACACTGATCTATCGTGAGACGGACATTATCTCCGATTCGAAGAGAGTAGAAGAAGATTATTATAAAAAAGTCTATAAGGCAAATAAATGGCATTATTCTCTTCAGATGGTTTTGGCCAGGAAAAAAGAGTTTGTGGGAGTCGTCACCTTTTACAGAACGATAGGAAAGGATGACTTTGCCTATGATGATATCTTCATTCTTGATCTCTTAAAGGATCATCTGGCATACAGATTATACCAGCAGAAGAAGAGTAACGATCATACAGGAGAAAAACTGACGATTGTCATTACGGAGAATACTCTTAAGAAGCATATTCTGAACATTTATAGGAAACTTGGTATCAAGAATAGGGTAGGATTGTTTAAAATGATACTCGAAAAGGAGTAGAACTACTTAAAAAGTGTTATAAAAACGGTTATTTTGATTAGTTGAAATACTGATAGGATAGGTCTATATTGCTCATAAAAGGAAAGGGAAGCTTTTTGTAGCAAGGGCGCTGTAATATTACAGCGCCCTTGCTTATTTATTACAAAAAACAGGAGGTATAAGCCATGAAGGAATTAAACATTTTTATAAGACCTGAAAAACTTGAGGACGTCAAGGAAGTACTGGACAAGGTTCATTGTGGTGGTATGACCCTTTCCACCGTGATGGGATGCGGTACTCAGAAAGGCGGATCGGAAGAAAAGGTAAACGAGATCAAGGGATATAAGACAACAATTAATTTACTTCCCAAGGTAAAGGTGGAGGTCGTTGTTAATGATAAGGATGTAGAGAACGTAATCGCAAATATCTGTGAAGTATGTGCAACAGATCATGTGGGAGACGGAAAGATCTTTATCAAAAATGTAGAAGATGCAGTAAGAATCCGTACAGGAGAAAGAGGAGTAAAGGCACTTTAGCCGGAGGTGTTCGTATGGGAACGATAGTAGAAATGCTCGGCGTAAATAAAAGATATGGTTCAAATCATGTGGTAAAAGATCTGAATCTGACGGTAAACGAAGGAGAGTTCCTGACACTTTTGGGATCTTCCGGATGTGGTAAGACCACAACACTCAGGATGATAGCAGGTTTTGAAGAACCGACCACAGGAACAATTAAGGTAGAAGGAACTCCCGTAGAGGAGAAGGAGCCTTACGAACGAAACGTAAATACGGTTTTTCAGACATATGCATTATTTCCGCATAAGACCATTTTCGACAATATTGCATACGGTCTCAAGATGAAAAAAGTTCCAAAGGAAGAGATCAGAGAACGTGTACTGGAAATGATGGAAATGGTTCAGCTTACCGGTTTTGAAAAAAGGTATCCGGCGCAGCTTTCGGGCGGACAGAAACAGAGAGTTGCAATAGCAAGAGCTCTTATTAATCGTCCCAGAGTACTTCTTCTGGATGAGCCTCTGGGTGCATTGGACCTGAAACTTCGTAAACAGATGCAGCTTGAACTGAAAAGACTTCAGAAGAAGCTGAACATTACTTTTATCTATGTAACGCATGATCAGGAAGAAGCCCTTACAATGAGCGACAGAATCGCAATCATGCATGACGGAATAGTAGATCAGCTGGATACTCCGACAGAGATTTATGAGCATCCCGCCACCAGATTCGTAGCGACTTTTATAGGTGAGACAAACACCTATGACGGATGTGTTACCAGTATCAACGACGGAATTGCGACAATAACTCTTGAGAACGGTGCAGTGAAGGTTAAGTGTGATGACAGTTTCTCAATACTTGAATACGCAACCATCTCTGTAAGACCGGAAAAGATGAGATTCAGTAAAGAAGCGCATGAGGGCTTCGAACTGGTAGCCATTGTAAAGGACTACATATATGTAGGATCGGTTTTGAAGTGCATCGTATCACTTCCAAACGGAAACGAATTAAAGATCGAAAGGCTTGCGGGACAGGAACTGCCGGAAATAGGAAGCAGGATATACCCTTATTGGGAACCTGAAGATGCGGTCCTGATACACAATGACAGTTATAAGATCTTCAAGATTCTTGATGAGATAAAACTTGCCTGATAAGAGCATGGAAAGGAGGAGTAAATATGAACGGGAACTGATGAATACTACAACGTAGTTTACAGTTTTACATTGGAAAATTTCAGCAAACTCCTGTCAGTAGATTATCTTAAGATCTATGCAAGATCCATGCTGATATCTCTGATGACCACAGTATTGTGCGTACTTATCGGATATCCCTTTGCATATGTAATAGCCAGAACAAAGAGTAAAAGCAGACAACTTCTCTATATGCTAGTCATAATTCCTTTTTGGACCAATTCATTGATCAGAATCTACGGATGGAGATCTTTTTTGGGTAACAGTGGATGGCTGGTAAAGGCCTTGCAATATCTTCACATCATACAGGAACCTGTGGACTTTCTGTATAAGACAGGAACCACCGTTTTGGGTATGGTCTATTGTTTTGTTCCTTTTATGGTACTACCTCTATATACAGCAATTGAAAAACTGGACGGAAGCCTTTTGGAGGCTTCAAGTGATCTGGGAGCAAGGCCTTTTCATACACTGTTCGAAGTGATTCTTCCTCTGACATCAAGCGGTATTTTTTCAGGCTGCATAATGGTGTTTATTCCCTGCCTCGGTTATTTCTTTGTATCCAATATCCTCGGAGGAGGCAATACGGATATGATTGGTAACCTCATTGAAAGGCAGTTCAAGAGTGCAAATAACTGGCCATTGGGAGCGGCACTTTCAATAATCCTTATTCTGCTGACGTTACTTCTGGTTAAGCTCTATCAGAAACTCGGAGGTGACATGGAAAACCTGGGAGTATAGGAGGAATCAGATTATGAGAAAAAGAGCAAAAGAAAAGAGAAAAAAAGGTTTAAGCGTAGCATTTTGTTCTGCAGTATATCTCTTTTTGTTTCTCCCGATATTTGTTGTCGTAGCCAATTCCTTTAACGCAACAACATCAAAGCCCTACCTCAGTTGGAAGGGATTTACATTTGACTGGTACATAAAGCTGTGGAGCAATTCTTCCTTGCTTGAATCATTTGGAAATACCATGATCATAGCGATAGCAAGCACGGTACTGTCTACTGTAATCGGTACTCTGGGAGCTGTGGGCATATACAGATACAAATTCAAGGGAAAAGGAATCATTAACGGGCTCTTATATATACCGGTAGTCATACCGGAGATAGTTATAGGTATTGCTCTGCTGACGATATTTTCCAATACGGGAGTCCCCAGAGGAATGCTGACGCTTATTCTTTCACACGTAAGCTTTTGTGTTCCGTATGTGATCTTCAATGTAAGAGCAAGGCTGTCGGGATACGATGCTTCCATAGAAGAAGCAAGTATGGATCTTGGAGCAAACAGAGTGGTTACATTCTTTGAGATAACACTGCCTGTGTTGGCACCCGGAATCGCGGGCGGTGCCCTGCTTGCCTTTACCCTGTCAATAGATGATGTAATCATCAGTTACTTTGTAAACGGACAGACAAAAACCTATCCATTAAAGGTAATGGAAAGCATTAAAAGCGGCGTTTCTCCGGATGTAAATGCGCTTTCTACGTTAATATTACTGGGCACCATCGGTCTGGTAGTGCTGACACAGAGCGGATTGTTATCCGGTAAGCATAATAAAGTCTGAGAACAGACAAAAAGGAGGAGATTATTATGAAGAAAAAACTAATAGCAGCGTTGATGGTATTGTCTTTAACTGCAATGAGCATAGTCGGATGTGGCGGAAGTGAAGAAGCAGCTGTTTCCGAAGGAAAAGGAGAATTAAATCTCTTTGTATGGACAGAATATCTTCCCGATTCCGTTGTTGAAAAATTCGAGGAAGAAACAGGAATTAAGGTTAATGTTTCAACCTATTCTTCTAACGAAGATATGCTTGCAAAAGTAAAATCCGAGACTGCAGGTGCATATGATGTATTGCAGCCCAGTGATTATATGGTAGCCCAGCTTATCTCACAGGGAATGCTGGCAGAACTTGATTTTGAAAAACTTCCCAACTTTTCACACATCGGAGAAAGCTACAAGGATCCCAGCTATGATCCAGGTAACAAATACTCTGTACCATATATGGGCGGAGCCGGAGCCATAGCGGTGAATACTGACAAAGTGGACAGTGAGATTAAATCATATGCAGATCTTTTCGATCCTTCACTGGAAGGCGATATAGTCGTTCTTGACGATTTCCGTGCAGTTATTGGTATGACGTCCAAGGCTCTTGGATATGACCTTAATGAAACAGATCCCGCCAAGCTTGAAGAAGTATCCGCTAAGCTTATGGAACTTAAGAAAAATGTAGCTCTTTATGACTCGGATTCACCGAAGAGTGCTCTTATTTCCGGAGACTGTTCAGCTGGAATGATATGGAGTGCCGAGATAGCAATGGCGATGGAAGAAGTTCCTTCAATTGAAGTTGTATATCCGGAAGAAGGAGCATATCTCTTCTTCGATAACTGGGTAGTAACCAAGGATTCACCCAACTACGATAACGCAATGACATGGATCAACTTCATTATGGATCCTGAAAACATGGCAATGGTTCTTGAAGAGTTCCCTTATCTTTGTGCCAATACCGATGCCATCGAGATAATGGGTGACGAGTACAGCACCAATCCGGCAAAGAATCCACCGGCCGATGCAATTGCCAAAGGAAGTTATGTGGAGAACTTAAGCAGCGATACACTTGATGTCTACAACGAGATGTGGACGAAGCTGAAAGAATAAAAGAAAACTGATGGGAGATGAGATTATGTCTATAGATTTTCTGTATTTAAGTGAAGAAGACATGATAAGTGCAGGTGTCCTTGATGCAGGAGGATGCGTGGAAACAATGCGTGATGTTATGAGTCTTTTCGGGAAAGGTGATTTCATTATGGGCGGACCCAGGGGGGATGAACATGGTCTGCAGATCAATTTCCCTAAGGCTAAGGATATAGAGGGTTTTCCTTTGGATAACGGACCCGACAGGCGCTTTAACGCAATGCCTGCCTATCTCGGAGGAAGATTCCATATTGCAGGTCAGAAGTGGTACGGATCCAACCATGAGAATCTGAAAAAAGGATTGCCCAGATCGATACTCATGGCGACCTTAAATGATGTTGATACGGGTGCTCCCATGGCGTATATGTCGGCTAACCTCTTAAGCGCGATGAGAACAGGTGCGATGCCTGCAATGGCTGCAAGCTATCTGGCAAACAAGGATTCAAAAGTCCTGTCCATTCTTGGACCCGGAGTAATCAATAAATGTGCGCTTATGTGTTATATGGCAGTACTCCCTGAGATCAACAAGATCAAGATTAAGGGATCATCTCCTACATCATCATCTACGCTTGCTTTTAAAGAATTTGTGGAAGAGAACTATCCTCAGATTAAAGAGATTGAAATCTGTGAAACACTGGAGCAGGCATGTCGGGATGCGGACGTGGTCAGTGAGGCCATGTCTGTTACACCTGACAAAGCCGAAGAATTCCATCTTGAATGGTTCAAGAAGGGGGCATCTGTTTTCTCCATGGGAAGCTTTATGTACAGAGAATTCGACGAACTCATTAATACCACAATGGTAGTTGATAATTACGGTATGTATGACAAGTACATGAACAACTTTATCGCAAGAGGTGAATTCGACGAGCTTGGCAAGAAGAGAGAATGGGTGATTATGGGTATTCACTTCATTCACCTGGTAAGAGAGGGCAAGATCAAAAAAGAACAGGTCCTGAATCTTTGCGATATCGTTAACGGAATATCCCCGGGAAGAAAATCTCACGACGAGATAGTGATGTGTTCAAGTGGCGGAATGCCAATTGAGGATGTTGCATGGGGACATGACTGTTACAAAAGAGCAATAGAACTTGGTATCGGAACAAAGCTGAATCTTTGGGACAAGCCTTACATGAAATAATAACGAGACAATGATCCCGAGACAGGGAAGGGAGTCGAAAAATGAGTTATCCGACAATCGATTTTTTATATTTAAACGAAGAAGATATGATCAAGGCAGGCGTCAAAGACATGCCTTCATGTATAGAGGCAATGGAAGAAGTCGTGGTGTGCCTGAACAAAGGTGATTACGTTATGGGAGGAGAGAATCATAACTCACACGGCAGCCAGGTTTCTTTTCCTAAAGAGTCAGAGTTTCCAAATATGCCTAAGGATGAAGGCGAAGACAGAAGATTCATGGCGATGCCCGCATATATAGGAGGATCCTTTGATCTTATGGGAATGAAGTGGTACGGATCAAACACGGCGAACCATAAGAAGGGATTACCCAGATCAATCCTTACCGTCATGTTGAATGACAAGGATACAGGAGCTCCTCTGGCATTGATGAGTGCAAATCTTTTAAGTGCTTACAGAACAGGAGCAATACCCGGTGTCGGAGCAAAATATCTTGTAAGAAAGGGAGCAAAAGTTTGTGGTATATGTGGCCCGGGTGTTATGGGCAGAACTTCATTGGCTGCGATAATGGCGGTATGTCCCGATATAGATACGCTGAAGGTTAAAGGCCGCGGAAAAGCATCTTTGGACAAGTTCATAGCATATGCCAAAGAAGAGTATCCGATGCTTAAAAAAGTGGAAGCAGTTGACACTGTGGAAGAACTTGTAAGGGATACAGATGTAATCTCATTTACAAATTCCGGGAACACGGATCCGTCCACATATCCCTATGTGCAGAAATCTTGGATAAAGCCCGGAGCCGTTCTTATCGGTGTAAGCGCATTTGATATGGACGCAGACGAGCTTGCCACATGTTCATTGGTAGTCGACAATATCAAGCTATATGAGGCCTGGGCGGAAGAATTCCCCTATCCCTCATTCGGTGCCAATAACATAATCGGATCAAAATTTACGGATATGGTTCATGACGGACAGTTAACGATGGAAGACATTATAGATCTCGGAGACATTATTTCCGGTAAGAAAGAAGGAAGAGTTAATGACGAGCAGATCTTTGTATACTCAGTGGGCGGTATGCCCGTAGAGGATGTTGCGTGGGGAAAAGTATGTTATGAAAATGCAAAACGACTAGGGCTCGGAACCGCTTTACGACTCTGGGATCAGCCGGACATGTTTTGAGAGGAGAGGATACTATGTCAGCAAGAATAGAGGAACACCCCATATTAGGTGCTCGTGAAAAAGGAAGAACCGTAAAGTTTAAGATAGACGGTAAAGAAATAGAAGGTTATGAAGGGGAACCGATAGCTACGGCATTGAAAGCTGCGGGAATAATGATTCACAGGTACACACAGAAGGAACATAAGCCCAGAGGTATTTTCTGTGCCATTGGAAGATGTACCGACTGTGTAATGATCGTTGACGGAATACCTAATGTCAGAACATGCATTACACCCCTTAAAGAGGGAATGGTAGTTCAGACACAGTATGGTGTATCGGCTACACCATTTGAAAAGCAGTAAGAGGAGGGTGCAGATATGAAAAGATATGATCTTATCGTTGTAGGAGCAGGCCCCTCAGGTTTGTCAGCGGCGATAGAAGCGGCAAAAAAAGGACTGGAAGTTGTAAAGAAGGAGTTACCGTTGTTTTAAATGCAACGGTTATAGGTCTTTATCAGGATAAGGAAATAGTGGTAAAGACGGGAGAAAAGATAGAGCATTACAAGGCAGATGCGGTTGTGATTGCAACAGGCGCTGCTGAAAATATGGTAACTTTTCCGGGATGGACATTGCCGGGAGTTATCGGTGCCGGTGCGGCACAGACGATGATGAACCTGCATGGAGTTAAGCCGGGTAATAAAGTCCTGATGCTGGGATCCGGAAATGTTGGTCTGGTCGTTTCGTTCCAGTTGCTGCAATGCGGCTGTGAAGTAGTTGCACTGGTTGACGCTGCTCCGAGAGTCGGCGGATACGGTGTGCATGCGGCAAAAGTAGCCAGAACCGGAGTACCATTCTATCTTTCTCATACAATCGTAAAAGCCGAAGGAGACGAATGCGTTACAGGTGTAACAATCGCAGAAATAGATGAAAAATTCAGCTTTATTCCGGGAACGGAAAAGCACTTTGATGTGGACACCATATGTCTGGCAGTAGGTTTGTCACCTATGTCTCAGCTGCTTAAAATGGCAGGAGCAAAGATGGAAGACAATCCGAAACGAGGCGGTCAGGTACCGATATGTGACGAATACGGTCGTACATCCATACCCGGTGTGTTTGT
>CACZBZ010000057.1 GCA_902779505.1 uncultured Lachnospiraceae bacterium
CGAACGATGAGTACGGTCGCCTTATCACTTCTTATTATCCGGTGACAGGGAAGAATCTTGACGGAGTATATTATGTGGGAGCCGATGCATCGCTTGAGGATCTTAGGACATACAGCAAGACTTTTATACTCAGAATTCTCCTTATTTTTCCTGCGTTCTTTATCTTTTTCGTGCTGTTTGGAGTAACATATGCGGATATCAACCTGAGTTCACCCATGTCAAGCATGGTTGAGTGGATGGACAACTTTATGCAGAATTCCGACACTCAGGAGAATATCGACAACAGTGTTAAAAAACTTCGAGATGTTGATATAAGAACGGGAGACGAGATAGAAGTACTGTACAAATCCATCTGCAAGATGGCTGTGGATACATCCAACCAGGTGCGAGATATTAACTATTTTGCCAATGCTACGGCAAAAATGCAGAACGGTCTTATCATCACCATGGCAGATATGGTTGAAAGCAGAGACTCGGATACGGGAGCCCATGTCCAGAAGACGGCGGAATATGTCAGGATAATAGCCGACAGTCTTAAGAAAAACGGATATTATCTGGACAAGCTTACTCCGAAATTCATGTCCGACATCGTAATGTCAGCACCTTTGCACGATGTAGGCAAAATAGGAATATCAGATACGGTGCTTAACAAGCCGGGAAAGCTTACCGACGAAGAATACGAGATAATGAAGACTCACACAACATTCGGTAAGGAGATAATGGAGAAAGCTATCGTTACGGTAAAGGGAGAGAACTACCTGAAAGAAGCAAGAAATATGGCGGCTTATCATCATGAACGCTGGGACGGAAGAGGATATCCGGAAGGCCTTCACGGAGAGGTAATTCCCTTATCGGCACGTATTATGTCGGTTGCGGATGTATTTGATGCACTGACCTCACCCAGAGTGTACAAACCGGCATTCCCCTTAAGTGAAGCGCTGAAGATACTTGAAGAAGGTTCGGGAACCCAGTTCGATCCCAAGTGTATCAATGCCTTCATGGATGCACTTCCCGAAGTAAAGAAAGTGTTGAAAAAATACAACAATATGTAAGCGGAAAGAAGGCTTATATGAAGCGAATAAGGTTATACAAGTTAATAACATGCTTTCTGACAATCATACCCCTGTGTTTGATGGCGGTCGTTCCTGCTTATGCCAGGGACAGTGAAGGACAGATATCTTCGGACAGCTCAAGCGAAGAGAATATAAACATAAAGCCGGATATGGATTACAGTTCCGGAGGAGGCTATGCGATAACGGGACAGCTTGATAACGTAGGCTATTCCGCAAAACTCTATAATGCGGATAACGGACTTCCCACATCTGATGCAAACTGTATATTCTCGGCAGATGACGGATACATATGGGTAGGCGGCTACAGCGGAATATTCAGATACGACGGTGCGGTATTTGAGAGACTGGACAGTACAGAAGGTCTTACAAACGGCAGAGCGATCTTCCAGGACAGTCTCGGAAGGATATGGGTCGGAACCAATGATAACGGTGTCGTCATAGTGGACAAAGATTTCAAACAGACGCACATAACATACAGGGAAGGTCTTCCGACATCTTCGATAAGAGATTTTGCGGAAGATACGGAGGGCAATGTATTCATTGGAACAACGGCAGGTGTTGCTTATGTAGACAGAAGTAATACTGTCCATGTCATGGAAGATGACCGTATAAGCAGTGAATACATAGGCAATATGAGAGCGGATTCCGAAGGTGTCATATATTGTAATACATATGACGGTGATACTTTCTGTATTGAGAATAAGAGAGTAACAAAGTATTATACGGCCAGAGATTTAGGAATCAGTGAGATCACAACCCTGTATGCCGATCCCGACAATCCGGGTATGGTATATCTGGGTACCTCTTCTGATAAGGTATATTACGGAAAATACGGAAAATACAGGTCAGGTCTTGAAGAGATATCCCTGGCACCCTTAAGCGGCGTGGTAAGGATAACCGAGGCATGCGGAAGAATATGGATCAATACCCATTCGACATTGGGATATCTTGACGAAAACAGAAGATTTGTGGAGATCAAGAATCTGCCGATGGATACCATGCTTGAGATGGTCACTGCGGACTATCAGGGCAATATATGGTGTGCATCCTCCAGACAGGGTGTCATGAAGCTGGTTACCAATAACTTCAGGGACGTGACCTCTTATGCGGGTATCAACGATGTAGTCAATGCAACCTGTGTTCACAACGGGCTGCTCTATATAGCAACAGACAAGGGCCTTCGTGCGCTCAATCAATATTATAAGAATGTTAACAATGAATTGTCGAAGTACATGGCCGACACAAGAGTCCGTTGTCTGATGGAAGACAGCAAGGGTAACCTGTGGGTCTGCGGTTACAACAATGACAAGGGACTTGTGTGCTATACAGCAGATGGTCAGATTATATCCTACACAGAGGATACAGGCCTGATAAGCAATGAGACCAGAGGGACCTGCGAGCTGGAAGACGGAAGGATTGTTGTAGGAACCAATAAAGGGATTGCAATAATAAAAGACGGAGAGATCACAGAGCAATACGGCGAAGAGCAGGGCCTTGACAACCCGGTGATCCTGACTCAGGAAGAAGGAGAAAGAGGCGGAATTTATCTTGGAACTGACGGAGGCGGGATATATGAGATAAGATCGGGGAAGATCAATAAGATCGGCAGAGATAACGGTCTTACCAGCGATGTAATATTAAGGATTAAAAGAGACAGGGCAAGAAATCTCTTCTGGGTTGTAACATCCAACTCAATACAGTACATAAAAGGCGGTACTGTATATACTGTAGAAAACTTCCCTTATAACAATAACTTCGATGTGTTCAGCAATTCCGCAGGAGAGTTGTGGGTGCTGTCTTCATACGGAGTGTATGTAGCGGATATAGAAGATATCCTGTCGGGTGAAAAATTCGAATACAGGCTCTATACAACATCAAACGGTCTGTCCAGTGTTCCGACTGCTAATTCATACAGTTATCTGGACGAGGAAGGCAATCTGTATATATCCGGCAGAAACGGTGTAAACTGTGTTAACATTAATCACTTCTATGAGCAAAAGGGGGGCGTGTATGTAGATCTCAAATACATATATGCCGACGATGAAAAGGTATACCCCGACGAGGACGGCAATTATGTTATTCCGGCCAACTCCGGAAGAATATATTTTTATCCGGTAGTTCTGGATTATTCCATGACTGATCCTACTATCAGAGTCTTTCTTGAGGGAGAAGAAAAGAGAGGTCTGGAGGACAAGCAGAGTAAGCTTGGCGCTCTTGAATATACCGATATGGATTATGGAGACTATAAGCTCCATATACAGATAATAGAGGATACAAGCGACAAAGTTACACATGATGTCACATTCAACGTAACAAAGGAACCCGCGTTCTGGGAACTCAGAGCGGTAAAAGCGCTTGCAATCATTCTGACCTCACTCTTAGCAGGTCTCATGGTATGGCGAATAATGAACGGAACCATCGTCCAGAGACAGTACAAGGAGATTCGTGAGGCCAAGGAAGAGGCGGAACGAGCCAACTCTGCAAAGTCGCGATTCCTCGCCAATATGTCCCATGAGATCAGAACTCCCATTAATACCATCATGGGTATGAATGAGATGATTATGCGAGAGAATTCCGAGAATGTGCCCAAAGGATATTTCATGTCGATCATGAATTACGCCTTTGACATAAAGAGCGCTTCGGAATCACTGCTTGATCTGATCAATGATATCCTGGATATCTCCAAGATAGAATCGGGCAAAATGCACCTGGTGGAACAGGAATATGACATGGAAGATATACTTAGAGGTATTTGTTCCATGATAAGAGGAAGAGCAGCGCAGAAGGATCTGGAATTCATAGTCGATATAGACGAGACACTTCCAAAAAGCTTCTACGGCGATGGCGGCAAGATCAAGCAGATCGTGCTGAATCTCCTTACAAATGCTGTTAAGTATACTGATTCGGGCAGCGTAAAATTGTCTCTTTCGGTTGAAGAAATAGAAGGAGATGAATACCTGTTGAAATACAGTGTAAAAGACACAGGCATAGGAGTTAAGGAAGAAGACCTTGATAAGCTCTTTACGGCCTACGAAAGACTTGATGAGGAAAAGAACTCAGGAATACAGGGAACCGGACTTGGACTGGATATATCAAGACAGTTCGCAGAACTCTTAAACGGAAAGCTCTGGTGTGAGAGTGTGTACGGTGAAGGCTCCACCTTTATATTGACGCTTCATCAAAAAGCGATAGACAAGCATCCTATCGGTGAATTCAACGATGAAGAGCAGAAGGCAGCAGGACCTTATGTACCGCAGTTCATAGCTCCCGATGCGGACATACTTATTGTTGATGACAATCCGATGAACCTGTCTGTAATAAAAGCACTCCTGAAGGCTACAAAGATGTTCATAACAACCGCATCCAGCGGCGAGGAATGTCTGGAAAAACTGCGTTACGGTAATTTTAACATAGTCCTTCTTGATCATATGATGCCGGGAATGGATGGCGTTGAGACCTGTAAGCAGATAAGGCAGTTATATCCGGATCTTCCGGTATACGCTCTTACGGCCAATACTACAGCAGGAGAAGACTTCTATATATCTCATGGTTTCAACGGCTATCTTGCAAAGCCGATAGACAGCAGAAAACTTGAGAAGACCATTGTTAAGCATCTGCCTAAGGAGATCGTAAAAGAAGTAGAGAATGTTCCATTTGCGGAAGACCTTAAAGAGATTCCCGAAAATATGCTGTGGATATATGATATTCCCAGCATTAATGTCGGCGAAGGAATCAAGAATTCCGGTGGAATAAGTTCATTTATTTTCTCAATTCAGCTCTTCTACGAGACCATAGACGGCAACTTCAAGATAATAAAGAAGGCCTATGAAGAAGGCGATCTGATGCTTTACACGGTAAAAGTGCATGCACTCAAGACATCGGCAAGAATAGTGGGAGATCTTGAACTTTCAAAACTCTGCGAACAGCTTGAAGATGCAGGCAAGAAAGAAAATGTGGCATTCATCGATGAGCATACCGGAGAGATGCTGGATATGTATCTGGAGTATCTTGAACTGTTAGAGCCGATTGAGCATATAAATGATGAGTCCAACAACGAAAAAGACATGATCCCGGAGTCGGAACTTGCAGATGCATATCAGGCGTTAAAAGAGCTGATCCCGATGATGGATTATGATTCTGTAGAGATGATCCTTGAACAGTTGTCGGAATACAGGATACCTGATTCCGAGAAGGGCGATATAGACAAACTTGGCAAAATGTTAAAGCAATTCCAGTGGGAAGAAATGGAAAAACTTATTGAAAGTAAGTAGGGGCAGAAAACTATGAGTAAGCGAGTGATGATTATTGGATCAAAAGAGACGTTTTTGATCAGGGCAATTGAAAAAAAACTGGAGGGGGCAGGTCTTGAATACCGTTTTGTCAATTGGGACATAGACGAGATCAATGTCAACTGGGAAGGAACAGCTCTTGTGACAATGCATATGGATGAGGGAAGGGATGAGAATGAATTCGTCAGAAAGCATATTCCCCAAGATCTGATATACGAAGAGTTCCTAAGACCGATAGACAATGAGAAATACGTTAAAGACGTAACGAAACTCTTTAAGAATGTTGAGGAAGGCTCTTTTAAGAAGACTATCCTTGTTGTGGATGATGATGCGGCATATCTCAATCTTGTGAGAGGCTGGCTGAAGGACACATACAAGGTGGCCATGGCCAATTCCGGACTGCAGGCCATAACCTGGCTTGCAAGAAACAAAGCCGATCTGATCCTTTTAGATCATGAGATGCCTGTTACTTCCGGTCCGCAGGTTCTTGAGATGTTACGTAATGACAGCGAGACTCAGAGCATTCCCGTTATGTTTTTAACCGGAAAAAGCGACAAGAAGAGTGTTATGGAAGTTATGTCTCTGAAGCCCCAGGGATATTTCTTAAAGAGCATTGAAAGGGAGAAACTTCTGGAAGAACTGAAGAATTTCTTTGCAAGTCAGATAGTTAAGCAGTTGTAAGAGGAATAGAAAATGTTTGATTTTTTGCGCGAGCATCAATTGAATATAATGATCGGCCTGTCGGCAATTTGCTGTGCCATTACCATATTCATCTTTGTCAGCAATATTATTTCCAAAAAGAGAAAGATCCGACTTATGATCCTTTCCCTTGGCTCTGCGATGCTGCTTTTCTTCGACAAGATGGCATATACATTCCGCGGAATCGAGACCACAGAGGGCTTTATATGGGTCAGAGTAAGTAATTATCTGGTATATGCCCTTACACTGGCACTTCAGGTTGCCTTTATTGCATATCTTAGCGATCTGCTCAAAAATGAAGGAGGACTAAAAAAAACACCCAAAAGACTGACTTTTGGCTATTATCTGGCAGGAATCGGTGAACTGTTGCTTTTGATCTCACAGTTAACCGGCTTTTATTATACATTTGACAGACAGAACAGGTATGAAAGAGGCCCGGGATTCTATCTTTGTTATATCATTCCGCTGATATTGTTTATTATTATCCTTACAGCAATTCTGCAATATGGAAAAAATATAAACAAGAATCTGAGGGTATCTCTGATCATCTTTGCTGTAGTGCCGATGATCGCCGGGATTGTTCAGATATTTACTTACGGGCTGTCCCTTACAAATATGTCCTTTGTCGGTACAGTCATTGTCCTATACATATTTATTGTGCTTGATTCAAATGAAGAACTGGAAAAAGCCAAAGAAGTTGAGATAAGCCATCTGAAGGATCAGCAGGACAACCTTTACAAGCTTTTTGATCAGACGGCTACGGCATTTGTGGGAACCATAGATGCCAAGGATAAATATACCAAGGGTCATTCCGTGAGAGTGGCAAAATATGCTAAAATGATTGCAAGAATGGCAGGGAAGAACGAAGACGAGTGCAGGGATGTATATTACGCTGCTCTGCTTCATGAGATAGGCAAGATAGGTATATCGGATTCCATACTTACAAAAGAAAGGGAACTAACTGAAGAAGAATATGCAACTCTTAAGACTTACCCGACGATAGGTAAGGAGATCCTGTCGAATATTACGGAATATCCCTTCTTAAGCATAGGAGCATATACGCATCATGAGAGATATGACGGAAAGGGATATCCTCAGGGACTAAGCGGAGAAGATATTCCGGAGATCGGCCGTATCATAGCGGTTGCCGATGCATATGATACTATGACAAGCCAGCGGAGTTACAGAGATCCGATACCTCAGCAGAAGGTAAGAGAAGAGTTCGTAAAAGGAATGGGAACTCAGTTCGATCCCCAGCTTACCAAATACATGATCCATATGATCGATCTCGACAGCGAATATGAGATGCAGGAGAGGGTCGAAGTTACGGAATTCTCCGAGACTACAGAACTTGACTGCGATGAATATCGTTCACAGATATCCGAGGGAGTTGCGATCACTTCCAATATG
>CACZBZ010000058.1 GCA_902779505.1 uncultured Lachnospiraceae bacterium
TCCGATGAGGTTATTAACAAGTTCGGTACCGAAAGCGCCGCCAAAGCTCATGGTTATCCTGACTTCCGGGTTGTTTTCGATCGTGATCTCACTCACTGCCGACTTGAGGAATGCGAGTTTATTTTCAAGGTCTTCTATGGTGATATCGAAAAATACCATCATGAACTCATCGCCGCCATAGCGAATGACCACATCTTCCTTTCGGACAGACTGTTCCAGGAGCCCGGCAACTTTTGCGATCGCTTCGTCCCCACCCTGATGGCCGACCGTGTCATTGATTTCCTTAAACAGATCGATATCAGCCATGACAACGGCTTCGCATGGTTGATAGACGAGTTTTTCATCCAGGAACCGTCTGTTTCGGATCTTGGACAGAGAATCTATATAGACTTCCGTTTCGAACTCTGATATCTTCTTCTGCTGGGCAAGGTTCTGCAGCTTTGCTTCCGTGGTATCCATACAGCCGTATACTATATGCGCGATGCTTCCGTCTTCATTCCGGTCACCGATCAGGAAGATACCTTCAAACCAGCGATGTGCGCTCTCACTGTAAAATTCCATGGTTGCCGTTCCATGCTCCTCTATGGAAGCAAGGATCTTATCCTTATCCAGCCATTCATATAAATCCGCGCGGAAGCTCTCGGCCACCGATAAGGTAACATTATTCTTAAGGAACTTAAAAGCATCCGGATCCTTCGGGACCATCTCAACATATTCATTGGTACTTATCATCCGGTAACTCATATCATTTACATCAATGAATATGGAAAAATTAAACACTTTGCCGATGGCTTCGATGATCTTTAAATATTCTTCCTTTTCATGCTGCGCGGTTATATCACGATAACAGCCCATATAGATCTCAAGTGAGCCGTCATCGGAACGCCTTATAAACCTTCCTGCTCCGGTAACCCAGATGATGCTGCCATCCTTCTTCTGCATACGATACGTGGCGTGAGTGATATCCGGCAGTTCACGATGGGCGTGCACCGAATCCCAGAACAGCTTAACGATGGCTTCCCGTTCTTCCGGAACAAGAGTCTTGACCCAGCTGTCAAACTCATTCGGCAGATCTTCCAGTCCGTCGTAGCCAAGCATCTGCCTCGTCTCCTCATTGAACTCAAAACTCAGCATGTTCTCATCGCGGTCAAAAGTGCAGAAATACATACCTGCTCTCATTCCCTTCGCGAACATATCCTCTCTGAACTTTGCTGTCCTGTATTTACTGTTTGCCTCATCTATCCTTCGGTTGCACTCGGTCAGAAGTTCGTGCATCTCCTGCGGATAAGTGGACAGATCAAACAAAGGCGACAGATCTTCCACTACTATACTGGCTTCAGTCGCAAACTGACCTACACCTTTGTCAATACTTCTTTCCACTGCGTTTTTATCCATTTTGACTCCTTAAGAATTGTTTTACTGAATGAATTATCATTTGCGATCTTCTCAACAGACTTGTGATCCGCATAGGGATCGTTATCACCTCTTCCTTGGTTTTGAGTATACCACAATAATATCCGAATGTCCTATTATCAGAGCGCGAGACGGCACACGAGGTCCGGTGGACCTCGGCTTTGCGCCGACCGGAGCGAAGCGGAGACCTCGAACTTTCGAGGTCTCGGATTCGCTCCTATAACAAAAAAAGAGATATCCGTATGGATATCTCTTTTTCTGTTATCAGAGCGCGAGACGGGACTCGAACCCGCGACCCCCACCTTGGCAAGGTGGTGCTCCACCAACTGAGCCACTCGCGCAAAACATGTCGTCTTCATCAGCCGACTTGATTATATTATCAAAGAATAATACATGTGTCAACAACAAAAATAAAAAAACTGCCGATATCTTTGAAGCCTCTGCCAGCCCCAAGATATCGGCAGTTTTATTAATTATTCAACCGTAGATTTATATTTGATCCTGTATACTCTTGCGAGAGAATCGTTGATTCTCTCTTCGCTTATGGTTCCGTCTTTTACCGCAGCCACAACACCGTTATAAGCCGCTTCAAAATCTTCCGGCATAAGGATCATATCCGCTCCTGCCTTAAGAGCCTTAACAGCCGCATCGTCGGAATCATAATATTCCGATACTGCAGACATTCTGAGAGAGTCTGTAATGATTACGCCGTTATATCCGTATTCTCCACGAAGGAGGTCTGTCATAACTTCTTTGGACAATGAACAAGGAGTTGTGGAATCTCCTGTAAGCTCGGGTGCGGTGAAGTGTCCCACCATAATCATCTGTGCTCCGGCTTCCACGCCCGATAAGAAAGGCTTGATCTCATTGTTCTTAATCTCATCGGCTGTTCTGCTTGTGCTTGCCAGTCCTTCATGAGTATCACCGTTTGCGGCGCCCTGACCCGGGAAATGCTTCAGACAAGATGTCACTCCCGCTTCCTCAAGACCTTTAACGGATGAAGCCACCATGGTGGATACAGTTTCTGTATCCGAACCGAAAGATCTGTCTCCGATAGCTGTATTGCTCTCATCAAGAAGAATGTCCGCTACAGGAGCAAGATCCACATTGAATCCGTATTTTACGAGATATTCTCCGATAGTCTTGTAATTCTCATAAGCCGCATTTGCATCACCGGCCTTGCCGATCGCCGATGCTTCATCTATACTGTCAAGCTTAAGGGTCTTACGAAGCCTGTTGACCGATCCCAGTTCTTCATCCACGCAAAGGAAGAGAGGGAATTTGCTGTAAGACACCGTATTGGCAAGCATCTCAGTAATCTGATCTTCGCTTGTAATATTGTCGGCAAAATAAATCAGTCCGCCAACAGGATATTTTTCCAGAGCTTCCTTAGTACCGTCTCCGGCCTTAACAACTTTATCAACTCCGGTAATCTGTTCAGGAGTTACCACAAAAAGACCCGCAACTTTTTCTTCAAGAGTCATATCGGCAATACAAGTCTGAACAACTTCCTCAAGAAGATCTTCCTCCGTATATTCCTCTTCCTCGGTGGTCTCTTCTTCAGCCGACGCTGCCTCTGCCGCTGCTGCTTCGGCTGCCGCCGCTTCTTCACTTGCTTTTTCTTCCGCAAGTCTTGCCGCCTCTGCCGCCACCTTTTTCTCATCCATAACAGATCTTACCTTCTGGATTCCGAAGACAGCTCCCACAGCTATGGCCGCGATTATAAGTACAAGGGAAACATAGGATATAATCTGGCTCCTTACTCTCCTTTTGCGCCTGTACTCGCGCCTGTCTATATTTTCATTGTTATTGTCTTTGTTTTTCTTAGACATATCTCCTCCGTAACACCAACATATTATTGGTCATACCACAATATATTGTATTACAGATTGCATAAAATAACAATAGATTCATATTTTGAAGACAAATCAAGAGCGGGCACTGACCTATGTTTAATCAGCACCCGCTCCTATGATGATGTATCCAATGGACTATACCTCTCTTTCCAATCATCAATCATCTCCATATTCAATTGTACTTGACGTTTTCTCCAGCATCTTTACTCTTTGTACATTGTGTACTGCGATTAGCATCTCTCGCTCTCACCTATGCTCCATACTACGTCGTTTGAAAAGAACTTAATACTTAGGTGGTCCGCCCTCCTTAAAAAAGTATTAACTGTCTACATCTTCATCTATAGACACCTACCATGATTAAGTAGGATTTCTTTCCTTCTGTTCTCTTCTCTATGTACTTAATATATCACCGGCCAAATAATTTGTCAACACAATTTTGAAAAAAATTTAATATTTTTTCATTATTTGTTTCCATAAGTATTTATGTGAACTTATTTTATTGATTATTTATTTGATTCTGTTTAAATTGTTTATACAAATGACAATAAATAATACCTTAGTACCATTCATAAAAAAAAGGGCCTTAAGCAAGGCCCCAAATAAGTCCTATGATCCTTACGAGGAAGGCTGCAAGCCATGCCACCGCAAGTTGCCAAAAGACAACATAGATTCCCCATTTCCATCCCAGTTCTTTTTTAATGGAAGCAATGGCTGCCACACAGGGAGTATAGAGCAGGCTGAATACAAGCAATGATGCAGCCTGAAGACTGTTCATTACGGATGACACTCCACCCTCTGTGCCAAAGAGGACTTCCAGAGTGGACACCACACTTTCCTTTGCCATGAATCCGCTGATCAATGCCGTAACAATTCTCCAATCTCCAAGTCCCAGAGGCTTGAAAGCAAAAGCAAACAATCCGGAGATTCCGGCGAGGATGCTGTCATGTGAATTCTCCACTATATTGAATCCAAAACTGAAATTACCCAAAAGCCAAACAACTATGGTAGCAATCAGAATAACCGAAAAGGCTCTCTGTAAAAAGTCCTTGGACTTCTCCCAGAGAAGCTGCACCGTATTGGTCAGTGTAGGAACCCTGTAATTGGGAAGTTCCATTACAAAGGGTACCGCCTCTCCCTTGAATAAGACCTTCTTATATAAGAATGTAATCAACACTCCCATTACCATTCCGATAAGATACAGAGCCGTCATAGCCAGTGCCTTATGATCCGGGAAAAATGCATCAATAAAGAATGCGTAGATCGGAAGTTTTGCCGTACAGCTCATAAAAGGAGTTATGAGGATAGTCATCTTTCTGTCTCTTTCACTGGGAAGAGTTCTAGTTGACATAACGGCAGGAACCGTGCATCCGAATCCTATTAACATCGGAACAATACTTCTTCCGGAGAGTCCCAGTTTTCTTAAAAGCTTGTCCATAACAAAAGCCACTCGGGCTATATATCCGCTGTCCTCAAGCAGTGACAGGAAGAAGAACATGGTAACAATTATAGGCAGGAAACTTAATATACTTCCCACGCCTTCAAAGATTCCATTGATTACCAATCCGTGAAGAGCATCATTGACTTCCCCCTTGCTTAAGGCATTATTGACAGTTGCGGTAAGTGCCTCTATTCCCATTGCCATCAGATCCTGTAGAAAAGCTCCGATGACATTAAATGTCAGATAGAATACAAGAGCCATTACTCCGATGAATACGGGAATTGCGGTATATTTTCCCGTAAGTACCCTGTCTATTCTTCTGCTCCTTGCGCGCTCACGACTCTCCTGGGGCTTTGTCACGCAGGCTTCGCATACCTTTGTTATAAAAGAGAATCTCATATCCGCAATGGCTGCACTGCGATCAAGTCCTCTCTCTTTTTCCATCTGAAGAGAGATATGTTCCAGAGTCTCCCTCTCATTCTGATCCAGGCCCAAACGGCTTATGATAAGTTCGTCTCCTTCCACAGCCTTTCCGGCTGCAAAACGCACCGGCAGACCTGCTGCCTTGGCATGGTCTTCTATCAGATGTACAACCGCATGAATACAACGGTGAACGGCTCCACCGTGATCATTCTCATCACAAAAATCCTGTCTTGTGGGTGCTTCCTGATATTTTGCCACATGGATGGCATGCTCCACCAATTCTCTTACACCCTGATTCTTTGCAGCGGAGATAGGTACAACGGGAAC
>CACZBZ010000059.1 GCA_902779505.1 uncultured Lachnospiraceae bacterium
ATAGCAGGATGTTCCGTTAGTATCACTGGCAATAACAGGCATGGAATATGCCATGGCTTCAAGCTGGGCAACAGAGGCAAATTCCGCTGTACTTGGAATGACAAACAAATCTGCATCCCTATAAAAGACATCCATTTCTTCTTTGGGAACATTCACGTGAATGTCAATTTTAGCTCCAAGGCCTTTATTTTTCACCTGTTTACGAAGATTATCCAAATATTCTTCATGATACCGAGTAAATGTGTTTCCCACCAGTGTCAGTCTTATATTATATTTTTTTACAAGTTCGGAAAAGGCTTCAATCATCATAAGATGATTCTTTCTTTCCTCGAATTTGCCCACACAAAGGATGTTAAGTTCAACATCCGTATCAACTATGTTCTTTTGGTTGTACCTCTCGTCAGGTGCCAACTGCGGATCCATCACAAATGGTATGTAATGAGCATGTTTATCAAGATACCCCTTCGTCGGATCACCATATACAGGTGTATATCTTATCTGAGGATTAAGTCTTTTGACTATTCTGTGTGCCAGATCATTACGTGGCGCTTCAGGATCATACAATGGTGTCTGGTTGTACAAGAGGCATGGTATTTTCCTCTTTCTACACAGAGCATACGCCATCATAGAATAAAAATTACGTTCCCTCACTATCACAATGTCCGGACTGAATTCTTTAAATTCCTTTTTCAACTTCCCTTTAGGCGGAAATCCGCACTTATCGCTGAAATATTCCGGGTAAGCATCAGTAACACCCTTGCCAGTTAAGCCGTATATTTTCTCAAGGAATCTGAATAATTTGGAATAGCCCAGATCAATAGCCTTGGTGTATTCTTTATCTTCAGTGGTCATATGATATTGAATTATGAATCTTACTTTGTCTCCGCCTTCTACCCAACCTTTTACAATAGGCGTCTGATTGGGGTGATAGGCAGGAGCAACATACATTATGTTCATAATAGCTGAGCCTTCTATTCAAAAACTGCCAATAGATATTCTATAGTTATTCTTATTTAAGCGGATCTTCAATCTCTTTCCAGTTATTTACATCCCTTACATCATCATGAACCGACAGCCAGGTTCCCGGCTCGAATCTGGTTCCGTTATTCTTCATTATATCCCATATTCCTGACGCAAGCACGTGCTGGTCATGGGCGTATTTCTCATCATTATTTACCTGCTTTCCGGTAAAGGGATTGACAGGATTCTCAACAAGTCCATCAAACGCCATGGTCGGTACGTCGGCATTTGTCATGAATTCTTCGTTCACTTCATATTCGGCTGTCAAAATTCTTCATCATAAGAAGGGGGTAATAATATTCCGTGTCATAATGCTCTGTAGCGTCTTTTATGCTTGTATCATCCCCTGTATATCTCTCACCCTGAGGCATTACCATATCTTCAAGCTGATATACCGGTGCTCCGTGGTCACTCACTATTATTATTCTGGTATTGTCATATACACCTTCTTCTCTCAGATAATCGAACCATGCGCCCAACTGCAGAAGTGCGGCCATATTGGACTGATAGAAGGTGTAGTGCTCTTTTTCGTTCATAGCAAGTGTTACACCGTCCACAGTATATCTGTCCCTGTGTTCCGCCTCATATTCCCTGTTGTCCACATGCAGTTCAGGTACATAGTCAGGCTCCTGCAGAAGCATTACTTCATGTGCCGTATCATTGGCCATGACCATAAAGGTATTGTCATCTCCCTCAGTTATATTGGTCATAAGGGGAAGATTCTTAAGCACCGCATATGCATTGAGGAATGCAGCTTCACAGGCATCTCCCACCATGAAGTCATCTGACAGAGTCTGATTGACAGAAGCTTCCACCGTAGTTGTCTCGTTGTAATCGCCCTTATCATATATGGGTTTCTGAAGACACAGAGGCAACACCTTTACAAATGAATAGCAGAAGAAATTACGTTCCTTGGACCTGATAGCCGCTTCGCTTCTTTCTTCATCCGCAAAAGCGCCCGATGTTATGAATGTATTGATATCCTCATAGTCATCATATATAGACTGATCCGTCATATAAGAATAATTGGCATATGACTGATCACATACAGTTACATCATAACCGCTCTCGTCGAATATAAGCGGCATAAGCATCAATGCTTCATTGTGCTTCTTGGACAGTTCTTCCGTATCCCTCTTATTCATCTCTTCGGGAGTATATTCATATCCTCCGTACAATGCCGGAGATCCGATATTGGTATGTCCTCCGAAAGATGTTACATTCGCATAATATGTAAAACCTGCAAACTGCTTCTTGAGTTCAGGCTTCTCATTCATTATGTAAGGAATGTATTCATTCATGCCTCTGTCAATCATGAACACTACAACGTTTTTACCTTCTTTACTGAGATTAAAGCTTATCTCTTTCTCGGCTTCAATCCTTGCCTGTTCTTTAAGAGGCTTTACATTGCTGTTAATGATTGCCATGTTGTATACAGACATTCCTGCAAGCGCTATCAGTGCAATGACAATGATACGCGACAGATGTCTTTTTAGAAAGACAAACAGAGCAGTAAATACGGCCGCAACAAGAATAACTGCCACTATATTGATAAGCTGTTCCCTTCCGCTGAATTCCATCTCATCAAGGTATTTGAGATTGCTGGTAAGTATACCAAGTCCCTTACCGAAAAACATGTAGTCAACTGTTGCCACTCCGCAGACGATCCATATACCCATCTCAAAGAGAGGTCTGCTCTTTTCACTTGCCAGACGGTAGAATATCCCTATCCATACTACAAAGAGGCCAAAAGAAAGGCAAAAGGCACTGCATATATACCACAGAGGATTGACATAGTTGGATATATCAACAAACTCCTGGGGCGACGAACTTATTACCGCTGATGGTATAAGAAGCCCCAGCAATGTAGATAGGAATCCTGCTCCTGCATAGAATACGGCACTGTTGGACTTGATAATCTTGGCCTCTTTTTTGTGAGGAAGCCTTGTCTCCAAAAGTGCATAGCCTTCAGGAATTATACATCCAAGTCCCACTGCCAGAATAATGATCAATCTTCTGATATGGTCTGTGTGATAGAAAAGAAGACCGTATATCAGGATTAATACACCAATGATTGCAAACATTCTTCTCAAAACTTTTCCGGGATTCTTCAACTTGTAGAAGATGGTCTTAACAAGTGAAAAAAGATTGTTCAAAGTCCAGTAGAAGACCAGTCCCGAAGGTGACGAATAGAGGAAAAAGAAAAAGAAGACTGCCATTCCATAGAGCTGTATCTTAGTCTTTGCGGGGTATCCCTTTGTAAAGATTAGGCATGATATCAGATTGACTCCTGTCATGATTATGGGCAGAAGGTTGACAGATATACTTCCTATGGTAATCAGTCCATCCGCTGCTCCCAGATCTGCAATAGGGCCAAAGGCTACTCCGTGAAGAAGCTGAAGATGGGACAGAAACTGATATGCCGCTATAAAAAAGGGAATCTCCAAAAACAAAGACACAGACCCCTTGAACACATCAGTTGGTCTGTAATCATTCTGCCTGTAATATGTCTGCAGCATCATCATTTTTTCGTCGCCCTTAAAGGTCTTCTTAATATGACTGATGCCGTCACGCAACTTATTCTCTATGTCTCTCTCCGCTTCCTGCATGGCATCCGCTCTCTTATAGAGAGGCAGTACAAGGAAATTCATGCAGAGGCTGAGGACCACAATAGAAAGCCCCGGGTTCTCCGTAGCCTTATATGCAAAAGAATAAAGCACTTCAAAGAAGAGCTTCAATGGCATTATTATAATTGTATGTAAAATATCAAAAAAACTCATGTTAACAACGTCCTATAATAATTACTTATCTGCAAGCAGTTTCTCATGTTTCTTAACAAGATAATCAACCGCTCTTACGGCTCCTTCTCCGGGATACTCCCATCTTTCCTCTCTCGCCTGCTTTCTTGCATTGGCATATATATCCGATGACAGACATTCATCTATCATAGTCTTAAGAGATGATGAATCAATCTTATCTTCTGTAAGCATCATACCTATGGACTTAAGAGTTTTCTCTGTCCAGGTAATATCTTTGATCCACCATGCATCATATGGAGCAGTGTCAAATTCCGTATCCGTATATATGACAGGCTTGTCATATACGAATGCAAATACACCCGAGAAGTCAGATATAAGAATATCGGATCTTCTGAGGACCTCATAATTGTCAACATCCCTGTTCCACTCAAGCTTATCCGACGCAGGATACTTTTCCATAAGTTCCTCCATTAGTTCTTTTTCCGATGTAAAGGACTGGGGATGAGGTCTTACTATAACATGATAGCCTGTCTTTAAGAGTTCTTCTATTATTCTTCCACCGAATTTGCTGAATATAGCGCTCTCGCCCCAGGAAGGAGCAAGAAGGACTGTCACTTCCTCAGAAGCTTCTTTTGCCTTTTCTACAGCTTTTTCTTTTCCTGATCCTGCCTGCTTCTCTTCGTCGCTTTTAAGTCTGGACACCATCTCATCCATATAAGGGATACCTACAGTGCAGACTTCTTTGGCAGGGAGATTCCTCAATTCTTCAAGCTTACGTATATCCGCAACCTGGTCTTCTCCACCAAGGAGCAAAGCATCATAATAATCCACACCGAACATTCTGTACAGCATCACTTCACCGGGCTGATGGTATATGTGGACATAGCACTTAACCCCTGCAGATCTCTTCCACTGGTATACATCAAGTCCCGGTGTTGTGGACAGCAATATGTCCGCATTCAGGAAATTAAGCGTTGCAAATGCCTTATTGCCCTCACCTATGAATCTTCCTTCGATATGCTCATAGCCACAATCTAAAACAGGATCATCCGGAGACGCTGTCATATAGACCAGATCTATTCCTCTTTTGTTGAATTCACGACATATTGGCTCGAACTGAGTCCAATATCTCTTATTGTCAGAAAAGATCACGTATGGAATTCTTTTTTTTAGGTCTATGTCAGCTTTTTTTCCTCCGCTTATAATGAAGCGGATCTTGACTATGGCTATTCTTAAGACATAATGAACTGCTCCGATTATGCCTATAAGAATCGCAAAAAGCATACTTCCCGTTCCGGGATCAATGTATAATAACATTTCTATTCTCCAATGATTGCTTTATCATTTATTCTCTTTGTGTATTACACGTTTTACAAGCGTAAGCGCTGTTGTTACAGCGAAGTCATCTCGAAGTATGGCAAGTACTCCCATATATACGCCCGCACATAAGATTATCTCAACAAATGTACTGATTATGTTAGACTTGAGGAAATAATATTCCATCAGCTGTCCTGCAGCAAGCATTGCTCCTGAGGCGAGTATGTATCTCCAGGCTCCTTCGAAGCAGTCTGACCATTTGATAATCTTAGTCTTATATACAATGTATATAAGCTGAAAAAGCATGATCGATGCTTCTGCTGTAATGGAAGCAATAGTTGCTCCAACTGACAGGAATCTCGGTATAAGAATCAGATTAAGACAGAAGTTTAAAACCGCTCCCATCACCACTGATATTGTATATATATTTTGTCTTCCCGTTGGTACGAGGAAAGAGGCACCTGTTACATTGCTGAATCCAACCACTAAGACAAGTACACTGAATACCGCCATAAGAGGTATACATTTCTCATAACCGTCACCCAAAAACCATGGCACCAGAATGTTGCTTATAAGAGCAATTCCGACAGTAACCGGCATACCCATGAACCAGGCAAAGCGCATGCTCTTCTTCAGGTATTTCTTTACACCTTCTTCATCGCCTTTTGAGAATACATATGCCATCCTCGGCACTATTACGGCTGTCATGGCAGTTACTATTCCGATACACATTCTGACAAGATGCTCTGCCTCTTCATAATAGCCGTTCTCATGATCTGTAACCGTATATATTCCAAGCATAGTCTTATCAAGTATTGTATATACCTGCATGGCTATTGCAGGAAGGAATAACTGCATAATGGTAGGCATACTTTTCCATGGCTGCAACTCTTTTATTGCCACCTTGCCAATATATTTAGGCAGATAGAACCACATAGATACTGCCCCTGCAAGATTGATTGCTGCCAGACCGAATGCATAGAGACAAAGGTCTTCCTTACTTTTTATACAGGTAAATATAAATATCAGATATACAACTTTGATAAGAAGATTACGCAGTACCAACTTCTTAAATTCTTCCATTCCCTGGAAAAACCAGGCAATATCCATAGCCGCATAGATTACATATATATATTGAACAAGCGCGATGTCTCTGTAACCTTCGATGTTGAAAGCATATATAAAATAAACAACGGAACACAGTATAAAAGTGACCGCTCTGACACTCATAACGTCTTCCATGCTTATCATCTTGATGATACGCTACTTCTCTCTGTCCGAATGTCGTAGTACCCAGACCGACAACAGATATAAAATAGCAGGCATTGGCATAGGCAATACTGTGAAGACCGACCCCGTCCGGCTGAAGTACACGACTTAAATAAGGAGTCGTGATAATGGGAGTAAGGAGTATCACCATCTGATAAATTAGGTTATATATATAGTTCTTTTTGATACTTTTTGTGCTCATATCACTGTTTCTTCAAAACAATCTCACTGAAGTATATGGTTTTCCTCAATAAATATCTTTGTGAAGTATTCTGCACCAATTCCATTCATATGATCGGTATCCAGCCACATCCTGTAATCGCTTGTAAATCTCTCATCACCTGTATAATCCACATATTTGACATTATACTTATCACATAATCCTGTCAGATCATTGTAAAATCTTTCCAGATATTCTTTATCGAACCCATTATAAAAATATGGCGTAGTGGGAGTCGTTGTTACTATCACTCTGCACTTTTTATCCATACATAAGTCGAGCATATGTTCCAAGGCTTCATATTGTGGTCCTAACCTTTCACATGGGCTCTCTTGCATTTTAACAGATGCCCTCCTCTTACCTTCTGTCACCATCTCATCAAGAGTCCAGCCTTCTATAACATCTGTAGGCTCTTCACTTGTTACACTTTCGGTGGCCTCTTTAATGGTTTCATCAAAATGATCGCCTTCTTTTTTCCTGTTTCCGAACAGACTCATTTCTATGGCTTCTATTCCGTCCTGTCTGTTTCCGAGAATTGGGACATATGCATATCTGACAGCATCCTCTATATTCCATCCACAGATATATTTTGCCGGTAATACCTGATAGTACTTCGAGTCATCAATTGATTCCCCGCCAAAAAGCGAATTAAACATCACATCTATTATGACTGTGGTGTCTTCATCTATCCTGTCTGCATAATAATCAAGCCAGGCGGCATCCTGCATAAGAGACTGTCCACCAAGTGCCATACCAAATGCATCAACTTCATCCGGAAGAACTCCCCACAAATAACTTGCCTGACTGTGAGATGCGCCGAAACTGACTATATCAAGATGTTCAGGCACATTACGGTATTTGTCCATACCGTTGAGATTCCTGTAATATTCCGTGTTAACATATATTAAATTTACCAGAAAGAGTAATGCGGTTAATACTGCTGCCGCTATTCCTGTTCTGAATAGGAATTTTTTCATCCCGATTTATCCTTTATATTAAATAAGCTTAGCCATTATAATGGAGGCTCTTTTCCCCTAAAATGCAACTCTCAAAAATCAAAATATATGAATTCCGCGCTGTCAGACGGTGCCCAGAAGAATATAAGTATCACTATACCAAAATAGATGCACCATCTGAGTACAGGTTTTAATCTTCCTATAAGGCGAATTACATCTTTTTTCAAAGATATGTAATCATAGGCAAAAAGTAAGGTAAGCATACCTGCTGCCCTTAATATCTCTTTAGGTCCCATTCCCAGATTGGAAAAGCCTCTGCTTACCCATGATACAGGATTATCAAAATCCCTGAAATTTAAAAGACATATATAAGCCGCGTCTTTAACACTGTCAGCTCTGAACACTGTCCACAGAAGGCTGACTAATATAAATGTAAAGATTACTTTTAGCCGGTCAGAAATCTGTATCTTCTTTCCGACTGGAGCCTTAGATAAACCCGTCTCTGCCACCTGCAGAAGGCCATGTCCTCCGCCCCATGCAACGAATGTCCAAGCCGCACCATGCCAGAGTCCACTGGTAAGGAATGTGATCATAAGATTACGCATTGTTTTAACTGTAGAACATCTGCTTCCACCTAGGGGTATATATACATAGTCCCTGAACCATGAAGAAAGCGAGATATGCCATCTTCTCCAAAAGTCCTTAATTGATGTAGCAAAATATGGGCTCTTGAAGTTCTCCATAAGATCTATGTCGAAGAGTTTTGCCGTACCTCTTGCAATGTCAGTATATCCCGAAAAATCACAATAAATCTGTATGGCAAAAAAGAAAATGGCGAGAACTTTTGAAAAACCCGCGAAGACATGTAGATTCTCATATGTTGTATCAACATATGCACCCAAAGTGTCTGCAATGACTACTTTCTTAAAAAAGCCCCATGCCATCAACTTGAGACCATATGTAGCTTTATCATAATTAAATACATGCTCTCCCTTTATCTGAGGAAGCAGATTGGACGTTCTCTCTATAGGTCCGGCCACAAGCTGTGGGAAGAAAGCCACAAACGCTGCAAATTTACCAAGGTGCTTTTCCGCCTCTATGTCATTTCTATATACATCTATTACGTAGCCTATGGATTGAAATGTATAGAATGATATACCCACGGGAAGTAAGAGGTTCGACATAATATTTGTTCCCTCTTTTCCCATAAGTCTTATCAATGCATTAATACTGTCAATTGCAAAATTAAAGTACTTAAACACAAACAAAAGACCGAGACTGACTGTTATCACAAAAGCGACCACGCACTTTCTCTGTCTGTCAGTTTCCATCCTGTCAAGTAGAATTCCGCCTGTATATGCAACTATTGTTATAAAGATGATCAATGCCAGATATTTGGCATTCCAGCAGCCATAGAAAAAATAGCTTGCCCCAAGAATCAGCATCCAGCGATACTTTCCCGGAAGCAGCCAGTATAATCCGAATACTATCGGAAGAAATACGGCGTACTGCCACGAATTAAACAACATATGCTAATTCTCCTTTTGTTCTTTTTGATGCAATCTCAGTCTCATTTTCTCTAAAGACAGACTTATAACCTTAGCCATAACATACGAAAATGCTATCGCTCCCATCAAGGTAATTAAGCAAGTAGATAAGTATCCCAACACTCCGTTGCCTAATTTGTAATGCAATCCCATCTTTTCTACCATTCTGAACACAGCCGTATGGCAAAGGTATATTTCGTAGCTTATGCTTCCAATAAAGTCAAATACTCTTCCCTTTATATGTTGTCCCCATGACGAAATTGCGATAGTCATTGCAGCACCGATGATTATTAGCAGTAATAATGTGTCATCGCCATAAGAGCGTGACAGTAGCCCGGAAACACTTATTATGGCTATACATATCAAGAATACAAGCACACCACTTTTTAAGATTTCTTCCCGATAATGATATATTAATGTGCCTGCAACAAAAAAACAGAGACAATAAATGATGTTATGTGAACCGGTATTGAAATAGTATCTGCATAGATAATTAAGTATTATGGATACAGTAAGCGTAATCCATGTGCGCACTCTGTTTGCTGTAATTACGCAGTAGAAAGGAAACATTATATAAAATGCAAAAATTATTCCTACAAACCACCCTATGCCGATAACTGTTATTTCATTAGGAAAGAGTCCGAATAATAGAGTGATATCGGCAAATGCCTCATAGAGTTTATTTATGTTGAATCCGGATACAAGATCGATTATCACCATAAATGTAAAAAAAGGTAATATCTTTAGAATTCTCTTTCTATAGAACTCCTGTAGATTGATCGTCCCATTTAAGATTTTTTCCATATAGCCACTGCACAGACCAAATGCCGAAATAGTCATAAAAAAATACATTAAGCAGACGGCTGTAAAACCTAATATAACAACAAAATCATTCTTTAGATTGTAGTTTTCATTGACCATTACATGAAACATCAGTATGACAATACAGCCAAGTGTCCTGACAACATTTAGACTATTATATCTTTCTTTTCCCTGATCATTCTGATTACTCATTCATTTCATCCATTCTTTTTTTCTTTATACAACAGTTAGCATTAGCGTAATTGATAGATATTGCGACAATAAATACTGCAATAGATGAAAGACTGATTATCAAAGAAACTCTGAACAATCTGTTTTCATATCTCAACTCAACCTTATTTTTTCCATCCGGGAGTCGTACTCCCATAAGACCGTTAACATTAATGATATCCGTTTCTGTACCATTAACACATGCCGTCCAACCCTCTTCACAAGGAATACTGTAAAAGATATAAGCCGGTTCATCGCAGCTGACTTCCGCACTATAATATGAATCTTCAATATACTCTGCAGCACTCCTTCTCCCTTCCATCAGGGTTGGAATATCTGATTTTTCTATTAATACTACGTCACCATGTGTAAGTACGCTACTCACTTCTTCTTCATCTTTATCATCGACCACAAGATATTTAAGCATGCAAAGCGAACGAAGTGATGGATCAAGAGCAGCATACTCACTCTTTGTTACATATTCATGATACACAAGGCCCATTGGAAGATAGTCATCATATTCGTAAATGTAGTATGTAGTATTATCGTAGCTTGCACTGTCAATCATTTTAAGATTGGCATTATCTGAACCGCTACTATAAGCATTTTTGCTTAGAAGGTATCGGGTAGATAACAGTTCTTTTGTTCCTTCCGGCCCTTCCGGCGTAAATACTTTTCTTTCCAGCCCCAGACTTTCATAAAAATCCATTATATAAGGAGATACAGTGCTACTGAATGTCTTACGTCCCGGAAGTTCTGATACAAGAGCAAGATTGCTATCCTCCGAGTCCTCAGTATCAACCCTCCCGAAGTCCTTTATATCCAGCTGCCTGCATGCCATAATTTTATCATAAAAGCTCTTTGAGGATTCATAATTATTCCCTCTATAACGACTGATAATATGAGCATTGCAATATACAGAAAAAATACACGTCATTATTAGCAGTAGAGTAAATTGAAGTTTTTTAGCACGCTCATTATCAGCTGAATTATCTCTGTTATCCCTTGAATATCCAAATATTGCCAGCAAAAAATAACCGGCTGTTGTCGTCAGTACAGATTTCCACAATTCCCTTTGATCAAATACGGTCTGTACCCTTAGCCTATCCCACATAACCATAAATAATCCAAGGATTAACGCAGATATCGCACAGACTGCAGATATTATTCTTACCGGATATTTATTTATGTCTGACAGCACTATAGTGCTACAAAGAGCAATAAACAACGAAGGAATAAATAACCATCTATAATAATCCGTGCTCCACAAAGTATAATAATTATTCATAAAGGGAATAACAACACAGGCCCCCATAACAAATGTAAGTCTGACAAGCCATCTATATTCCCTGTAGATATTCTTTTCCTTAAAATATCTATACATCAAACATATGACAAGCGCGATTCCCACAAAAGGAATATATAATGAAAGTGATGAAAAGTCTGTTTCTTTTATATATGCCTGTCCGGTCATAGGCTCCGCAGGAAATAA
>CACZBZ010000060.1 GCA_902779505.1 uncultured Lachnospiraceae bacterium
TTGAGGGAAAAGGACAAATCAAAGGGCCATGAAGATGCATGTCCGGGGGCATCCCAGACAAAAAGAGGATATTTTCCTTCAAAGTATTCAACTTGCTTGTCAAAGAGTCTGTGGTCCGCTGTAAGACCCGGTAAAAATACAAGCTGTGGTTGTGTGTGCTCTGCTTCTTTATTTATCCAATAATGGATTTTTCCGTGTGTAGTTTCAAATATTTTTTCAATCATAATTTTTCCACCCAATTAAAGAATTTATCAAGGCTCTTGTTTTCCTCGCGGGTCTTGGCAAAGACGCCTGCGGTATACCAGGAATGTGTGTCAAGAGCATCGGTTACTTCGTAGAGTTCACAGCTCATTCCGAGAGAAAGAGCCTTGTCGCGGAAGTCTTCCGCAAAAGAAAAGTCAACCAGTCCGTCGTGTCTGCTCTGAATAAGCAGCATGGGAATGTGATTTTTAGACATAAGTGCTAAAGGCTCAGCCTGACTTCTGTCGTAGCCCTTTGTAAAGAGCATGTCCTCCAAAAGTTTAAGAGTAAGGGAAGACTTCTTATTGAAGCAGTAGGGACCACCCCAGCCCACATAGCCGATTACGTTGGATACATCAACTCCGTATCTGTCCTGATCGGCCTTGCTGTAAGTCAGGATGGAAGAGAGATGTGCGCCGGCACTGGGACCACATATAATGGTCTTTGATGTGTCGATTCCCTTATCTTTAAGATATTCCATAACATGATTGTAAGCTGCGCATACATCTTCAATCTGAGCGGGATATTTTGCAACCGTAGACAATCTGTATCCTACGGAAACAAGCCTGTAACCTTCGCCTGCTACACGCTGACCGAGATAGTCAAAGTCTGCGGGAGTCCCTGCATTCCAGCCGCCGCCGTGTATCCAGACTATCAGCTTATCCGATATTACCTTTTCGGGATTGAAAAAATAATAATACTGATCTTTGTGAGAACCGTAGGAGATTTTTTCGGGCTCGCATACGCGTTCCACTTTCTTAATTTCTCTATATATTTTTGTGTAACTGAAACTTTCTCTCAAAAAATCATTCATATCATATAGCTCCTATGGGTAACTTACACTTAGTGTCCCAATTGTATCCAGATTATATAGGCCACAAAGAAGATTATATAAGCCAGCATTCCGGGATTGAGAATTGCTGTACGGAAGCGCTTTCCTTTTTCGATTTCTTCATCATGATGTTCAAATACAAAATGTTTGTTAAGGGTTACGATGAATACTATTCCCGCCAGCACAACCATCATGATAATTAAACTGAACACCGCCATTACGGCCATGGAACTCACGTTTTCATTTATAAAAGCTATGTAAGAATCCATATCTCCACTGTTCAGGTATCCCATCATCTCTGTCAGATCTACATCTTTCATTAATGTAGTGGTCATGAAAGTACTTATGCCGTTAACGAATACGTGTAAGGCGATGGTATATTGAATCTTGCCTGTCCTTAAATATACAAAGGCAAAAAACATTCCGATTGTTGCTGCGAAGACACACTGGGAAAGATTGCCGTGGAAAAGGCCGAACATCAGACCCGAAAGGATCATTGCCGTTACTTCTCCGTAATTGGCTATTCTGTCTAACAGGAATTTTCTAAAAAGAAGCTCCTCATAAATAGGTGCGACAATTACAGTAACAACTATCTGAATAAGAGGAGACATCTCGGAGATAACATCCACGATGGGAGTAATAGCTCCCTGTCCCGTGATTTTTCCGGCCAGATTGTTCAAAAACATTCCCAGAAGATTGGATACATAAAGCAGAGCATATGTTACGCATGCACAGGCAGCCAAAGCCGGAATGCTCATCTTTTTCTTCTGAATATCGAACTTCGGAATGCTTCGAATCAAAATATACATTAAGGGGTAAAAAATAAGAAAACGGAGAATGAAACTGATCATGATAAGAGTCTTATCGTCAAGCTCATATCCCGTAACTGTTGCAGAGTAATTGTTGATTAAATACATTATCGACTCGAATACAACAGCGATTATCATATAGATAAGACCGATTTTGGAATAGGTCTTTTTTGCGTTAAGTGATGTGTCCACTATTTAACTCCTCCTTTTGCAAAACTTAAAGTAAATCATACAGAAGTCTTATGCTTTTTGCAAGGTTCGGGCCGCCATCTTTATTTTGATAAGCTTAGGTAAATCCTGTAAAAAATACGCTGTTCATGGTGTATAATCAGTATATGGATTCCGGGGGGCGAATCATCTAAGCAGGAAGAGAATTATGTTCAATGAGATATATCCTCACAAACTGAATATTGAATATAAGGATGTCAGACCGAATGAGGAAGATATCCTACTCTTATATAAAGGTGGATCTGCATTTGTTAAGCTTGCCGATAACAAGGTGGAAGTTCCGACTGTTAAGGACCTGGGAATGGATAAGGAAAAAACAGGCTTCCTTTTTGAGATAGACAGTAAGAGATTCTTTAGGCTTGCCACGGAGACAGACAAGGAATTTGTTTCCACCGAACAAAAGAAGTTGGCAGAGGTTGGATACGGTTATGTCAACCTAGACAATCTGAGAAAAACAGAGCCAAGACATATTTCCTTTGCCATTCATCTTGGCCTCAGTCTTGATCGCTGGTACAGAAAATCCGTATTCTGCGGAAAGTGCGGCAGCAGAACAGTCCATTCCCATAAGGAAAGAGCCATGGTCTGCCCAAATTGTCACAATGTGATATATCCCACCATAAGTCCCAGCGTAATCGTCCTTATCAGAGACGGAGAAGAGATTCTTGTTACAAGATATCAGGAGGCTCACAACAGCTACAGAGGATATGCTCTGGTTGCGGGTTACGTGGAATCGGGAGAGACTCCGGAAGAAACGGTCAGAAGAGAAGTTATGGAAGAGGTTGGTCTTAAGGTCAAAAATATTTCTTATGTCACATCCCAGCCCTGGCCCCAGTCCGGCTCCCTGCTTTTGGGATTCGTGTGTGATATCGACGGTGACAGGGATGTAAAAGTCGAGGAAGACGAACTTGAGTTGGCAGAATGGATTAACAGGAAGGATCTTCCGGACAGATCAAAGGATGCAAGTCTTACAAGTCACCTTATAGAGATGTTCAGACAGGCCAAGTTATAAGCCTTTACGGACATCTTATGTGTTAGAATATATATACAGACACGGAGCGGTATATGGTATTCAGTTCGATATTATTTGTAATGATTTTTTTACCGGTGACACTGGCAGTGTATTATCTCTGCGGTACATTGGTGAAAAACGAGGAAAGCAGAAGAAGAGTGCACAACAGCATCCTTCTTTTCTTTAGTCTGCTTTTTTATGCCTTCGGCGGTCCTATATATCTTCTTCTCATGGTATCGGTTATTCTGATCAACTGGGGAGGAGCTTTTTTATGTGCTCCGAAAGATGATTCCAAAAGTGTGATGAGCAGGCGATTCTGGCTGATTCTCATCATTTGCCTTAATGTGGGCAATCTTCTCTTTTTCAAGATAGGCGACAGATACGGAGATATCATACTTCCCATAGGAATCTCCTTTTATACATTTCAGGCTCTTTCTTACGTCATCGACGTATACCACGGCAATGTATCGGTGAGGCGCAATCTCAGAGATTTTGCTCTTTACATATCATTTTTTCCTCAACTTATTGCAGGTCCCATTGTTCAATATAAAGATGTGAGTGCCATGCTTGACGGCAGGCATGAGAGCGTGGACAGATTTGCGGTGGGAATCAAGAGATTCTCATATGGTCTGGCCAAGAAAGTTATAATTGCCAATTCCATGGCCGAACTGGTGGACAAGATATGGAAGCTGGATGCCTCCCATATGGGTGCAGCGGTGGCCTGGTTGGGTGCGATATGTTACACACTTCAAATCTATTACGATTTTTCCGGTTATTCGGATATGGCTATAGGACTGGGAAAAATGTTCGGCTTCGACTTTAAGGAAAACTTCAACTATCCCTACAGAGCTGAGTCAATCAAGGATTTCTGGAGAAGGTGGCATATGTCCCTTTCCACATGGTTCAAGGACTATGTATATATTCCCCTTGGTGGCAGCAGAAAAGGAGAAACAAGAACTTATGTTAACCTAATCATAGTCTTCTTCCTCACAGGACTCTGGCACGGAGCCAATTATACCTTTTTATTCTGGGGTCTGGCCTATGCCCTGATTCTTTGTATTGAAAAACTCTTTTTGGGAAAACTGCTTCAGAAGAACCCAATCAAGATATTAAACAGAATCTATTCTTTCCTTATAGTGATGCTTCTGTGGGTTGTGTTCAGATCGGACAATCTGAGTCAGGCTTTTTCCATAATAAGACAGATGTTTGTGGGGGTTACAGGAGAATACTCCGCCCTGTCATATATATCAATCAAACCGGTTGTATTGATAATTGTTGGAATCTTACTTGCGGGCAATCTGCAGGAATGGTTGAAAAATACCTACAGTCGGGTAAAAGAACATGTGTGGTTCGGATACGCGGATATGCTGCTGCAGATGATTCTGCTTATTGCCAGCATAATCCTCTTGTTGAACGGTTCGTACAATCCTTTTATTTATTATCAGTTTTAACATTTTAGCTGACGCATTAAGTTGATAGATTACGGAGATGTGATGGATAAAAAACTACAGTCCAAAATCTGCATATTGCTGTTTATCCTGATTCTTGTACTGCCTTCCGTGGTATGGACAGGGATAAAACTCTTCAATCCTTCTCTCTACAGAACTCTCAATTACGATCTGGGTGAAAACAGAAGGAAGCAGATGATCGAGGAATCGGATTCTTTGCCCATGATCTTTTCTGAGATTGAGCAATTCGTATCGGACAGAGCGCCCTTCAGAAGCCTGGCCATAGATCTGTGTCACAGTGCGAATTCTCATACGGATAAATTATATCAGGACAAAATAAGTCCCAGACTTGTTGAGTTTTTCTACGGCAAAGCTTCCGAAGAAGTTAAAAATGCCGATGTAGACGAAGTTGAGGCATATTTTACCGAGAGGCCTGCACAAGTACCGGTGCTTACACCAAAGGTTCATGAGCATGAATACGAACTTGTGGAAAGGATAGAACCTACCTATACTTCAGCGGGACGTGAAACCTACAGATGCATAGACGGTGACGACGAATACACCATCACAATAGGTAAGCTTATTGATGATTCTTATTTCCCCCCTGTAGAATATGAGGGCGGTATCTTAAGAGGAAGGTATGGCTGGCTCTTCTATACAGGCAACAACAGCATTGATTATTACAGGGGAAGTAATCTGCTTGACGCGGCGAAGCTTGAAGAATATGCAGAAAAAGTGAGACAGCTCCAGGATATCTGCGATGAGAAAAATATCCAGTTGGCGCTGATGTTCATGCCCAATAAGGAACAGGTATATCCCGAATATTATGATATAGCCAATGAATACAAGAGAACACAGAGACTGGTGGATTATATCAATGCCCATACGGATACACCGGCAGTATATCCTCTTAAAGAGTTAAGGGCAGCGGATGTTTATCATCAGGTCTATTACAAATACGATACCCACTGGAATCACATGGGTGCGCTTGTGGGACTTCAGTGTCTAAACAAAGCTCTTAACAGACGATACGAGAATCCTGCAGTTCTTGAAGGCTATGAAGAGCCGGCGGAAATG
>CACZBZ010000061.1:0-1742 GCA_902779505.1 uncultured Lachnospiraceae bacterium
GTAGATGTAATATACAAGCATCTTGTCCTGTTAATCACGGAAAAACTGCCCTCATACGTCAATGCCACACCTATACAGATACAGGTGCTGACACCCACTAGAATCGGAGAATTGGGTGTAAAAGCCCTTAACGAAATATTGCAGCGTTACATCAATCCCCCCAAAGCGTCTAAGACCGAATACAGCTACGGAGAGACCCTCTTCAGAGAAGGGGACAAGGTAATGCAGATCAAGAACAACTACAAGCTGGAATGGAATATCGTAAGCAAATACGGTGTTGTAACAGATCAGGGAATGGGAATATTCAACGGCGATATGGGAATGATAAAGGAAATCAATACATCCGCCAAGACTATGGAAGTTGAATTTGACGAGAAGAAGACAGTCAAATATTCCTTAAGCGATCTGGACGAACTGGAACTGGCTTATGCGGTAACCATCCACAAATCACAGGGAAGCGAATATCCCGCTGTCATAATGCCTTTGATGGGAGGGCCCAGACAGCTGCTTACCCGTAACCTTCTGTATACAGGAGTGACCAGGGCCAAAAAGTGTGTAACCATTCTGGGAACTAAAGAAACTGTAAACAGAATGATCGCCAACGAGGACGAAAGAAGAAGATATACGGGATTGTCATCCAGAATAAGAGAAGTAGAAAGGGAAGGATGACATTAAAAAGAATAATGGGAGAACTGCTCTTTCCGAGGCGCTGTCCAATATGTGACTGCTGCATTCCGCCTAAGGAACTGATATGCAAAAAATGTGCTTCGCTCATCAGACCGATAGAGGGAGAATGCTGTAAAAAATGCGGAAAGAGCCTTACTGACGAAGACAGAATATACTGTTTTGACTGCAGTAAAAAAATCCATTATTTTGACAGGAATTATGCCCTCTTCGAGTACAAGGATATCAAGAAAAGTCTCTACAGGTTCAAGTATTCCGGAAGAGCGGAATACGCTGCATTCTACGCTTACGTGGCCTATAAAAAACTGGGGCATGTATTTGCCGGGCTGAATGTGGATGCAATCATACCGGTTCCGATACATAAAGGGCGCAGAAGAGAGAGAGGATATAACCAGGCGGAGGAGTTGGCAAAATATCTTTCCCACTATATCGATGTGCCTGTTGTGAATGACCTTGTCATCAGAAAGAAGAAAACCCTTCCGCTTAAGAGTTTAAGCGGAAAAGAGCGTATAAATAATCTAAAAAGGGCTTTTATAATTGCTCGAAATGATGTAAAATTAAAGACAATTATAATAGTTGATGATATATATACGACAGGTGCAACATTTGATACATTATCAGTCGTTTTGAGAACTACAGGAATCGAAAAAATCTACTGCCTCACGGTGGCGGTGGGCAAAGGGTTATAAACCAATCTAGGAGGTACTGACTATGAATGTAAGAAATTGCAGAAAATGTAGGAAATTATTCAACTATGTAGTGGGACCTATTATCTGTCCGGCGTGCCGAGAGGAGATGGAAGCTGAGTTCCAGAAGGTTAAGAAATACGTTCAGGAACATGCTCGCGCCGACATACGTACAGTAGCTGAGGAATGTGATGTCGATCCTTCACAGATCAGAGAGTGGGTACGTGAAGAGAGATTGGAATTTGCTGATGATTCGGCAGTTGGTTTAAATTGTGAAAAATGTGGAAAGATGATCAAGTCAGGCCGTTTTTGCGATGAGTGTAAGCGTGATATGACCAATACCCTTAACAATGCTTTGGGTGTAGGACGTGC
>CACZBZ010000061.1:1749-13972 GCA_902779505.1 uncultured Lachnospiraceae bacterium
AATGGTTGATGAAAAAAAGGTCATACTGATGACCAAATTAGCTTCATACGAAGAAGGCGAAGGCAAGAAATATGTTACCATCGCAAAGTATTTCAGAGGGGACTATATCAGTTCTCAGTTGCTGAAATCTTTGATTGCGGGAACACTTGCCTTTATTGCCGTGTTAGGGGTATTCGCATTTTATAACATGGAATTTTTCATGGAAGATATATACAATGCGGACCTGGTGGGCTTTGCAAGAAAGATTGGCCTTATATATATCGTGTGCATAGGTATATATCTGGTAATCAGTTATATACTGGCCGTGTACAGATACAACAAGGCAAGAGAAAGCTTGAAGAGTTACTACGTTAATCTTCGTAAGCTTTACAAGTATTATGAATAATCATCAATCTGAGGAGTAATATGTCGGAAATAACAGCGGCTAAAGCCAAGTTAAAAAAATTTTATAGCAGTTATGAAGTGTACATCAATCCGGTACTTAAGTTCCTGCTTGCGCTTATCATACTGAGTGTTCTTAACGCTAAGATAGGCTACATGGGCAAGATCGACAACATCGTTGTTGTACTTATACTGGCATTGGTATGTTCTTTCCTGCCCTTGAAAGGTATGGCACTTATATCAGCAATCTTTATGCTGCTGCATTTATACTCACTGGGAATAGAATGCGCGATTGTAACAGCGGTTGTATTCATGTTCATGTATCTGCTTTATGCCAGATTCGTTCCCAATGAGACCATAGTCGTACTTATAACACCTATATTGTTTTTACTGAAGATTCCCTATGCAATCCCGATTGTAATGGGACTCTTAGGCGGACCTTTATCAATAATATCCGTATCATTCGGACTGATTGTTGCATATCTTATCGAATATATAAGCGTGAATGCCGAAGCACTCACCAATCTTGAAGACGGCAACATGATGACAAGGATCCGTTTTATCGTTGACGGCCTTGTAGGCAACAAAGATCTGATTGTAATGGTTGTTGTTTTTGCAATAACCCTTATGATCGTCTACACCATCAGAAGAAGACCTATTAAAAACGGATGGACCATAGCAATTCTCGCCGGAGTATCAGCCGATGCATTTATCCTTCTTATCAGCAAGGTTATGTTTGGCCTGAATTATTCCGTATTCGGAATCCTCTTGGGCAGCATTGTAGCTGTAGTTGTTTGCTTTGTGATCCAGCTGTTTAATTTCCACGTGGATTATGAAAAAGTAGAAAACCTGCAGTTTGAGGATGACGATTATTACTACTACGTAAAAGCAGTACCGAAGATCAAAGCATCAGAGACTGCAAAAAGAGTAAAGAGAGTTCCACCCACTTCACATACATCTCATAATGACAGAGATCGCAGAGGAGGAGCGCCAAAGAGCAATCCTCAGACAAGAAGCAGCAACGGACCAAGAACGGTTCATACAGCTAACGGAACTTCCAGAACAGTAAAGGAATAAGGTCAGTGAATTACAGATGGAGCAGATCAGAAGCTTTGCGGAAAGGTATCTAACCAATCTACATTTCCCAACAATTCAAATATCTGACATAATCGAGATTCTTATTATCTCTTTCCTGGTATACCACATCATGGTGTGGGTTAAGAATACCAAGGCATGGTCGCTTTTAAAGGGTGTCGTTCTTATAATGGCATTTGTATTAATTGCGGCCATTTTTGAGATGAATACAATTCTCTGGATCGTTAAAAACGTCTTCTCCATTGCAGTCATTGCAGTAATCATTGTATTGCAGCCGGAGCTCAGAAAAGCACTGGAAGAACTGGGTAAGAAGAATATCTTTTCATCGGTATTCAATCTGGAAGGCCTGACTCATGAGTCGGGACTTTTCTCGGACAAGACAATCAGTGAGATAACAAGAGCATGTATCGATATGGGTAAGGTACGTACAGGTGCTCTTATTGTTGTAAAGCAGGAAGACAATCTGGCGGATTATGAGAGAACCGGAATTGAAGTTGACGGTGTCGTAACAAGCCAGTTACTTAAGAATATATTTGAGAAGAATACCCCTCTGCACGACGGAGCGGTAATCATAGAAGGCGACAGAGTAAGCGCGGCTACATGTTACCTACCCCTTTCGGGAAGCACCATGCTCAGCAAAGAGCTGGGAACAAGACACAGAGCCGGCGTGGGAATGTCAGAAGAAACAGATGCTCTGGTGATCATTGTATCTGAGGAGACAGGTTCAATAAGCGTAGCTTACAAAGGTAATCTGTCAAGGAATCTCAATGCGGAGTCTTTGGAACTCAAGCTTGAGAGCATTCAGAACAAGCAGATAGAAGAGAAGAAGAGAATATTTGTGAAAGGAAGGGCTAAGAATGAGACAAAAGCTGACAAATAACCTTGGCCTGAAGATCCTGGCATTTGTATTCTCTATAGCACTATGGTTCATATCACTTAACATCAACGATCCGGTGACCAGTGATAACTACAAGGTTAAAGTTCAACTCCAGAATGTAAGCGAGATGAATTATGCCGGAAAATATGTTGAAGTGCTGGACGGAAGCGACCAGGTAGAGGTAACGGTAAGAGGAACAAGAAGTGCGCTTGCATCTTTCAGCAGTGCATACATAGTTGCAACAGCCGATGTGACTAAGATGGATGAGAACAACCGCGTTCCCATCGAAGTAAGTGTTACAAGAGGCGAAGATCATCTTGAGTAAAATACAGGTTCCGGTATCCATCGATGTGGTTAATGAACCGGCAGCAGGTTTTGTACTCGGAACCACATCAACCGCTCAGAACGTTATAATCGTATCCGGTCCGGAATCCGAGGTAAGCAGAGTTGATCATGCGGAAGTTGAGATCAATGTAGAGAACGCAACGAGCGATGTTAACATCTCTCTTCCCGTTAGGATATATGATGCGGACAACAATCCTATCAACAGTCCTAAGATAACCATGAGCAAGAACGAGCTCTCTGCTACGGCAACAATACTTCAGACCAAGCAGCTTCCTATCAGCTGTACAGTAAACGGAAGTCTGTTGGACGGATATGTTACGGACGGAGAAGTTGAGACCGATCCCGCATACGTGAGAATTGCAGGAAAGAGCAACACGATTAAGAATCTTACAAGCATAATGATCGATGATGCCATAGATATCACAGGATACGAAAAAGACTTCAGCACTCAGGTAGATATCAGAGATTATCTGCCGGATGGAGTAACTCTTGTTGATAATGCAAAAGCAACATCTCCCGAGCATATCCATGCGACGAACCTTCCCGACGGATACAGCGGAGAGATAGTTTTTGATGACGATGATACACTTACGCTTCACCTGAAGGGTCTGGAGAATGCACTTAGCAGTATCGATCCCAACGCACTTGTTGTAATGGCCGATGTTAAGAAGTATATGGAAGATTCCGACATCAGTACGTTAAAACAGGGAACTATAGATATTCCGGTAACGGTAACCCTTCCGGACGACACCTCTTTAAAGGAAAAGACCACAGTGACCGTGAAGATTACATCAGATTAATATGATGGTGTAATAAAGTAAAGTATGTTATAATTATACTCGGATTGGAGGTATAAATTTATGGTAAACCAGAAAGTGGTTATCAAGAATCCAACAGGACTACACCTAAGACCTGCAGGAATCCTATGTAAGGAAGCAATGCAGTTTAAATCTTTAATAACATTCTCATTCAGAGATACAACAGCAAATGCCAAGAGTGTTCTCAGTGTTCTTGGTGCGTGCGTAAAGTGCGGGGATGAGATTGAGATAATGTGTGATGGCGAAGATGAGCAGGATGCTTTGGAAGCACTTGTTACAGCTATTGATAATGGACTTGGCGAATAAATAAGAGCTCTTCTGTACATCTACAGAAGGGCTTTTTTTGTGCAGAAAAGAGGATACTAATGTTAAATTACAAAAGATATCGTAAGAATCCGGTTATGGATTATCCGGAAAGAGAGTGGCCCAATAAAGAGATAACAAAAGCACCCGCATGGTGCAGCGTTGACTTAAGAGACGGTAATCAGGCTCTTATCGATCCCATGCACGTAGAAGAGAAGATAGAATTCTTCAACTACCTGGTAAAGATTGGTTTCAAGGAGATAGAGATCGGATTCCCATCAGCCAGCCAGATAGAGTACGATTTTTTACGTCAGCTGGTAGACAGACACCTTATTCCCGATGACGTATGGGTTCAGGTACTTGTGCAGTGCAGAGAAGAACTTATCGACAGAACATTCGAATCCATTGAAGGAATAAAGAACGTTATTGTTCACATATACAATTCGACATCTGTTTTACAGAGGGATGTTGTGTTCCATATGAGCAAAGAAGAGATCAAGAAGATTGCCATAGACGGAACAAGAATGGTCAAGGAAAGAGCTGCAAAGTTCCCAGGAAATATCAGACTGGAATACAGTCCCGAGAGCTTTACGGGAACAGAAGTAGAGTACGCACTCGAAGTATGTACCGCCGTTCAGAAGGAATGGGGTCCCACAAAAGAGAATCCTATTATCATCAACCTGCCCTCAACTGTTGAGATGACTACTCCCAACGTATATGCGGACAGAATCGAATGGATGAACAGGCATTTTGAGGACAGAGAGAGCATCATCTTAAGCATACATCCTCACAACGACAGAGGCACGGGAACAGCCAGCTGCGAACTTGCACTTTTGGCCGGAGCGGACAGAGTGGAAGGTACGCTGTTCGGTAACGGTGAGAGAACAGGTAATCTGGATATAATGGTGGTTGCCTACAACATGTTCTCACAGGGAATCAATCCCGAACTTGATATAGAGCATATCAACGAAGCGATAGAAATTTACGAAAGATGCTGTAAGATTCCGATACATCCCAGACACCCTTATGCCGGCAAGCTGGTATTCACGGCCTTCTCAGGAAGCCATCAGGATGCTATTAACAAGGGTGTTCAGGCTATGAAGGAGAGAGGAAGCGATATATGGCAGGTTCCTTATCTTCCCATAGATCCCGCGGACATCGGAAGAGAATACGAGCCCATCGTTCGTATCAATTCACAGTCGGGAAAAGGCGGCGTAGCATTCATAATGGATATCTATTTCGGTTACAAGCTGCCTAAGGCAATGCATAAAGAATTTGCCAATGTCATCCAGAAGATATCAGAGGAACAGGGTGAAGTATCTCCTGACGAGATCAATGCTAAGTTCCAAGAGGAATACATCGACAGGAAAGAGCCCCTTCACTTCAAGAAGCTTAAAGTCGACGATCTTAGTGAAGAAGAAGAGACAAGCTTCGATACAAGAGTATACATTGACTACACATACAAAGGTGAGTTAAGAAGTATGGAAGGTGTAGGTAACGGTCCTATCGATGCTGCCAAGAGAGCCATAATGGAGACTATGGGTCTGGATATCAAGATCTTAGATTACTCAGAGCATGCTCTTCAGGCAGGATCTAATTCCAAGGCTGCCGCTTACATCCACCTGCTGGATGTTAACACAGGTAATGTGACCTACGGTGTAGGTGAGAGCTCAAATATCACAAGAGCTTCCGTAAGGGCTATTTTCTCAGCTCTTAACAGACTTGGACTCCACTGAAAAAGCGAAAAAACATAGAGAATTTCTGTATATTTTGACAGGAAGCATAAGAGGGAGAGTGATTGAAACACTCTCTCTTTTATATTATAATTAAAGAGATTATGGGGATATACAAAGGAGGTGCTACCATGAAGAGAATCGGAATGTTAACAAGCGGCGGAGATTGCCAGGCTCTTAATGCTGCAATGAGAGGTGTTGTAAAGTCAATCATCAACAGCGGACAGGAAGTCGAAATCTATGGTTTTCTTAACGGCTACAAAGGTTTGATATACGGAGATTTCAAGATGCTTACCGGCAGTGATTTTTCAGGAATCCTGACAGTGGGCGGAACCATTCTTGGAAGCAGCAGAACTCCTTTTAAGACAATAAAAGATCCGGATGAGAACGGCCTCGACAAGGTAGAGGCTATGAAGCAGAACTATTACAAGCTTAAACTTGATGTTCTCGTAATTCTCGGCGGTAACGGAACACATAAGACAGCCAATCTTCTCAGACAGGAAGGCTTGAATGTAATAACCCTTCCCAAGACAATAGACAACGATCTCTATGGAACGGATATGACCTTCGGATTCCAGAGTGCGGTTGATATAGCAACTAATGCCATTGACTGTATTCATACCACAGCGGCATCTCACGGTCGTATCTTCATCGTGGAGATAATGGGACATAAGGTAGGTTACCTTACTCTCAATGCCGGTATGGCAGGCGGAGCCGATATCATCCTTCTTCCCGAGATACCTTATGACATCAAGAAAGTAGTTGATGCCATTAAGAAGAGAGAAGAAAGAGGAAGCAAATTCACAATCATTGCAGTTGCCGAGGGTGCCATAAGCAAAGAAGACGCTAAGCTCAGCAAGAAAGAATATCAGAAGAAACTGGAAAAGAGCACTTATCCTTCAGTATCATATGAAGTTGCCGACCAGATTCATAAGATGACTGGTCAGGAAGTTAGAGTTACTGTTCCGGGACATACACAGAGAGGCGGAAGCCCTTGTCCTTACGACAGAGTATTCGCAAGCAGACTTGGTGCTGAAGCAGGCAAGCTGATACTTGAAGATGATTACGGATTCATGGTTGGATACAGAAACAGAGAGATAGTAAAAGTTCCTCTGGAAGATGTAGCAGGCAAGCTTAAGATGCTTGATCCCGATGCAACGATCATTCAGGAAGCTAAAATGCTTGGAATTAGTTTTGGCGATTAAAAAAATGTCACGCAGAGTCATAACTGACTCTGCGTGTTAATGTAGGGAGACCTTAATGTCGTACGTAGCTTTGTACCGTAAGTTCCGTCCTGACAACTTCAAAGATGTCAAAGGACAGGATCATATAGTTACAACATTGAAAAATCAAATAACAGCGGACAGAGTCGGACATGCATACCTCTTCTGCGGAACAAGAGGTACCGGTAAAACCACAGTTGCAAAACTTTTTGCAAAGACGGTTAACTGCGAGCATCCTGTTGACGGCAACCCTTGTGGTGAATGCAAGAACTGTAAGGCCATTGCCGCAGGAGCAAGCATGAGCGTAATCGAGATAGATGCTGCTTCCAATAACGGTGTTGAAGAGCCACCGTCATATTGTATCTTTATCCTTGCCACAACCGATCCTCAGAAGGTGCCAATAACCATACTCTCAAGATGTCAGAGATATGATTTCAAGAGAATATCGGTAGACACCATTACGGACAGATTGGAAGAACTGACGGCTATCGAGAATATAGACGTGGAGCCGAGAGCTCTGAGATACATAGCAAAAGTTGCGGACGGAGCCATGAGAGATGCCTTAAGCATACTGGATCAGTGTATAGCCTTCCACTATGGCAAGACCCTTACATACGACATGGTACTTAACGTACTGGGAGCGGTAGATACAATCGTCTTCAGTAATCTCTTAAGAAAGATAATGGATCAGGATATTATCGGCTGTATGGAAGGGCTCGAAGAAGTGGTCATGCAGGGAAGAGAACTGGGACAGTTTGTTAATGACTTTATCTGGTATCTGAGAAACCTTCTCATAGCCAAGACCGCCGAAAACGCAGAAGACATTTTGGACGTATCAGCCGAGAACAAAGCAAGACTGGACGAAGAAGCGGCACTTCTTGAGACGGAAGTGATAATGAGATACATCAGAGTATTCTCGGAACTGTCCAATAAGATAAGATATTCCGCTCAAAAGCGAATAATGATAGAGGTTGCCCTTATAAAATTATGTAAACCTGAAATGGAAAGAGACGATGAGTCACTGATCAACAGGATTCATAACATAGAGGACAAACTTGAAAAGGGAGTAACTGTTACGGCAGTTCAGAGTCCCGTCGCCACGACTGCGGAAGACAAGCCCGTACAGAAGGTAAGGGAATTACCTCTTGCGCTTCCCGCTGATATACAGAAGATAGTAGACAGCTGGAGAAGAATGCAGACAGAGGAAGATATGTCTCTGGGATCATTGTTAAGAGAAACAACTCCTTCTCTTACAGAAGATAACAAACTGAAACTTGTGGTGAAGAGACAAATCTTAAAAGAGCGCTACGACATGGAAAGCACAAAGACTCTTTTGGAAGAGGTTTTTGCCAAGTATGTGGGCAAGCAGGTGGACTATGTTGTTGAGCTTATTGCGGAAGACGGAAGTCAGGATGGACTGAATCCCAATATACTGTCTTTTGCCGGTATGGATGCAGAGATAGAAACAATAGAAGAAGAGGAGAACGAAGAATATGTCTAAAAGAGGTGGATATCCCGGCGGCATGGGTATGCCGGGTAACATGAATAATCTGATGAAGCAGGCTCAGCGTATGCAGCGTCAGATGGAAGAAAGCCAGAAGAATCTGGAGGAGCAGGAATTCACTGCAAAGGCCGGAGGCGGTGCTGTAGAGATAACCTGTAACGGTAAAAAAGAGATCAAGAAGGTGCATCTTGAAAAAGATGTTGTGGATCCCGATGACGTAGAGATGTTAGAGGATCTTATAATGGCAGCAATCAACGAAGCATTCAAGCAGGCTGACGATGCATCGGGAGCTGTTATGAACAAACTGACAGGCGGACTTGGAGGACTTCCGTTCTAATGGAGCTTTACAGCGGACCAATCAATAAATTAATAGAGGAATTGGCGGGGCTGCCGGGCATCGGAGAAAAATCGGCGGGAAGACTGGCTTTTCACCTTATCAATATGCCGAGACCCAAGGTAGAAAGACTTGCCAACACTATTCTGGAAGCCAAAGACAAAGTATGCTACTGCAAGCAGTGCTATACGCTTACGGATAAAGAATTGTGTCCTGTATGTTCCAATGAAAAAAGGGACAGATCGACCATCATGGTGGTGGAGAATTCCAGAGACCTTGCGGCCTATGAAAAGACCGGCAAGTATCAAGGAGTGTATCACGTACTCCACGGAGCCATATCTCCCATGCTTGGAGTAGGTCCTCAGGACATAAAATTAAAAGAACTCATATCAAGACTGGAAGACGATTTAGTAAAAGAAGTGATAATAGCAACCAACTCAAGTCTTGAAGGTGAGACAACCGCTATGTACATAAGCAAGCTGATCAAGCCCACAGGGGTGAAGGTAACAAGGATAGCAAGTGGTGTACCGGTAGGCGGAGATCTGGAATGTATTGATGAAGTAACTCTGTTAAGAGCCCTTGAAGGCAGAACAGAGTTGTAAACAGAAAGGGGTCAAAGATGAAAGAATACTACGGAACAACTAAGGGCGGAGTTGAAATATCAAAGTATACGCTCACAAACAGCAAGGGAAGCAAGGCTGTGGTTTTGGATTACGGCGCAATACTTGATCAGCTTTGGATAGCAGACAGCAAGGGCAATCTTGACGATGTAGTTCTGTCATGTCCCGATGCGGATTCATATGTGGAGAATCCTTGCAGCTTCGGCTCTACAATAGGTCCAAGCGCCAACAGAATTGCCGATGCAAAATTCACAATCGACGGCGTAGAATACAAGCTTGATAAAAACGACGGAGAGAACAATCTTCATTCAAGTTTCCCCAAGGGACTTAACAAGAGAATCTGGAAAGCTGTTGAAAAAGATAACAGTGTTGAGTTCAGCATCGAGATGGAAGACGGAGATCTGGGATTCCCGGGCAACAAGAAGTTCACTGTAACATACACACTTACAGATGATAACGAACTCAGAATAGATTATTTCGGAAAAAGTGATAAGAACACAATTATCAACCTTACCAACCATTCTTACTTCAATCTTGGCGGACACAAGTCCGGTGATATCTGCAAGCATGTTGTAAAGCTGGAGTCTACGGAGTTCACTAAGATACGTGCGGGCGCAATACCTACAGGTGAGATAGTATCCGTACTGGGAACAGAACTTGATTTCTCAGAGGGAAAAGAAGTAGGAAAAGACATAGAAAAAGACAACGATCAGATGAAGCTTGTCAACGGTTATGACTTCAACTACGTTATATCCGGTTATGACGGAAGCTTAAGACTCTGCAGTACCGCAACAGATCCCGTATCAGGAAGAAAGATGGAAGTATATACAGACCTTCCCGGATTCCATTTCTATACAGGCAACTGGATTAACAACGCTCCCGGTAAGGAAGGAATGACTTACGGATTAAGAGCGGGAATGTGCTTCGAGACACAGTATTATCCCGATACTATTCATCATGACAATTTCCCGAGCGCAGTATTCGGACCTGACAGAGATTACAAATCTACAACTGTATTTAAGTTTTTGTAAGCTAAAGGAAAACAATGGCAAGTGTTAGAGATTTTCATCTGGTAAAAGAGGATGATGCTAAGAGACCGAGTTTTTCCCATAAGATCATCAGGCACCGACTGGGCCTGATACTTAAAGTGCTTGTTACCGCGGCTGTGGCCGTACTTCTTATAGTAGTACTTGTCAGCCAGTACAAGAACCAGATCTACACGGAAATATCGGTTTTGGACAGTTTTGAAAAAAACAGTCTTGAATCCAATTCTTACCTGAATGTAAACGGTGGTGTAATTACATACAGTAAAGATGGTATAAGTCTAACCAATGAGGATGGCAAAGTCCTCTGGAACATGACTTACGAGATGCAGAGTCCCATCGTACATCAGGCCGAAGGTATTGTGGCGGTCAGCGATTACAACGGACATATGGTCTATGTTATCAACAACTCGGGAAAAGTGACCGAGATTGACACCAATCTTCCCATCAGAGATTTTTGCGTATCGAAGGAAGGAAGAGTAGCTGCCATTCTGGAAGAAGCCAATACCTCATGGATATACCTCTATGCCGAAGGCGGTGAGCAGCTGGTGGAGATCAAGGCAACAATGTCCAAGACAGGATATCCTCTTTCGGTAACTCTTTCCGGAGAAGTAATGGGCGTGTCTTATTTCTACGTTGACAGCAATACAATGAAGAGCAGTGTTACCTTCTACAACTTCGGAGGAATAGGTGAAAACAGCTCAGACCACATAGTAAGCAGTTATGACTATGCGGATGCCGTTGTCCCCATGATAGATTTCATTGACAGCGAAACAGTTGTGGCAGTGGCGGATAACCGTCTCATGTTCTACGGCGGTTCCAAGAAGCCCATAAGCACATCCGATACGCTGATAAATGACAACATAGTTGGTGTATATTACGGAGAAGGCAATGTAGGACTGGTATTCCATGATTCAACCGGTGAGTACAAATACCGACTTGATATGTACAATACCGACGGAAAACTTGATTACTCTTACTCCTTCAGCAACGACTTTAAGGACATAATCGTTAATAACAGACAGACCATGATATACAATGAGTTGGAATGTATAGTCCTTAACGATAAAGGAAAAGAGAAATTCAGGGGACAGTTCCCGTATAAAGTAATATTCGTAAGCAGCACTGATTCTAACAGAAGATATATAACAGTAACCGGAGATTCAATTGACAAGATCTCCTTTGAGTAGGAAAAATGACAGTTAATTACACTTTTACAGTATTTATAATCTTATTGATAATAGGAATAATAGTAGGCTTCAGGAAGGGCTTCATCAAAGGAATATCCAATATCGTTGCCCTTATCGCAACTCTCTTAGCCCTTGCGGTAATAAGCATGTTCACAGAGAGCTTCAAGGGTGGTGACACAAGAAATTCCGTAATGTCGGTAATACTTCTGGTAATTCTGGGAACCGTCTACGGTGTAATCAAGATGCTCTTCAGATCCATGAAGAAGATAACTATTATCCCGATTCTGGAGTTAGCGGATCATATATTGGGAATTGTGTCAGGAGTGGTATGGGTATTCCTGCTTGCCAACACAATATTCGTCCTTGCACACGGCGGTCATCTCTGGAAAGCGTCAGAATATATAATGAAAGACATTGTAGAGAGCAAGATTTTGACAATAATAACACTGTACAATCCATTAATGTAAGTGCTACAATGACTCCTTGGTAAGACCAAGGAGGAAAAAATGAAAGAATTAAGCCCCAAGTTATTTGATTGTATTAAAGAATATTCGGCAAAACAGCTTGTAAAAGATATCGTTGCCGGAATAATAGTTGCAATAATAGCACTTCCGCTATCTATAGCCCTGGCCATTGCATCGGGTGTCGGTCCCGAACAAGGCCTTTATACGGCTATAATAGCGGGATTTTTTATTTCATTCTTCGGAGGAAGCCGAGTACAGATAGGCGGTCCCACAGCAGCTTTCGTAGTAATAAT
>CACZBZ010000061.1:13990-14616 GCA_902779505.1 uncultured Lachnospiraceae bacterium
TGGTAATAATGGGAATATGTCACTTCGGATCTCTGATAAAGTACATTCCTTATACCATAACAACAGGATTCACCTGCGGTATCGCGGTAACACTGTTTGTAGGTCAGTTGAAAGATTTCTTCGGAATGGAGATAGAATCACTTCCTTCAGATTTTATTCCGAAGGTGGGAGCTTATATTAAGAATATAAAGACAGTCAACTTGACTGCAATGTTAATCGGACTTCTTGCTGCTGCCATAATGCTCGTATGGCCCAAAGTAACAGACAAGATTCCAGGATCCCTTGTAGCTATCATCATCACAACAGTAATCGTTAAGATATGGAATTTGCCGGTTAATACAATAGGAAGCGTATTCGGTGAACTGTCATCATCCTTCCCAAAATTCCACGTTCCGGCAATAAGCTTTGATCTTGTGAGCCAGCTTATACAGCCTGCATTCACAATAGCAATCCTTGCGGGAATAGAATCCCTTCTGTCAGCGGTAGTATCGGATGGAATGATCGGTGACAACCACAAATCAAATGCTGAGCTTGTAGGACAGGGACTTGGTAACATCTTCTCCGGACTCTTCGGTGGAATCCCCGCAACGGGAGCAATCGCAAGAACAGCAGCAAACGTACGTAAC
>CACZBZ010000062.1 GCA_902779505.1 uncultured Lachnospiraceae bacterium
CTCACGACCGGCTGTATTGAAATGTACGCCGTCTCTTGTGTATATGAATTGTGTGTCGGCACCAAGATCATAGTCACTAAATGCATTCTGATACAGGAGACCATATTCAAGAGCTACGCTTTCAGCTCCGGCAACATATTTGTCCAATGTACCGCCACCGCCATAATCACGGTCAAGGCAGGTTGATTCCACCTCTGTATAATAATAGAACTGACAATATGTCGGTGACATTATAAGGAATCTGGCGTCGGGACAGTATGAATGTAGAGTGACTACACTGTCTTCGATGGCACCCACATAAGAATACTGGTCATTCTTGTCATCAGATGTTATAGGTCGACCGCAGAAATAGTCATTAAGGCCGTAAGATATGATAAAGTAGTCTACTTTGTCTATATCTACTTCAGGAAGGATATCATACATAGCCTGTTCTTTCAGGAATGTTATATCGTTAATCTTTCCGGTTAAGGCATAGGTTACACCTGTAATATTGTTATGATTCCAATTATATATATCTGCGGTAGCATCTGCAGACAGAGAGGCACTTGTTCCACCAATTGAAAGGTTGTATACATGTACCGGCTGATAAGGAAAATTCTCCTGTAGGTACATCTCAACAAGCGAACCGACATTTTCGTCATCTCTGTAATAATCCCAGATACTGTCACCCATTACAACAATATTAAGTTCATCATCAGATACAGTATTCCCCATGTACAGAGAATCATAATCAGCCTCAATGATATCAGTAACATCTTCTAGCTCAATCTGTTCTGATGCCAATGGCGCCGCACTTACTCTACTATAATCTAATATCTGCTTATATACAAGCCTTGAAACAATAGCAAGCATTGTAATTACCGCGATGAGTTTAACTTTCATTATTAAGTTGGATATTTCGATTTCTCTTTGATTTTTCATTTGTTCACCTCGAAACTTATGTTAACAAATGCATTGGAATAAAATGCCGAAGAAATTATTAAGTGTTTCTTAATTTTTCATTTTTTGGTATTATTAAGGATGGACTATTGCTAGTATTATTCTGAATTTGAGGCTTGGAGGAGCAGATGGATAAGATAGCGGTATTGATACCTTGCTACAATGAAGAAAAGACAATTGAAAAAGTAATAAAAGACAGCAGGAATGCTCTTCCTGATGCTGTGATATATGTATATGACAACAACAGTACGGATAAGACAGCTGAGATAGCCGAAAAGAACGGAGCGGTCGTCAGGCATGAATATATGCAGGGCAAGGGCAATGTTATAAGAAGAATGTTCCGTGAGATTGATGCGGAATGCTATATCATGGTGGACGGTGATGACACATATCCCATGGAGTTTGCATCTAAGATGGCGGACTGTGTTATTAACCATAATGCGGATATGGTGGTCGGTGACAGACTGAGTAGCACATATTTTACCGAGAATAAAAGACCTTTTCACAATTTTGGTAATAGTTTGGTAAGAGGAAGTATCAACAGACTCTTTAATTGTGATATTAAAGATATAATGACAGGATTTAGAGCTTTCAGTTATCAGTTTGTGAAGACTTTTCCGGTAATAAGCAAAGGCTTCGAAATAGAGACTGAGATGACCATACATGCTGTCAGCAATAACATGCAAGTGGAAAACGTAATTGTTGAATACAGAGATCGTCCGGATGGAAGTGAGTCTAAGCTTAATACTTATTCCGACGGAATGAAAGTTCTGCTTACGATTACGAGACTTTTCAGAGAGTATAAGCCGTTTAATTATTTTGCGATTTTGGCAGCAGTGCTCATGATTCTTGCGCTTGTTTTCTTTATCCCGGTATTTATTGCATACCTTGAGACGGGACTTGTTGATAAATTCCCTACTCTTATAGTGTGTGGCTTTGTAGGACTGGCTTCAGTGCTCAGCCTGTATGCGGGTATGATTCTTGAGAACATAGCAAAGAGAAATCGCAAAGATTTTGAGATGGAGCTCATCCGAATCGGGGATATTAAGAACAGATAATTATTTTTTTAATAAAAGGAAATACGAAAAGAGGAAAGAAAATGAAAATTGCAGTTGCAGGTACAGGATATGTAGGACTTGTTGCAGGCGTGTGCTTTGCGGAAGTGGGACATGATGTTACATGCGTGGATATTGATGAGAGTAAAGTGAAACTTATGGAGAGTGGCGTGTCGCCTATCTATGAGGAAGGCCTTGAGGAATTGATGAAGAAAAACAATGCTACAGGTCGCCTTCACTACACAACAGATTATGCATCTGCATATAAGAATGCTGAGGCAATTTTTATAGGAGTTGGTACTCCTGAGATGCCTGACGGAAGCGCTAACTTAAGCTTCATCGCTACAGTATGCAGACAGATAGCCGAAAACGTGGAGAATGACTGCCTTGTAGTTGTTAAGTCTACGGTCCCTGTTGGTACCAATGACAAGGTTGAACAGTTTATTAAAGATTTCCTTGTAAGGGACGTCAAAGTAGAAGTCGCATCCAATCCGGAATTCCTTGCACAGGGAACAGCTGTAAGAGATACGCTTCATGCTGCAAGAATCATAATCGGTACTGAGTCTAAAGAGGCTGAGGCAAAGCTTATGGAGATATATAAGCCCTTTAATCTCCCTATTGTCTCTGTTAAGAGAAGAAGTGCTGAGATGATCAAGTATGCTTGTAATGATTTCCTGGCACTTAAGATTAGTTACATGAATGATATTGCCAACTTGTGTGAGCTTGTTGGCGCGGACATAGAAGATGTTGCAGAGGGTATGAGTTATGATGCCCGTATAGGACAGAGATTCCTTAATGCCGGTATTGGATTTGGCGGAAGCTGCTTCCCTAAGGATACCAAGGCCTTAAGGTATCTTGCCCATGAAGTGGGATATGATCTCAGGACTGTGGATGCGGCTGTTGAAGTCAACAAGCGTCAGAAGACCAGACTTTTTGAGAAGGCTAAGGACAGGATGATTACTTTTGCCGGACTTAAGGTTGCTGCACTTGGGCTTACATTTAAGGCAGGAACCGATGATCTAAGAGAAGCTCCGTCATCTGAGAATATCAAGCTTTTGCTTGAGCAGGGTGCGGATATCTATGCTTACGATCCTGCAGGTATTCCCCGTGCAAAGCAGCAATTTCCTGAGGGTAAGATTGACCGGGGAACTATGAATTATGTGGACAGCCCTGAAGAAGCTCTTAAGGATGCAAATATATGCTTTGTATTTACCGAATGGGGGGAGATCAAGGCAGTTAAACCTGAGGACTATAAGAGACTTATGAGAACTCCGCTTGTATATGACGGACGTAACCTGTATGAGCTTGAAGATATGAAGAATGCGGGAGTGGAGTATTACAGTATAGGAAGATGAACTCGATAGAAGGAAGAACAGAAGGAAGCAGAATACAATACCTGGATACATTCCGTGGTTGGCTGACTATTTTTGTAATGACTGTGCATACTGACATTCAGAATGCGCCGCTTCATACATTGGTACAGGTTTGTATGCTTTCGGGGTTCTTTTTCATATCCGGGTTGTTGACTAAAGAGGAAGCGCCAATTGATTTCTTCAAAAACAGAATACTAAAGCTTTGGATATGCCAGATTGTCTTGGCTTATGTTCAGGCTTTTCTGGGCGTAGAGAGTGTTGTCAGTATAGTTCATGATCCCAAAAGTATCTTAACTATATTTGTTGAGAGAAGTATAAAAATCCTTCAGGGAGAAGCAATCTGGTTTATTACAGCGCTTCTTATGGTCTCTATGGTGTCATATCTGTTGATATGGCTTATGAATAAGTGCAATATCAGTAGTATTTGGATTATAGTGATAAGTGCATGTATCTCAATTCTTTCATATTTTCTTCTGGTGGAAGAAGGAAAGCACATGAGTTATTACATTGATGTTGCTTTGGTTAACCAGTTTTTCTTTATATTGGGTTATCTGTATAAGAAGAAGGGATTTGATAGGAAACTGGAGAAAAGTCTTGTAACCAAGTTTGCATTTATTATCTCATCAACAGCCCTTGTTACGATTCTGGTAGTATTTAGTGGATTTACAGGATATGACGTGAGAAATAACGGTTATAATAATATCTTTGGATTTCTTTTTATTTCGACGTTATGTATTTTCTCATTACTGTCAATTTGTATGATGGTTGATAAAGTCCCTCTTATTACTTTTATGGGAAGTCACAGTCTTTTGTATTTCGCATTTGGGTCACATGGCTATTTCTTCGCCAGACAGATAGAAAAACTATATAACCCGACTCTGGTTAATCCATATATTAGAATATGGATGTATGCCATTATCGGAAGTATAGCAATGGTTTTGCCGGCAATGTTTATAGACAGATTCTGCCCTATTTTGAATGGGCACTTAAAGCTTTCGTCAAAAGAGCGAGCCTCCAATTGAAGGCTCGCTCTTTTAATTATTTCTGAGGTGAAAATACTACACCGGTTTTGTTCATTTCTTCGTATTGATTTGCTGTGGAATTGGTTGTGTACTCTATGATATCACTTGCATATCCGTAAGTTTTTATCACTATATCATTTTCATTGTAATAGAAATATCTTGTTCGTGGTTTTGAACCAATCTTCTGTAGCTCATCATTGATTGAATAACCGGGATTATTGATTATCTCTGTGAACGATGGCTGAAGATCAAAGTACGATATACAAGCATCCGATACAGCATAAGGATGCTCTTCATCTTTATCCTTTATTAAGAGCAGTGGATTCTGAGAGAGTCCATGGTATCCGTGATCGGCCATGATAACAATAGTACTGTTGTCATACAATCCCTGCTGCTTAAGAGAATTGGTGAAGAGGTATATCAGACCTATGCAGGATTCTGCATCGTCCTCTATGGTGTCGTGGAATTCAGGATGAGTACCTTCAAGATGAGCCATACAGGCTGTCTATTGTGGGACTAAAATCGTCATTCCACCAACTGAAGGTAGTTGACTGGCCTTCGTCTACCATCAGACTTTCCAGATCATCCGGATTGATCCAGCAATACTTCTTAAAATGATAGGGTAAGTATCTGAATCCTACTAATTTGTACATATCTATCAACAACTGCTTATGTGACTTGGGGACTTTTTTGACTTTATAGATATTGTCTATGTTCTCTGCGACATCAGGGGCCTGAGGCATTTTTGCATTGGAATACATTTCAGTATGCCATCCCTGATCTTTTGCGGCAGCAAGCATATCTGAAGCTGCAAAAGCCTTGTTGAGGTATTCTCCGTAAGTCTCTTCGTTTTTATATTGAACACCGGATACGATAAATGGAACCGCAAGATTGGTTCTTGGATAGGCTCCCAAAGTATCAGGATAATATGTAAAATCTTCCAACCATCCTTCATACAATTCCGGATTTCTGTCCATTGCTTTGGCAAAGGCATCAGAATCGAATGTGTCCAGAATCAGGATTATAAAATTGCGATTATTGGACAGCCTGTTTTCATTATCGGTCGATGTCACATATGTAGGCTTTTTGCCAAATCCATTGTTATTGATGAGGAGAATTGAGAGGGTCACTGTCCACATCAACATAATGCAGATGCAGGCAACTCTGATGATTTTGCTTTTTACATCCTTGCTAAGCAGAAAGTAAGTAAGAGACAGTACTAGGGCTATCACTATGATAATGATAGATCTTATACCATCTGCTTTGAATTGACTCCAGTCTATCTCGGAACCATCAAGGATTCCAAATCTGTTTTTTACATATGTTCCCTGTATATATATGGCGAGGGTAAGACCTGTGCTGATGGCAAGGACTATCCTACCAAGAGTCTTGTTTATTAATATGGCTACAGTTCTATAACACATACCTGCAATAAGAAAACCTATTGTGATTGCAAGACAGTATGGAGCCAGTTCCCAGCCCGAGAAGAGATAGTCTTCCTTCTGTGGCAGGTACATCTCGAATGGTGAAAAAATACCTATCAGGATGCTTTGCATTATTGATATGTATAGTGCTGTGATTATCAGGTTCTTTTTAATTGTTTTTTTATCAGTTTTCATACAAGTCATATAATACAGTTGAATTGAGATTGGGTCAACTGATGTAGAACAAATGGCCACAATGACAGTGTATTATGATAGAATATTGTTGCATCGGGAAAATGATGTAAGTTAATCAATATGATTAAGAATGAAGATGAGAACTTATAGTTTGACTGGGATGATGATGGCTGGTTGTAGGAGGGAATATGCTTTTTAATTCTTACATTTTCATATTCCTGTTTCTTCCGATATGTGTAGGCGGATTCTATCTGCTTAAGAACAGGTCACCGATTGCGGCCAAGA
>CACZBZ010000063.1 GCA_902779505.1 uncultured Lachnospiraceae bacterium
ATTGCGACAGCCCCGTCTCTAGTCTCTTCCCTGCGTACAAAATCCACCGTTTTTCATCTATATATTAATCACGCAGCTCATCTCATGCCACTGCTCGCCTCCCCAGGAAGAATCTGCAATCCCCTCATCCCGGAAACCCATCTTCCTGTACATTTGCACCTTCGAATCCAAACAAGTCAAAAGGAGCATCCGCCTCCCGTTTTGCCGCTCTCTGCAAACATATTGATACATCAGTTTCCTGGCCAGTCCCTGCCCCCGATATGCCGGAAGTACATCCAGCCCCAGCAGCATGATATTTTTCCCGTTTGGATCTTGCAATTCCTCATTTGTGAAAAATTCATCGCGGAAAGAATTCTCATTTGTGGAAAGGCCGTTTAAAAATCCCGCTATTTTTCCTGTCTGCTTATCTGCCGCCACAAGAAATAGCTCGGGAGCTTTCGCCACACGCCTGATCATTATTTCTCGCCGGCATGCTTCATTCGGTGGAAAACAAATCTGTTCAATTTCCGCCGCCTGCTCCGCCTCATCCGGTCGGATACTGCGAAACTCAAATCTTTCCCGGAGTTTCTTATCCCGTTTGAAATATTCATCATTCATGAAGTTCTCCTCTGTCATAACATTAATCCCTGCATTGACCAGCATCTGTGCAAAGATACCGTTTCCTGAAACCAGCCCGCCATCAAACTTTCCATTATATATCACGCCGCACCCACAGGAAGGACTTTTCGCTTTCATGATTGCCTGAGTACATCCGTGTGTCCCGCAGATCCCCATCGCCTGTCTGGCCCCTGTGACAAATTCCTCTGTCACATCCCTGCCATTGCAGCTGTACACTCTGCCATCCCTGATCTCACTGGGATCCCGGGGTATCGGAAGTCCACCGAGCACTTCCGGACAGACAGCAACTGCCTTTCCCTCATCAACTAACCTTTTAATCTCCGGGATAAGTTTATCTTTCCCATTCATCCGACAGGGAACCCCTGCCAGGCATTCACTCACTATAATCATTCGACATCCTCTTTTCATAGTCTTTCGTTTTTCTTAATTTTGCCAACACATAAAGTTCACAATCTGGTACTATACTGAACTCACGTTAGCAGGGGAGCTAATTTATCTTATAGATCCATAAGCGCCATGAGGCGCTATATTCCTTCTTTACCGGAACAGTTGATCCCGTTTCCAGGCAGCTGTTCCGTTTTTCATTTATGGGCGTTCTTTCTTCCGTTTAGGAGCCGTCAATTCATAACTCAGATTCAGCAATCCCAGAATCTGATCTTTGGGTACACTTCCATCCAACAGAATGCTGATCCATTCCGTATGATTCATGTGATACGCAGGTCGGATACCTTCACTATAGAGCGATCCTGCAAGAACCGGGTCGCATTTCACATTCAGAATATCCACTCTTTCGTTTCCGGGCAGCCCCAAATTCTTCCGGCTTACATTTAAAATAAGGCCGAACCACTTCCGGTTATCCTCATGTCGAAACACCGTACTGTCCGGATCTCTCTTCCAGGGATGGTCCGATATAATCCCATATTCTTTCTGCACGTGAGCAATTATTTCATCTCTAAACATAGGTTTCCCCCATAAATTTCATTTTAAACTCCCTCAGGTTTTCCTGCACATAGGAAAATTGTCCATCCTCGAATACAGATGGTGTCATATATTGGTACTGTATCCCCTCGTAGGACAAAATGGCAGGTATCAATTTCTGGTGCAAATCCATATCTGCAACCTGTTCCGAATTCAGACTTGCAATCTTGTCATTCCACCCCCACAGCCAGAAGCAATATCCTTATTTATGAAACGCTACAATATCTGCTGAAAATAATATAACATATATATCCTCCATGAATAAACATCAAAATTATTGTCCCGTAAGAACCATAAAAAACGGGCATATCACCCAGCCAATACTTTTAACCAATGTGATATGCCCACAATCTTATATGATTTGAAAATTTGATGTAAAATTCCATATATTTTCCAGAAGATATGCTTTTGTATTCTCAATATCAGTAAACTAAAATCCAGTCGCCTACCCAGCAACTCTTTGTACAGTTATATAATCTTTTGTATATATGTCCATTTTCTTTTTTATATCTCCATTCATAAATATAACTTTGAATCACAGCAGTATCTTCCTCACTCAGAGTCTCTACTGGAATGATTACATCATCTGCCGCCAATGCCACAGGTGCAATCGCGAGAGCAATCCATATTAACAGCACACATACACACATTATTTTATTTTTTTTCATCTTCAATATCCTCCTTATAAATAGGTAATTCATCAAACTCCTCCGGAATATATGTCAGTGTAAACCAGTATTCACCATTGACAAAAAGTTTATATTCCACATTATCTTCTAGAAAAAATGAATTATCAAAAGTAATCTGAACCGTTTCTTCTCTCACCTCATCATCTACATGATACCTTTCCGGAACAATACAAAAAGATACCACAAGCGCTGCCACAATCACTACATACTGCATAGCTTTAGACAATGCGTTTCTTTTTGCCGCCGCGAATTTGTCCGACGAGATATAATCCAATCTTGTTTTTATTTCGAAATTTCGTATTCCGACAAAGGGTACGCCAATATACTCACCATGCTTCTCTTTGATACTTCTGGCAATTTTCAGTATACATTCCGCATACTCTACTCGGTTTAGTTTATCACGCTTCCCCAAGACCCTCTGGTCATTGGCTATTTCGATCCCCAGTGCCAGTTCATTGTTTAAAAGATATGCAAACGGGTTAAACCATTGCACACACAAAAGCAGATCAACAAAAAGTCTTAGCCAGTGATCATGATTTTTATAATGCCAGATTTCATGTTCACACGCATATATGAGTTCTTTTTCTGTAAAATCATACTCTGGTAATACGAAGACCGGATGAAATGCTCCGATTATAACGGGTGAGATATTGGCCGGGACAATGCATACCGGAAGATCCAACACGCCGTTTTGCTGTAAAACCTTATGTAATTCAGGGTACTTCTGCAAATCCCGGATTCGAAACGGGTATAAGCTAGTTTTAACCCTATACATTTTCACGGACATTCGTGTTATCTGTATGATCGCTCCTGTTACCCAGATTATAAACAGTAGGTTTACCCATGTCACTTTTGTATCATATACTCGTTCAAATACCATTATCTCCAAAGATAATAATTTATGAGACGGAATAGTAATGGTAAATGGAAAATTAAACGGTATCAACATTCGGATCAGGATCACAGAAATCAGTATAGAGAGCACCTTTGTCCCGCCATACAATACCTCTTTTCTGACATGGATGGTGAAAAATACATATATCGTCAAAAATAGTATGGTAGCAAAGCATGTGATAAACGGCCCGAGTGTGACTTCCATACTATTTTCCCTTTTCGATCTCTTTTCTCCTTTGTGCGATCATTTTTTCCATCTCATCAAGCATTTCCTCATCTTTTTGTTCATTGATGAAACTTACCATAAGCATCGGTATTGATGAGGAAGAAATCTGTGTGAGAACCTGGCATCTTGACTCCAGATACTCCTCTCTACTAACCAGCGGAACATAGCTCCTGGCTAATACAGTGCCGCTGTAGACTATCTCCCCTACTTTTACATATTTCTTTTTAATCAAGCTCCTGAGGGAGGCCTGGACTGTGTTAATCTGGAGTTCATCATTGGATTCAACAATCGCGGAAGCCGTCATTCCATTTGGCAAATTCCACAGTGCTTCCATAACTTCTAGCTGGCGTGGACTCAATGCCTTCTTGATCATATAAACCTCCATGTAATTTATTTAAACCAATGCCAAATCATATGCACACATTCAATTTAGCATTATCTTGATAATTTGTCAACTATTAATAATTTTATATTCGATGAATAAAATTAGAACCGCTGTGCAATTTAACACAACAGTCCTACATGCCCCAATATGTTTTTTATTTCTCACTGCAATTTCAGAACATCTGCCAAACTTGATACTTTCCGGCAATCCTCATGGATATCCTTCCCCTCCCGGTCTACCAGTATGGCAGATATTCCGGCATTCTTAGCCCCCAACACATCCGAATAGTAACTGTCCCCCACATGTACTACCTCTTCAGGAGCCAATCCTGCTTTCTTCAAAGCATATAAAAATATCTCCGGATGCGGTTTATAGGACTTTACATCATCCGCACTTATGATTTCGGCTGGGAAAATCCCCTTATTTCTCAGGTTCTCACTCACATACCATTTTGAATTATTTGTTATTACATAGATTGGAAGCTCACAGTTATCAAAAAAATATGGAGCATCATCATACAGAGGCGCATTCCTCCACAGCCCCTGATTCAACCTATGCAGAGCCTCGTGATCCTCCTGAAGACCATGCTCCTTTTTGCACAAATCCAGCAGCCTCAGACATAGTGCGTCTTCATCCGCATAGTTCTCCCCAAAACATTTGCATTCCAATTCATTCAGATTCTTAAACCAGTATTCCATTGCCTCCCGAACACTTTGAAAATCCGTGTTTTTTGTAACTCTGTAGATCATCTCTTCGATCTCCGGCCCTGCCTGCCGGATGATCGTTCCTGTATAATCCATTAATACTGCTTTCACGTTTATCCTCCATTTGGTTTATCTAAAACAGACTCATCTGTTC
>CACZBZ010000064.1 GCA_902779505.1 uncultured Lachnospiraceae bacterium
CTTTCTGTGTTCCATAAGAAGGATCGTAACTATCCAGGGAACGATTACCTGAGGGTATACCCAGCGCAGCATTATCAGATTGGACCTGTACTGAATCATTACATTCCTTACCAGTATCCAGTGATAGCTGCCCATTGAGAACATGTCATCTCCGTAGATTCCCTGAAGCACAACCTGAGCAAGCACCAGCCCTCCGCAGAAAAAGAACATGACAAATACCGTCACCAGTTGCTTAAGAGCCGAATCGGCCTTGACTACACGAATCAGATGCAGGTAAGCAAGGACAAGCCCCAATACCCCCCATAAAGCCATAGCTGCTGAGGCAACATCAAAGGATCTGCCGAATATCCTTCCAATCACTGCCGGAACCATATACTGACCAAGATAATAAGTAAGCATGCTGGGATCATCCGTAGGATAATATACAGGCCAGCTTCTGATCACAAGGTCTCTGAGCACCGCATTGTGCTTATACCAGTCTCCCGACTGAGGGAATATCGCCCCAAAACCTATAAGGATGCACACTCCTGTAATAATAAGAACAACCACAGCCAGTATCGGCAGCTCAATGCTTATATCCGGAATATCCGGAGCCTTATAATCCTCGATATAATCCTTATACATCTTATATCCAAAGAAAAAGACCACAATAAGGGACGGTGCCAAGATATACCATCTTACGAATCCAAAGAGGAATATCATCACCGGAAGGTATATATACAAAAATGTTGTTATTATTAATGATTTGCTTTTTGTGCTAAACTTCATCCTTATTCGCCTATCTTAATAATGAAATTGGGGAACTCATATCCATTGTCTGTATATACTATTCTGCCCAGTTTCAAAAGATCTTCCGTATTAATAAATCCGTACTTCTCATATTCCTTGGAACCTACAAAAATATAATCTACATTATATTTTTCTATAATCGTCTTCTTGAGATCAAAGTCTGTTCCAACATATATTTCCTGTACTTCCATGTTACGGTCATTGATATAGTCGTAACTGTTATGCCATAGCCATTCATGAGTCTGCCAGCCGGCTATGGTAGGTCTGCCGGTGAGTACCGATACAACATCGTAGAGACTGTAGCTTGTACCTGCAGCCTGAACTACAACCGCGTCTTTAGGAGTATTTGTATCAATCCATTCTATGCCCAGCATCTCATCGCCCAGATCCGCCTTCACAGTCTTCATAGAATCCAAGCCCTGATATGTCCAGGTAGATATAGAGCCAACCCACTGCTTTGAAGCGGTCAAAGTGTAGAAACAGGTTCCAAACAAGAGAACTGACAGCACTATAAGCAGTCTCTTACGGAAATAGAACTTATTGATATATCTCAGATCATCTGTCCTCTCCGGCTTCTCACTTAAGAGCCTGCAACTGATATATCCCTGACATATTCCCAACAGAATAAATGCCTCAAATGTAAGCTTGAACATGGTATTGGCTCTGGGGAAGCCATTCTCATATATATCTCTTACATATATAAGTTCAGGCATAATCGTAAGGCCGATTCCGCAAAGGGCAAGAATTGTAACAAATACATCTCCCGCATCGGGAACAGAGAGGAATTTTATAAGCCCTCTTCTCTCACTTTCGCCCTCAACTGTCTTAACAATCACAGAAACAAGCCATATGGTCACAAGGGCAATGGGAAGTCCCCAAAGGACCAGATACTGGTAAAGAGCCGAATGATATTTACTTATAACAATGCCGGACTCCATCTTCACAAAATTAAGTTCAAAAACAAACTTTACAAGATGAATTATAAGAAGAATTACTACACCCTGCCCCAGTGTAACAACAAGGCTGTGAAGCAGCTTTTTGAATCTTCTCAGATTGGCCGCCAGAATAACAGCACCGGATACAACGAAATATATGGGGTAATTCCAGTAGTTGGTCATGGATGAAATACCGATCAAAAATCCAGCAATTATTATATTAGGATTTAATAAATCTCTAAAAGCAGAAACATCTGAATCATCTCTATTACGGTATTCCATAAAGATTGAAAGCAGGACCCCCAGAAGCAAAAGCACCGTAATAATATCAATTACGTGAGCATGAAGATCTCCTATGAGGAACGAATAAGCGGGGAATTCATGTATAGTCTGGTCTTCCGGATTGACAGGATTGATACCTATATATCTGGTAGAATCCGCCATCCAATATGAAGGCACATCACCTTCTAATCCAAATAATCTCCAAATGTCCGGAATGAATCTGTAATATACCACATAATGGAAATTGCCCGCCAATGTAACCAATACAGAGGAAATCACAGGGCAAATCCAAGTAAAAGCTTTCTTAGCATCTTTCACATGAAGCGTAATCTCTCTGGTCAACTTGAATACATAGACAAGACACACCGTCATGATTGTATCCATGGCCAGCGAATAACCGTCTTCCACCGGCACAAAGGATGCCTTAGATAAGAAAGTCATCAGATACTGACCAAAATAATAGTAATTGATCTTATCTCCCGCAGCCCACATATCCATGGCAGGAAGCCAATCACTGTTATCCATCATCTTCATAAAACCAAAATCCATCAGTCTTTCGGTCTGGCTGCCGGGAATCTTGAAGCCCAAGAACCATACAACAAGAATGAAAACAAAGAGAATTATCAATTCTTCAAAGGCCACTGTTCTAAGATTATTATCTATAAAATCCGCATAAAAGCCCTTTTTATCAGTTTTCATGCTTATAAAAATCGAAGTCAAATAAATAACAACTGTTGTTGTAAGGAATATTATCAATATATTAACAGCTGTGAATCTCAAGATGTGCAGCGATGAGCACAGGAATTGCAAATATGCCACCATAAAGAGGCCAAGAAGCCTGCTGTAGAGATAAACTGAAGATTTAAATCCCTTGAATATCCTGCTGGTTATGGGTAAAACGCACAATCCCAGAGCCATAAGGGCCAAATGCCACCTCAAGACCTCCATCATATCGGAGCCCAAGAGCAGATAACCGCCGCCCAGAGTAATTATGGCCAAAAGAATAAGAGCGACAGCCGCAAAGACATCGCTTTTGCCATCGCTCGTATCAAATTCTTCAGTTATATTAGTATTTTTAATTTCATCCATATAGAAAGCCTATAATCGCTAAATACATTAGAAACTAAATATTGCTGTAAAAACACCGGCGCTTGCTACGCCCATGATGATTCCGGCAAGGATTACGCCGCCAACCACTGCGAGAACGCTCTTCTTGAAGTCCATATCAAGGATGGAAGCTGCAAGTGTACCTGTCCATGCACCTGTTCCGGGAAGCGGAATACCTACGAATAAGAAAAGTGCCCAGTAAAGACCTCTTCCTGCCTTGGCCTGAAGCTTCTGGCCGCCCTTCTCTCCCTTTTCGAGACAGAAAGTGAAGAACTTACCTATTACTTTCTTATCTTTTCCCCACTCAAGTACCTTTCTTGCAAAGAGATAAATGATGGGAACAGGAATCATATTCCCCACAATTGCTATGAGATAGCAAAGAGCAAGATTAAGATCATAACCTGCACTGATATATCCTATGGCATAAGGTATTGCACCTCTCAGTTCGATCAGTGGAACCATGGATATCAAAAAAACAATCAAATACTTTGTAAAATTTCCAGTCAAAATTCAATTCTCCTTCACAATTAATAACAGTTGCAATCATTAGAAAACACACATTATCTTTTTCTTAAAAATTAGAAAAATCTCTTCAAATCTGACAAATTAGGCAACTCCGTCGTCAATATCTTGTGGTATAAAATATTATACATATCATATAAGCTACAAATTGTATCATATATAATATTCAGCCATTTGCAAGTAATTTTGCAAGTCTCAGGCCAATAATAAGGGTGTAAACCACAAAAAAATAAGTCATTTTGCAAGTTCTCTGTTAAAAACAGTTTGCGTGCCTGCATTTTTAAACTAGATTTAGTGCACTTCCCTTTTATTCAAGGACATTTTACCACATCATATTGTATTTTAATAGGTATATAAGCCATTTTTAACAATAAATTGTCTATTTATATGACGCTTTAATGTAATGAATCCTGATATAATCAGAATTCTCTCGTTATGTTAACCACCATATCTAGAAATGAAAAGCCCCAAAACAAGGTTTTGGGGCTCAAAATCATCATATTTCACATACATTTTTGTCTTTTTGTCGACAACACACATTTTTATCCGCAGCGCAACAGTTGGATCGTCTCAAAACTTCTCTCACGCCCCTCCGGAACCCTCGTCACTTCTTCTTCATATACACAACGCTCCTGGGAGCCATCTTCAGCTTGCCACCGCTCAGCTTGCTCTTCCCGCCGGCTGCATTCAGCTGTCCTACTATCTCGTATTTACCGTCCAAAGTAAGCTTCGCCTCGCTGTCTGCCGTATTATAGGCTATATACAGCGTAGAATCATTCCAGGTCTTAACTACTACAGCTTGATCGTCAGAATCCGTAGAAATGCCGCTATAGCGCTGTATTTCGCCCCTCGCGATCTCCGGATATTGGTTCCTCAGATGCAGCGCTGTCCTGTAAAAATTCAAAATTGACTCAGAATCGATTATCTGCTCTTCAACACTTGGAAATACTTGTTCTATATTCTGATCTGCGTTCTGAGGGTCTTCCGTAATTCCTGTCATATC
>CACZBZ010000065.1 GCA_902779505.1 uncultured Lachnospiraceae bacterium
TAATTGCCACCGGAACACCGGAAGAAGTAGCAAAGGTAAAAGAGAGTTACACGGGACAATACGTCAAAAAAATGCTGTAAAGTTTTTAAAACAATTGTCCGATAATAATGATGTAACCTCTTTCCATTCTTTTCAGATTTTAGTATAATAACTAGGATTATGAATATGAATTTTGAAAGGGGTGCTATATGCAGGCCACAGATATAGGAATTGATTTAGGTACAGCCAGTGTACTTGTATATGTCAGAGGTAAAGGCGTAGTTCTTAAGGAGCCATCAGTTGTAGCTTTTACCAGAGACACCAATAAAATTAAAGCAATCGGTGAAGAAGCGAGATTAATGCTTGGTCGTACACCTGACACAATAGATGCCATCAGACCACTTAAAGAAGGTGTTATCTCCAACTACACGGTTACTGAGAAGATGATGAAATACTTCCTGCAGAAGGCAGTGGGAAGAAGAATTATACGTAAGCCCAGAATTGCAGTCTGTGTTCCCAGCGGTGTAACGGAAGTTGAGAAGAAAGCCGTTGAGGATGCTACATATCAGGCAGGTGCAAGAGAAGTAGTTATCATCGAAGAGCCCTTGGCAGCAGCCATCGGCGCAGGAATAGATATATCAAAGCCATGCGGCAATATGATTGTCGACATCGGAGGAGGTACTACGGATATAGCCGTAATATCACTTGGAGGAACCGTTGTAAGCGATTCCATTAAGATAGCAGGTGATGATTTTGATACAGCTATAGCAAGATACATGCGTACCAAGCATAACCTTCTTATCGGTGAAAGAATGGCTGAAAATATAAAGATCAACATTGGATCGGCTTATAAGAGGAAAGAGCCTGTATATATGCAGGTTAAGGGACGAGATCTCGTATCCGGATATCCTCAGGAGATTACAGTATCCAGTGTTGAGACGGAAGAAGCTCTTAAGGACGCCACATCAAATATTGTGGAAGCAATACACGGTGTACTTGAAAATACACCCCCTGAACTTGCTGCAGATATTGTAGACAGAGGAATCGTTCTTACAGGTGGAGGAAGTCTTCTGTACGGATTGGAAGAACTGATCCATGAGAAGACAGGTATCGTTACCATGACCGCCGAAGAACCTATGACTGCAGTAGCAATAGGAACAGGTGAGTATGTAGAGTTCCTGTCCGGCAGCAGAGACGACTGATTCATCTGATAAGGAGAAGAATATGTTTAAAGGCTTATACACTGCTTACACCGGTATGATCAACGAACAGAACAGAATGGATGTACTTACAAACAATCTGGCCAACGCTGACACCACCGGATTTAAGAAGGAAGGCTCAACAAGCCAGGCCTTTGACGATGTTCTTGCCCTTAAGATTAAGGATGCTTCAATAAGCCCGAACATACCCAAGAAGATCGGAATTGCCAATCTGGGTGTTAAGGTCGGCGAGAATTACACTGACTACTCTCAGGGAGCTTTCAGAATAACAGACAACAGCTATGATGTTGCACTGTCAGGAGAAGGTTTCTTTAACATTGAATATACCAATAAAGCAGGTGTGACAAGCACCAAATACACAAGAGACGGTTCATTCGTAGTGAATGTTGACGGTTATCTTGTAACAAAAGACGGTGATTATGTTCTTGGACAGAACGGCAGGATCAAAGTTGACCCTACCAAGGATATAGTAATTGATTCCAAGGGCAACATCTCCCAGAACAATGTGAGAGTAGCACAGATTAAGCTGACAGACTTCGAGGATTACGATTACTTGGAGCATTTCGGAGAAAACTTCTATCAGCCCGTAGACGGAGCTACGGAAAAAGCGGCAACAGCCACCGTACATCAGGGTTATCTCGAGACATCAAACGTACAGGTAGTATCAGAGATGGTTGAGATGATCTCAGTATCAAGACAGTATGAGAGCAATCAGAAGATCATTACCACGATCGACGGAACAGCCGAGATTGCATCTACACAGCTTGGTAGAGTCTAAGTCTATTTGGTAGGAGGTATTTAGTATGGTTAGATCATTGTGGTCAGCAGCGACAGGTATGATCGCTCAGCAGACAAATGTTGACACTATCGCAAACAACCTGGCGAATGTTAATACAACAGGTTACAAATCAGAAGTTGCAGAATTCAAATCTTTGTTATATCAGACAACACAGACCGAGACAACATCAGCAAATGGTGAGAATAAGCCTATAAGTGCTCAGGTCGGTCTTGGTGTGCGCAATTCAGCCATTACATCAGTATTCAAACAGGGTGCTCTTCTTGCAAGTACTTCCGATACAGCATTTGCAATTGAAGGAGACGGATTCTTTGCAGTCAGAACAGAAGACGGCAAGATTAACTATACCCGTAATGGTAACTTCAATTTTAATACGGGCGGTGGAAATACGCTTATATTATCAACTTCAGACGGACTTCCGGTTATTGATACCAACGGAAGACCGATCTCTATCAACACAACCCAGTATGTTGCCAACAAAATAACAGTAAATGCGGACGGTAATCTATGCTATCCGGATGAATCAAACAATCCTCAGCCTATCGGTATCAAGATAGGATTGTATCAGTTCAACAATCCTTCGGGACTTGAAAAGACAAGTGATACTCTGTATATTGCAACAGCTGCCAGCGGTGCAGCCATGAATGAGAACACTAACAACAACCTGACAAAGAGCAAGATTCGCCAGGGTTACCTGGAAGGATCATCGGTTCAGGTAGTTGATGAGATGGTTAACATGATCGTTGCACAGAGAGCTTACGAGATGAACTCAAAAGCAATCACTACATCGGATCAGATGATGGAACTTGCCAACAACCTTAAGAGATAGGATGGTGTGACATATGAGTAGTATAGATATCAGCGGACTCAGCTCTATATATTCATCTTACATGAATGAAACATCTGCCAACGCAGAGGCGGAGAAACTGAAAAGCGTAGCATCAAAAGCAGGAAGTGATTCCACAGATGAGGAATTAATGGATGCCTGCAAGCAGTTCGAAGCATATTTTCTTGAGCAGGTTTTCAAGGAAATGATGAAGACTGTTCCTACAGCTGATTCAGGGGATAAGCCCACATCCAATCTGGTTGATTTCTTCAAGGAGAATACGGTTCAGGAGATTGCAAAGCAGTCAACAGAGACCAATTCTTTGGGACTTGCCCAGATGCTTTATGAGCAGATGAAGAGAAATATAGAAGGATAAAACAAGGCCGCCGTTAAAAGGCGGCCTTTTTAAAATCGATGGAGACTTTTAAGGGATACATAGACCATTTTTTATTTAATAAAAACGGTTACGGGGTGTTCGAGCTTGATACAGGCGAAGAAGACCTTATTTGTGTGGGCAATTTTGCAGGCATAGACCAGGGTGAAATGGTTGAAGTGGCCGGAGATTTTGTGGATCATCCCATCTACGGTATCCAGCTAAAAATCGAGAAGATTGAAGTTATCGAACCCGACGGAGTGATAGATATCGAGAGATATCTTGCTTCCGGCGCCATAAAGGGTGTGGGCCCCACCATAGCCAAGAGGATAGTTAAAAAATTCGGTGAAGACACTCTCAGAATAATTGATGAAGAGCCTGAGAGACTGGCAGAAATCAAGGGAATAAGCGAGAGAATCGCTATAGAGATAGGCACCCAGGTGCTGGAGAAAAAAGAACTCAGAGATACCGTAATATATATGCAAAAATACGGAATCTCCAACAAGATGGCTCTGAAACTCTATGACAGATACGGCAATCTGGCCAGGACATTTGTGGAAGAAAATCCTTACAAATTCGCGGAGGAAGTAGACGGTATAGGTTTTAAAAAAGCCGATGAAATAGCCAAGAAAGTCGGAATAAAAGTAGATTCCGTATACAGGATAAAGTGCGGAATCGAATATGTGTTGTCGGAAGCATCAATGGACGGCCACGTGTACCTTCCAAAGGAGGAAGTCCTTGGCAGAGCATATGAACTCTTGGGTGTTCCCGAGACGGAGATAGAAGATCAGTTATCCAATCTTATGATGGATAAGAGGATAGTGATCAAAGAGGAAGACGGAAGTGTTAATTGCTACCTTTCCATGATGTATTATGAAGAACTGGCATGTGCAAGAATGCTTCACGAACTTAATTTGAAAGATAAGCATGCCAAAAGCTCGGATATAGAAAAAAAGCTTGCCGAGATAGAAAAAAGCGAGAACATTACAATCGATGACAAGCAGAGGCAGGCTGTGGAAATGGCTGTTAACAACAGCATGTTCATACTGACCGGAGGCCCCGGAACAGGCAAGACCACAACAATCAATATAATCATCAAATATTTCTATGAGAAAGGCCTGGACATAATGCTGGCAGCGCCTACGGGACGTGCGGCGAAGAGAATGACCGAGACCACGGGATACGAGGCCAAGACCATCCACAGAATGCTGGAATTGAACGGCGAAGCCGGTGAAGGCGGAAGAGCCAGATTCGAAAGAAATGAAGAATCTCCTCTGGAGGCTGATGTTGTCATCATAGACGAGATGTCCATGGTTGATATACATCTCTTCTATGCTCTGTTAAAAGCAATCATACCGGGAACAAGGCTTATACTTGTCGGTGACAAGGATCAGTTACCAAGTGT
>CACZBZ010000066.1 GCA_902779505.1 uncultured Lachnospiraceae bacterium
TCATTCTATTTCAGAAAAACAGACAATAAGATAGATGACAGATATAAGGTTTCTAAGGCTTTCGAAGAGCTGATCAACGAGCTGCTTCAGAGTAAGAGTCCCAAGAAATGGGGAAGAGCTTACTTCAATCATGGCCTTATCAATTATATCTACGGGCAGCCCAGACTTCTTCCCTGTGAGATGGGAACCAACGGATTCTTCTTGGATCCCTACGGGGATGTGCTTCCATGTAACGGAAGTGCATGCAAGATGTCTATGGGTAATCTTCATGAAAAGACATGGGATGAGATATGGAACAGCGAACAGGCGGCAAAGGTCAGAGAGCAGGTAAAGAACTGTGAAAAGAACTGCTGGATGATCGGATCCGCATCACCTGCCATGAAGCAGAGAATATGGATTCCCGGCTGGTGGGTTGTAAAGCATAAAATATTCAAAGGCGGACATTACAGCCTTGATGAGAATAAGTTTATTCCAAAGCAGGATTAGGAAGACTCATGGCATTTGCTAAGAACAAAGATATACAAATTGAAAAGACACTGGCATTTATTTGTTACGCCATAGGACTCTGCGGAAGACGAGGCATTTACTCTGGCTCTTATTGACCATTCCTACATCGAATCTATTGTACTTACGGCCAATGATGTACATCCGCCGCTGTATTACCTTTTGCTGAAGGTCTTTGTGCAGATCCTATCGCTTATTGCTCCAGGGCTTGATCCGGTGATCATAGGGAAGCTTTTTTCGGCCACGGTATTTGTTGTTATATACCTTGTGGCTCTGATTCCGGTAAGAAAAGAATTCGGATCTTTGGTATCGGGGCTTTTCGCAGCATTAATGATGACATTCCCTCCCATCATGGAATATGGTGTGGAGATACGTATGTACCAGTTGGCCATTCTCTTTGTCAGTCTGGCATATATGGAACTGCATATGGCAGTAAAATACGGTGTCAGGAAGAAACACTGGACAGCCTTTGCAATCTTCAGCATCTGTGCAGCATACACACAGCTCTTTGCATGCCTTGCAATCGGTATGCTTTATCTCTGTGCACTTGTCTGGATAGTTCTTTTCTCGGGACAGAGAAAGAAGACTCTCTGGAAGCCTTTTTTCAGATGCATAATTTCAATGGTGATATGTTTCCTTCCATGGCTTGTTGTGGTGATCAGGCAGTTTATGATGCTGCAGGAGGATTATTGGATTGATCCCATAAGCAGATACGACATTCCCATATACTGGAAATTCCTCTTTCCATATATTTTTCTTGGAATATTTGTAATTGCGATTGTTGTAAGCGCCATAATATTCTGCATGATCAAGAAGATCAGCTTTGATACAGTTTATTACGGTCTTACAGGATTGGCAGTGGTGTTCCTTGTCATCTGCTGCGGTGTAGCGGTATCAAAACTCTTGAAACCTATATTCGCCATTCGATACGTCGTACCGGCAATGGGGGCAATGTGGCTTGGAATAGTGATATTGGCTGTAGCAGTATCGAAGCATCCTGTTCTAAAAGCGGCCGTAACAGGAGTGATCATCACTGCAGCAGTTATGGGAATCATAGGTTTTTACAATTCCGAGACAGAGCTTAGAACATACAGTGATGAAGTGCTGGAATTCTTAGACAAGCATGAAGGTGCAGGATTCATATCAGGCAAGGATTATCTTGAAGAGGATCTCCAAAGCTACAGTGGTGAATCCGGATATCTCTATAAGGAGATACCTATTGATGTAATGCAGCAGGTATACGGAGAGAATCTCATACTTATAGATACAGATGATGTTGCGGATGTCCTCAGTCGTTACGATGAGGTATATTATGTGGAAGGCACAGAAGGCTGTTCCGCAGAAGAATTTGCAAAAGACACGGGACTTGAACCTGTGGAAGTGGCTCGCTTTATTATGGAGGGGAATGCGGTATTCTATCGCATTAAGTGATTATGAAGCTATCGGTCATTGTGCCTGTATACAACATGGCAGCAGACAACAAATTGACATATTGTATAGATTCCCTTTTGAATCAGACTGTTTCGGATTATGAGATAATCGCCGTGGATGACTGTTCTACGGATGAATCTCTTGCTATCCTCAAAGATTATGAGGAAAAGAATCCGAATAAGTTTCATGCTGTCTCAAGCTCTGTCAACAGACATCAGGGCGGTGCAAAGAATACAGGTCTCAGGCTTGCAAAGGGAGACTGGATAAGCTTTATTGACGCGGATGACTGGGTAGTTCCCGATTATTACGAGAAGATGCTTAGAAAAGCCGGAGAGACCGGAGCCGATTGTGTGGGCTGCGATTATGTCATGGTAGATGAGCACAGAATGACTACCAAGGATAGCGATGTCTATGATGCCAACAGCAGAGAAGATCAGACCGGCATTATGGGTGATGATCAGCGCAAAAGTATGATACTTAACGGTGGCAGTCTCTGTGTAAAAATCTTCAGGAGAAGCATGATCATGGATAATGAGCTCTTCTTCCCGGAAGATATCTTCTATGAAGACAATGCCATGGGCAATTCCTATATGCTACTCAACAAACATTTTGAATATATACAGGAACCACTGTATTTTTATTATCAGCATGATACATCCACTGTTCATACCATTACGACCAAGAGGTGTGAAGACAGGATGGCGGCAGGCAGGAAGATGCTGGAGGAAGCCGGGAAACACGGCTTTCTAGAGAGATATAAGAACGAGATAGAATACAGTTTTACAAGACTTTTCTATATCAATACACTTTTTTCTTATATGCCCGGAGTAAGACCTGTTAAGCTTTCATGGGTTAAGGCTTTGAGCAGAGAGATGAAGGAGACTTTCCCCGGATTTGAGGACAATTCATATTACAAAGACATGACGGATGCCGAAGAGAAGAAACTAATCTCAATGGCGCAGAAGTCTACTTTGTTGTTTGTGATCTATTACAAACTCTTATGGGGTTACAGGAATTTCAGAAAAAGCCTGTCATGCAGTTAGGAGAAGGCAATGCTTTTCAATTCGTACATATTCATATTTGCATTTTTGCCCATCACATGGGCATTGTATTTTATCATTAACCGTTTTGGCAGATACCGTCTTGCTGAAGCGGTTCTTGTCATGTGTTCACTTGTATTTTACGGATATAAAAACTGGAGATTTGCCTTCCTTCTTATAGGCAGCATACTTGTCAATTACGCCATCTACATATTATTCAATAAAGTGGGTGAGGATAAGGCAAAAAAAGGTATACGAATCATACTCCTGATATTGGGACTGCTCATTAATTTCGGAATCCTTGCATATTTCAAATATGTTAATTTCTTCTTGGAAAATCTGGCCGCGATTACCGGCAGTGATTTTGTTTTAAGGGATATAGTACTTCCTCTTGGAATCAGTTTCTACACATTCCAGCAGGTATCGTTTGTGGTTGATTCTTACAGGGGACAGGTAAAAGGCTACGGATTCTGGGAATATGCTCTCTTTGTGAGCTTTTTCCCGCAGTTGATTGCAGGACCCATCGTTCTTCACAGTGAGATGGTTCCGCAGTTCAGAGACGAAGCAAAAAAGAAAATCGACACTACAAATGTATATGACGGCCTCTGCTATTTCATAACAGGTCTTGCAAAAAAAGTCCTGATTGCGGATATGTTGGGAAGAGGCGTTGATTGGGGATATGACAATATTCTCGGACTCAACAGTTTAAGTGCGGTGACACTGGTAGTCTTATATACTTTGCAGATATATTTTGATTTCAGCGGTTATTGTGACATGGCCATGGGTATCGGAAGGCTCTTCAATCTTGATATAGTGAAGAACTTCGATTCTCCTTATAAGGCACTGAGTGTAACGGAATTCTGGAAGAGATGGCATATCACACTTACCAGATTTTTCACCACATATCTTTACATTCCTCTGGGAGGCAACAGAAAAGGCAAGTGGAGAACTTACCTTAATATCTTCATAGTCTTTGCAGTGAGCGGACTCTGGCACGGAGCTGACTGGACATTTGTAATCTGGGGTATAGTTCACGGCCTAATGATGATATTCGAGAGATTGCTTGGAATCGGAAGAGGCAAAAATGAGACGGCTTCAGAGGGCTCAGATTATATCAGACCGGTAAGAAGCCTCTGGAAATGGCTTTATACATTCACATTCGTAGGCCTTGCATGGGTACTGTTCAGAGCAGATTCCTTTGAAGATGCGATGAATGTATACAAGAGAATAATCCACGGCGGTTCCGGACTTGTACTTGCAGATATGAGAGATGCCATCCTTATGGACAAGTCATCTCTGATATTCGACCAGCTTGACAAGATGCCCTTTGCAGCAGATGGAATTCGCAATGTTATATTCGCGGCAGTAGTCCTTGCTGTAATGTTCATAACCGTCTTCTGGCGCAACAGCCACGAGATAGTACAGGGAATAACTTATAAAGAACATACCTCGCTCAGTTTGAAGCTGGGTGAATGCT
>CACZBZ010000067.1 GCA_902779505.1 uncultured Lachnospiraceae bacterium
TTCTCTATCTGCATCCAGTCGGATACCGCATGTCTGGCGGTCGCCTTGCCCTTAACACTTCCCGCAAGGTTGATGGCTCCTCCGTAGAGAAGGAATTTTTCCGTCAAAGTTGTCTTACCTGCATCGGGATGGGATATGATGGCAAAAGTTCTTCTTTTATTGATTTCTTCTTTTATATTGGACATTGTTACCTCCAAATATCTATGTCACACTTACATGATAAAAAAAGCCCGGAAATACTTCCGGGCTCTTTAAATAAGTCTTAGTTCTGAGCAACATCCTTCATAGAGAAGCTTATTCTGCCCATCTTGTCCTTACCCAGACATACAACCTTAACTGTATCGCCCAATGTCAGGACATCTTCAACATGGTTGATTCTCTCTTTACTGATCTTAGAGATGTGAACCATACCTTCCTTACCGGGTGCGAATTCAACGAATGCACCGAATTCCTTGATACTTACAACCTTACCTGTGAAGATCTGGCCCTGCTCGAATTCTGTTGTGATGATCTTGATCATCTCAACTGCCTGATCCATCTTCTCACTTTCGGTTCCGCATACAGATACCTTACCGTCATCTGTAATATCAATCTTAACACCTGTACGTGCAATGATCTCGTTGATTGTCTTACCACGCTGACCTACAACATCACCGATCTTCTCAGGATCGATCTGAAGGCTGATGATCTTAGGAGCATACTTGCCAACTTCCTTACGAGGCTCGGCAATTGCGGGCTTCATACATGTATCCATGATGAAGAGTCTTGCTTCACGACATCTTGCGATAGCGCCTTCAACTATAGGTCTTGTAAGACCGTGGATCTTGATATCCATCTGGATAGCTGTGATACCGTCTGTTGTACCTGTTACCTTGAAGTCCATGTCGCCGAAGAAATCTTCAAGACCCTGGATATCTGTAAGAAGTACAAAGTCATCATCTGTATCTCCTGTAACAAGACCACATGAGATACCTGCTACCATCTTCTTGATAGGTACACCTGCTGCCATAAGTGACATACATGATGCACATGTTGAACCCATTGATGTAGATCCGTTTGACTCAAATGTCTCTGATACTGTACGGATTGCATAAGGGAATTCTTCTTCTGAAGGAAGAACCGCAATAAGGGCTCTCTCTGCCAGTGCTCCGTGACCGATCTCACGACGTCCGGGACCACGGCTTACCTTTGTCTCACCTACTGAGTATGCAGGGAAGTTATAGTGATGCATATATCTCTTTGCTGTCTCATTAGGATCAAGACCGTCTATCTTCTGCATCTCTGAAAGAGGTGCAAGTGTTGTTACGTTACAGATCTGTGTCTGTCCTCTTGTGAACATAGCAGAACCATGAACACGAGGAATAATATCAACTTCAGCTGCAAGAGGACGAATCTGTGTGATCTCACGACCATCGGGACGCTTGTGATCCTTGAGGATCATCTTACGTACTGTCTTCTTCTGGTAGAGATATACAGCGTCATCAAGAAGTGCAAGCCACTCCTCGTTGTCAGCCCATGCCTCAGCAAGTTTTTCCTTGATCTGACGGATGTTCTCTTCACGAACCTGCTTCTCATCTGTGAATACTGCTTCTTCCATCTGAGCAGGTGTAACGATCTGCTTCATTGCTTCCATCAGTTCATCAGGAATAGCACAGCTTACATACTCATGCTTCTTCTTGCCGACTTCTGCAACGATCTTGTTGATAAATGCGATGATCTCCTGGTTAACTTCATGAGCCTTGTAAATAGCCTCAATCATCTTAGCTTCAGGAATCTCATTGGCACCGGCCTCGATCATGATAACCTTCTCGCTTGTTGAAGCTACTGTAAGGTTAAGATCACCAACCTTCCACTGTTCCTGATTGGGGTTGATGATAAGCTCACCGTCGATCATACCTACCTGTGTTGTTGCACAGGGGCCATCGAAAGGAATGTCAGAGATACATGTTGCGATAGATGCACCGAGCATTGCCACAAGCTCGGGTCTGCACTCGGGATCTACTGACATAACCATGTTGTTAAGTGTTACGTCGTTACGATAATCCTTGGGGAATAAAGGACGCATAGGTCTGTCGATAACACGGCTTGTAAGGATAGCGTTCTCGCTTGCCTTACCTTCACGCTTGTTGAATCCTCCGGGGATCTTACCTACGGCATACATCTTCTCTTCGTACTCTACTGAAAGAGGGAAGAAATCGATACCGTCACGTGGCTTCTCACTTGCTGTTGCAGTAGAGAGAACAGTTGTCTCTCCGTAATGCATGAATGCACAACCGTTAGCCTGTGCGCCTACTCTGCCTACGTCTACACTGAGTGTACGACCGGCAAGTTCCATACTAAATGTCTTCTTCATTTTCCAGTTCTCCTTCTTTTTTTGTGCTCATAGGCAGAAGAACCGAAACTACTGATGATCGCACGAAGACCTTCATGCCCTCATCAGTGGTCTCGGGGGCATCTTCCACCTATATATAATATTATAGAGGGGCAGATAGACTCCGCCCCTCTTTATTAACAATTATCTTCTGATACCAAGCTTGTCGATGATTGCTCTGTATCCTTCAAGATCTGTCTTCATAAGATAGTCAAGAAGACCACGTCTCTGACCGATCATCTTGTACATACCACGTCTTGAATGATGATCCTTGGGATTAGCCTTAAGATGCTCAGTAAGCTCAGCGATTCTTGCTGAAAGAACTGCGATCTGTACTTCAGGTGAACCTGTGTCACCGGGCTTTCTACCGTACTCGTTAATAATTGCTGTTTTCTTTTCCTTTGAAATCATGTTTTTCTCCTTCTTTCTTAAAACATTCACTGCATACTAAGGTCAGGTTGGAGTATCCGTAACCCGAGTATGAGCACACATACTGTTAGAGTATATCACAGCGTCCAAAATCTGTAAACAACTAATTCATCATCTTGCTTTCGATTCCCGCCAGAGTATATTCAGCCCATGGATACTGGCTCATATATTCTCCGTTGAAAGCATTGATGGCAAGGGGGTCCCCCTCGATCCAGTTGTAGTAATCACAGTTGATCGCAGAAGGAACGATACATATCATTCCCTTTTTCTTCATGATTACATTGTCCAACTTGTAAGACTTGAGGGCAGATCTTAAGTCGCTTATAAGGTTCCTCAGGTAATTCTCCAAAGACAGAGTTACTTCCTTGTCTTCCCAGAGAGCTCCCAATATCTCACCGTTGGTACAGTATGCACCTCTTCTGTCCACCAGATAGGCCAGAAGTTCCTTGGTCTTAATATACTTGAAAGGACAAGGCAAGCCGTCGATATACACCTCAAAATTACCGAAGCACTGTACCTTGATTCTGACATCCGTACTTTCCGCCACAGGTGTCCTTAAGTCTTTCAGTTCTTTTCTGACATCCTCTATAAGAGCCGGCTTAACAATGTAGCCCGAAGCGTGAATCTTCATGGCCTCGAGAGAATACTCGGGATAAGCCGTAAGGAAGATTATGTTTAAGGAAGGCTTGATAACCTTGGCTTTTTTTGCAAGAGTTATGCCGTCCATACCACGCATTCTTATATCGAAGAAGGCAACATCCACATCGCTCTCATATATGTAATTAAGAGCCTCGTCGCAATTGGTAAAGCCCTTTACATCCGATACTTCCTCCATGCCCGAAAGCATATTCACAAAGTCATCAAGGATGATCTGTTCGTCATCAACAGCTATAACCTTCATCAAACCCTCCGCCTTTTATTCCGTCTTGTTTTTGGGAATGGTGATCGTAATCACTGTTCCCACCCCTACTTTGCTTCCTATAGCCAGAACACCGCCGCACATCTTGGCAAGTCTCTCCCTGGAATTCTCTATTCCCACATGGGTTCTGGAGTCATCCAGCTTCTTTGTGGCATCGAAGCCGACACCGTCGTCCTCTATCTGAACCTCATAGCAGTTGGCGGTCTCTTTTGTTCTTATTGTAACAGTTCCGCCTTCCTGTTTGGATAAAAGTCCGTGTTTTATGGCATTCTCCGTAAG
>CACZBZ010000068.1 GCA_902779505.1 uncultured Lachnospiraceae bacterium
TTTACAAGCTATTGGTAGCTTTCAGAACTTCCCACTTCAAATCCGCCGTATCCGTCACTGTAGCTGTAGCTGATCTCGTATAATCCATCATATTCAATACGCTTCATAGAGCCATATGACTTAACAAATTCGTTGATCTGCTCATAGTATTCGTTTTCCTTAACTGAACTTCCGTTTACCGAATAATTTGCATTTTCATCCATGCTTGATGCCTCAGCTGTAAATACTTCTTCAAGCTCACCGTTGGTAATCTTGGAGAATACATCTCTCATTCCTGCAACTGCGCCGCTTACATGAATAAGATTCTTGCCTTCCGCATAATCAAGATGAGCTCCGTCAACACCGGCGATTACACTTGCAAGTTCCACTACTTCACCATTTTTAACTGTAAAAATGAATGCATTCTCATGGTCAAATGATCCTGTGGAATCACTTGCCACAAGCTCAGGTGAATCATCTTCATCAATCTTTACGAGGACGAACTGATCTGCCAGCCCTTCTGACATAAGCTCATTAACCTTATCGGTATATTCGCCGTAATCCACATTGTCTTCGCCTGCATCGTCAGCCACTGTCGTCTCTTCTTCGAAAAAGTCAGCCTCTGTTGTTTCAAGATCCTCCCCAAGATCTGTGTACTCCTCAAGCTGATCCGTCGTTACGTTTCCGTCTTCCCCACATCCGCACAGAGCCGCAAAAGCGAGTGCGAAGCTTACAATGACCGCCATCCTTTTAATGTTTCTTTTCATTAATGGTCTCCTCCCTTAAATTAAAAAATTGCTGCCTTTATGATTATAAAAGCAGCAATTAAAACTTAATACATACTAAAAGTATACTTTTTAGATGAGATATCTACGGATATCCCCTCTCTTTTCAATCCCAAGCTTCTCTTTTACCGAAGCTACAAGTTTTTTGGTATATGGCATGGAGATATAGAGTATCTCACTGATTTCCCTGTCGGAACGGAATTCCGCCATTAGTCTTGCAACCTCATTCTCCCTTTCGGAAAGGGGTGTGGGCAGTGCTTCCAACATCTGTTCGTTAAGCTGTCCCTTAGTTCCTGTATCCGAATAGAGATTGAGATAATGCTGAATCCTTGCAAAGAGCACTTTCCCGGGAATAGGTTTTTTAAGATAATCAACCACATCCATCTCCAATCCTCTGATTTCCGATATTTCATCCGTCATGCCCGTCAGGAATACAACCGGAATCTTCTTTGTCAGGTCGTCCGCTTTAAGTCGGTCCAAGACCTCATAACCATCCAGACCTTTCATGGATATATCAAGAAGAATAAGATCCGGCAGTCGCCCCTCGTTTGTATTTTTAAGAGCTTCCAGAGCTTCTTCTCCTGAAGGAAAAGCCATCACGTCATAGAGGACTTCCATTTGTTTAGTCATCAGATTAAGTGTTTCGGCATCATCATCTATTATCATTATCTGATTACGATTCATTATGTCTCAACCTCTCCCATTAATACCTCAAGGCCTCGACGAACCCTTCGGTATTCGCTTGTTATCACGTTCTTTATCTCTTCGGAATAGTCACTGTCTTTACGAAGCTCAATTGTTTCCGCAAGCTGTGCCAGCATATATGCTCCCACACCTCTTGCTACAGACTTGATTGAATGCATCTGAAGGTAGTAATTCTCCTGTGATTCCGGATGCTCTATAGATTCAATAGTCTCGTCCGCATACTGCTCGAAGAGACCTGCTCTCATTAAGAACTCCCCTACACTTCCTGCGTTATATTCCAGTGCCATCCTAAGATTGATACCGTAAGGCATCAGAACATCCTGATAGCCTTCTATCTTGTCCTGTGTAAGACCCTTCTTCTGCTCTGTGGATATTGATATAATCTTATCCGGAATATATTCCTGAACTACGGCACGCAGTTCGGCTGAGCTTACGGGTTTGGAAAGGAAAGCGGTAAAACCGCTAGCAAGGAGTCTTTCTTTTACTCCGTTCATTATATCTCCCGTTAAGACCACCACCGGGGTGTTGAAATCAGGATATTCCTCTTTTATCTTTTTGAGGGTCTCCTCACCATCCATCTTGGGCATACGAAGATCCATAAGCACAAGGTCATAGTCCTTGATATCAATCATTTCAAGGGCCTCATAACCACTTTCAACATCATCGATCTTGACAAGGATGGGCTCAAGAAAAGCTTCTATTACCTTACGGTTGGAAGGATTGTCATCCACCACAAGGATTCTTGCATCAGGGGCGATAAACTGCTTGATTGTCTTCTGTTCTCTCGTCGTGTCATATTCCGAAGTTTCGACATTATCCCCGACGGCACACTGCTTCTGTGGAATACTTACCGTAAATGTGGTGCCTTCATCAACCACGCTCTTGCAGTCAATCGTTCCGTGAGCGGCATCCACAAGTTCCTTGACAATTGCAAGTCCAAGACCGCTTCCGCTGGTTTCCTTATATACTGTCTGAGCACCTCTTTCAAAAGGTTTGAAGATGTTCTCAAGATACTCCGGTGCAATACCTATACCTGTATCCGATACACTGATAATCAGATTCTCTCCCTGCATGCTTACCGAGAAATTGATGCTCCCCGCTTTTGTATACTTAACCGAATTGCTGAGCAGATTATTTGTTATCTTACGGATCACATCCTCATCTCCGAGAAGGTGATCCGGCATTTTTTCATCAATTTCATAATTGAATTCAAGTCCGAGACGATCTGCCTGAGGCTTCCAGGTTCTGGCTGTTTCATCAAAGACTTTAACAACATTCCAGGGCTGTTCCAGGAGCTCCATCTTGCCGGCTTCTATCTTTGTAAGGTCCAGCATGTCATTGATAAGAGACAGAAGGATCCTGCTTGATATGTTACTGTCATTGACCCACTCCCTTATCTTGGCGGAAGATGTATTGGCAACGATCAGCTCGTTCATTGCCATGATTGTATTAAGAGGTGTTCTTATGTCATGGCTCATCTTTGCCAGGAAATCACTCTTGGCCCTGTTGGCTTCGTCTGCCGCAAGTACAGCCACATTGAGCTCCTGCTGTTTTTTTCTGTATACACGGATCTGGCAGAACATGGTAACGGCAAGTGATATTGCCACCAGCACCATATCCATGGCAACACGTGACATATAACTGTATTCGTCGGCATTCATCGGCTGAGGATGGTAATAGGAATAAAAAATGAGGCCTGTATACCAGGCAAGCTCCGTTAGCACAAGGATTACCATGGCCCTGCCGTTTAAGAGGAAAGCCGTAAATACCACTCCGAATATAAAAAATGACGGAATTCCGCTACGGTATCCTCCTTGGATAAAATACAGTGCCGTAAAAAGACCGATAAATATGATAAAGGCCGTAAGTGTCATTGCCATCTTATAATTGCCTGTCTTATGGCAATATACAATAAGGGCCCATGATACAAGAACTCCGGAAAAATCCGCAAGAACAACCACGGGACCATTACCCGATACCGCATTGACTAATGCTGTAATGATACTGACAACTATACCGCAGAGTGCAAGTATATTGAAGGCTGCAACCTGTATCTCCGCATCCTTTGGTATTATATATTCCTTCAGTCGTTTTAACGTAACAAGACATTTATTCATAGCAGTTATCTCCAGATACAAACATAGATATAACCATTCTCAGATAGAATGAATTATACAACCGACGCTACTATTATACAGTATTCTAAAAGTATAAAAATCGAGTAGGAGGGAGTGACTAGCTCCCGTCCTCTCACAACACCGTACGTACCGTTCGGTATACGGCGCTTTCAATAGTTGACGTGCACGGACTGATA
>CACZBZ010000069.1:0-532 GCA_902779505.1 uncultured Lachnospiraceae bacterium
GTATAGAGCAACATGAGTCTTTGCCTTGAAGTATTCATCCATGGTTCCGTAATAATCAAGATGGTCCTCATAAAGATTAAGGAAGACTCCTATATGGGGTGACACTTTTACATGTCTTAATTGATGACAGCTCATCTCATAGACCGCTATGCTGTCACCTTTCATATCTTCATAATGATCCAGACATGGCTTACCTATATTACCCAGCAACAGTACCTGTCTGTCACTGCAGGCAGATAACACGGTATAGAGCAAAGTGGATGTGGTACTCTTGCCTTTTGTACCGGTGATTCCTACGGTTCTGTCTCTGTATTCTTCAAGAAAAACTTCTGTCTGGGATGTATATTTGTCCTTGTCAAATGGCTCGTTAAGAACTATTCCGGGACTTTTGAAGATATAGTCATAGGCTCCTTCATCGATATCTTTTCTGTCTCCTTCGAAGACATCCAAAGAAGCCGGCTTAGAGTATTTCTTAAGCCAGTTCTCTGTTGATTTGCCCTCACGACCGTATCCCCAGATCAGTATTCTTTTT
>CACZBZ010000069.1:584-10115 GCA_902779505.1 uncultured Lachnospiraceae bacterium
ATTGCAACGTTTTTGCTGTTGACATTGTCATTATTGAATACAGCCGGATTTCTGTCATAACCGTTGGTCACAAACATGATGCCCATGATGATGATCCTTGCTTCGGGCTGTCTCTTTCTGATCTCTCCAAGCACTTTGGCATACTGTCTGCTGAAAGAAGAGGTTGCATTGCCCAACTCGTTGATGCCCAGCATAATGTAGATATTCTCATACTGACGGGCTTCAAGAACATCTAAGAGATTAACTGTATCAGGCAAAACCTCGGTTCCCACCTTCATCTTCATATCACGGTCCATTACACCATATATGCTCATTCCCGTCTTATAGACGAATGTTGCCGTATCTATGCCACCGTAATATGACAATCCTTCTATTCTGGAATCTCCTATGAATATGGAATTCTCAAAATAGTCTATATCAACCTGCTGATAAGGATAGTCTGTCGAAAGTGGTCTTACTCCGGGATTGGTATAGAACCTGCCTCTCGGTTCATTGTCATTCCACTCGGTATATTCCGTAACGCTGTCCGCAACTATGTGAACATTACCTTCTTCATCCCAGACTTCGTTACTGACATACTCGTCAGAGCAAGCTCAGTCTCTTCTTCGTCAACAACTTCCGTCTCAACCTCTGTCTTCTCACCAAGAACAAGAGCCACAAAAGCCGGTCTATCCCAAGATAAACTGAACTCGTAATTACCATAGTACGCTACAATAAAGCCGTATAACATCACTCCAATTACCGTCATGCATACAGCCACGAACAATGGACACTTTATTAAATTGTTCTTCTGTTTCTTTTTCCTAGCCATTTCGTGTCCGATTAAAATTTAAAGTATATGAAAGGATTATTGGTGCTTGTAATAAGCTGGTAGATACTGTACCAGAATACACAGAGCAAGCCCAGTTTAACAATCCAGTTCTTGTAGAATCTCTTCAACCACATCATAGGATATGGTGTGCAGAAGAAAAAACATATGATCAGGAGCCACCAGTAGGTCTCCCTGCAGGGGAATTCCGAACATTCTGCACATATAGTCTCTTAATATAGTAAGATCCGTAATATTGAAAATGGTCCAGCTTATTGGAATAAGCGCCGCCATATATATGTGTCCCACTACATGAGATTTCTCCAGCCACTTACCAAGTACTGACTTCTCAAGCATGATTACCAGGAAAAGGAATAAGCCCCATATCAGGAAGTTGTAGCTTGCACCGTGCCAAATACCCGTGAACATCCATACTAGGAAGGTATTGAGCACCAATCTGGCCTTGCCTTTTCGATTGCCTCCCAGAGGAATGTAGAGATAATCTCTGAACCATTTTCCAAGGGTCATGTGCCAGTGTCTCCAGAAGGATGTCATGGTCTTGGTGGCATAAGGATCGGTAAAGTTGTCGGGAAGTTTATATCCCAGTATGTATGCGATACCCATAGCCATAAGAGAATAACCGAAGAAATCAAAATAAATCTGGAAAGAATAACCCCAGGCTCCCAGCCATGCTGTGGCAACATCAATTCCGTAGGGTCCGACTGTGGATATATCCGACCAAAGTGATGCTATCTTATCCGCAAGCAATACCTTGTATCCCAGACCTGCCGCAAATAAGGTAACACCTCTTTCAAGTTTGAAAGGGGTTACTCTGTTCTTTAAAAGATTGTCTTCTATATCTTCGAATCTGGTTATGGGTCCGGAAATAATCTGTGGGAACATGGTTGCATATGTGGCAAAATGAACCAGAGATACCCTCTTATGAATCCTGTCATTATATACATCAAAAACAAAGGACAACATCTGGAAAGTGTAGAAGCTGATTCCCAGAGGCAGAGCCCATTCCGGTGCCTCTATCTTAATACCGCCCACAGATTCTATTATGCCCACTGTAAAAGCAAAATACTTGAAGAAAAAGAGTACTCCGAAGTTGCAAATAAGCACAAGAATAAGCCACGCTCTCCTTTTAGCGAGCGTGGACTTTTTACCCTTTTTTTCAGTTATTACCAGTGTATGTATTTGATCTGATACCAGAAAATTGGTCAGTACTGATATTGCAAGGAGCAAGAGATAGACCGGCTGGCCAAAACTGTAGAATACAAGACTGCCGATGAGAAGTACAAAATGGCGATACTTATCCTTTGTGGCAAAATATACGATCAAAAATATGGGGAAAAAGTGAAAAATAAATTCAAGGCTAGAAAATACCATATTTAATTCCTCTACTCCCTCCCAAAAATGTTACTTTAAAATAAATTTCATTACTACAGGATTGTGATCCGAATATTCAAATCCTGTCTGGACATTCTCCAAATATGTCAGTTCTATGTTGTCTGTTATCAAAAAACCATCAACTATGATGGTAAAATTGCCTTCCTTATAGGGTATATCGCAATCACGGCATGTAGGCAATTCATATCCACATGTGTAATCAAGGCACCTGCTTAACTCATCCGGCAAAAGTTCAACCGGAAATGGCTGTGTCCACCCTTTTTCCGACGGTTCACCGTTGAATGTAACGACCGAGTCACACGTGAAGTCATTATTAAAATCGCCTCCGCATATGACGTAGTTGCCGGCAACATATTCTTCTGCAACATCCTCCATCAACATATTCATCTGCTTTTCACGGATGTTATCGCTTCCACCGTATGCGGACATATGAACGTTGTATATAACAAGCTCTTTACCGTTATCCGCAGGAATCCTTGTCTCCATATAGCATCTGTCCAGATCCACTATCTTGGATGCCGATGTTGACACGGGAAGTGATCTTCTTTCAGCCGAACTTATATCGAACCTGCTGTAAGTCTGCTGTCCCGAATTGGAAGCTCCGTGAGGCCTTGTAATAGGATACAAAAGATAAGCAGAATGATAATTGCATGCAAAAGCAGACTCATATCCGCCGAATCTCTCAGCCATCAGTTCTCTTTCATCGATGTGATAACTTCTTGTTGAATCGGTATCAATCTCCTGTATCAATACAAAATCAGGATTATAAGAAGCTATAGTCTCGGCCGCCTTGCCCACACATTTCTTTACACTCTCCGGAGACTCGGCCACCGAGCCCTTACCTCCGTCCATAAAGAACGTAAAATCGGCCGTGTAAGCACCGAATCCGATGTTATTTGTTACGATGGTGTACTCTGTATCGGTGGACACCTTATCGTAAGTTGCTTCTGCTTTCAGCTCAAGTGTCTGATGGTCTTCAATACGGTCATATGTTAAAAACACATATGCAACATACGCTGCAACGACTGCGACCACAACAAGTATGATCACAGCCGTCACTTTTAAAGCTTTCTTCATAGAATTACCGAATATTACTGCTGAACTTTGCTGACTTCAAGAATCTTCTTTCTCATCTCATCTTCGATTCTTGTAAGTTCAACCTCAGCCTCAGCTCTCTTTGTACGGCCCTCAGCCTGTATCTTCATAACTTCATCAAGAGTATCGATAAGTGTCTGGTTGGTCTGAGTAAGTGTCTCAATATCAACGATACCTCTCTCACTCTCTTTAGCTGTATCGATAGTAGCCATCTTAAGTGCTTCCGCATTTTTCTTAAGAAGCTCGTTGGTAGCATCGGTAACCTCTCTCTGAGCCTTAGCGGCATCCTGTGAATGATCAAGACCGATGGCGATAACCATCTGACTCTTCCAGAGAGGAATAGTATTAACAAGTGTAGACTGGATCTTCTCAGACATTATTGTGTCATTGTTCTGGATAAGTCTGATCTGAGGAGCCATCTGCATTGAAATATTTCTTGTAAGCTCAAGATCGTATATCTTCTTCTCGAATCTCTCGATAAGTGAAGAATAATCCTTAGCTGCCTGAGCATCTTCTTAGCTGCCTGAGCATCTTCCGGAAGTCCTGATTCCTCAGCCTTTGCAAGGAGCTTAGGAAGTTCTTCCTTCTTGGCTACTTCAAGTTTTTCCTTACCTGCAAGGATGTATAATGTCAGTTCCTTGAAGTACTGAAGGTTGGAATCATACATCTGATCAAGCATTGCAACATCCTTAAGCAATGTAACCTGATGATTCTCCATAGCCTTAACTATATTGTTGACGTTGGCCTCTGCCTTGTCATATTTTGCCTTGATGGATACAACCTTGTTGGCACTCTTTTTGAAGAAACCGAAAAGTCCCTTCTCTTCTTCCACATCGAAGCTCTTAAGTTCCGCAACAACACCGCTTAAGAGATCTCCTACTTCTCCGAGATCCTTTGTCTTAACATTCTTAAGTGCTGTCTCCGAAAAATCGGCAATCTTCTTCTGAGCACCTGCTCCATACTGAAGAACCATCAAGATCTATACCGGACACGTAGTCCGCTACGGTCTTCTTCTCTTCTTCTGTGAGTTCCATTGTTGGCGCTTCGCCTGCAATCATCTCTAAATTCTCTGTCATTGTTCTGCCCCTCCATATATAGGTTTATTATTATTCAAATCATCTTCAGCCAGTCCTTCCTGCTGAAGCATAGTCTTAAGCACTTTTGCATCGGCCGTTACATCCCAGACCGAATCCTGGAAAAGTCTGTTCAGAAGCTGCACAAAGGCCTCATTGATGGTATCAAGTGTTTTCTCTATCTCGTCCTTGGCGTTTATAATATCCTGTCCCGGAACTTTTACTTTATCATATTCCGCATAAGCTTCCACCAGCTTTAACATTGTGGGAATGTAATAATTCATAAGCTTGTGACAACTGTTCATCTGATCCGGATGTTCTTTTACCCTGTTTAAAATATCATTAAGCAGGCCTTCCATGGTATCAAGCTTGGTGCAGTCTCTTGATACTGTTCTGTCCGTCTTTCATCATGGTAGACAGTTCAGCCTGCTGAGCGGGAGAAAGTCTGGTTTTACTCTCTGAATTGACACCTGCTTCTTCCAGCTCTTTCTCAGCCTGTTCGGCTTTACTCTTCTTCATGTCCATGTATTCTTCATAGACACTGTTGGATACCATAAAAGTAGTATTCTCATCATCAAGATGTCCTTCGGGGAAAAAGCCCTTGGCAAGCATCTTCTTGATATTTTTGACAACCTTTTTCCTGTCCATTCCGGTTGCTGCTGCTATATCATCAACCGCACAGTACATTTTTTCACTTGCAATCTTTTTAAACTGCTTTGCCTTACTTTCAAAAGATATCTTATTGATTCCCGAAGCAATAAGTCCTCCGAAAAGCGCTAAAAAAACTCCGCCTATTATAAGAGCCGGTAATGCACCTCCTCCGGCTGCAATCGCAACAGCTGCTCCGATACAGGTAAGTGTCGCAATTCCCACTCCTGCGGAACCGCCGATGACCGACAATATTCCGGACACTTTACCGACGCCGTTGTATTTAACAAGATTAGCCTGATTGGGTCTTTGTACCCTGGCCGCTCTCATCTCCCTGTTGCGTCTGATACGTTCTTCCTGTTCTCTGTGATATCTCTCTGCGGTTGCTCTTGCTTCGGCTCTGGCTCTTTCAGCTCTGGCTCTTACCTCGTCGCTGTAACCGATATTCCTTTTGGATGAGCCTCCGCTCAAAGCCTGGCCTGCTGCCTGGCTCAGGGAATCACCCACGCCGCCCAGCACTGTAAATACCGACTGGCTTATGGCATCGCTGAGTCCACTGAAATCTCCGCTTGTCACGGCATTTAGAACCGAATCTCTTATCTGGTTACCTAAATCGCTGTATGCCTGACCTGTAGGCTGTGAATTGACTTTGCTGTCTTTCCAGTCTTCAGGTCTTCCTTTCGTCCATCCGTCAGAGGAATTGTCACTATATGTAGTTTTGTTATTGTCATTCTCTGACATATAATCCTCCGTATCGCATCGATTGCTCCCATAATCTCTTTCGTAAGCACCTTAGGCTTACGAAAAAGCAGACTATGAGTAGTAATCACACCTAATATAGTGTACCACAACTAAGGCCAAAAATCTCTTAATAATTGATTTGTAGCAATACAAGTCCTTTATTTCATGTTGATCCTTGCCTGTTTTTCCTCATTCGGATCGGGTTCAGGCAGGCCTTTCATTTCTCTGAATATCTTCATGAATTCCTTACCTGTGATGGTCTCTTTCTCGATAAGGAAATCAGCAATCTTATCAAGGATCTCTCTGTTCTCTTTAAGTAGATTCTTAGCCTGTTCATAGCTGTCTGCAAGTATCTTCATTACTTCTTCGTCAACTATTGCGGCTGTAGACTCCGCACAGTTAAGCGTAGCCTGTCCGGAAAGATATTTGCTTTCCACTGTTGCAAGTCCCATAAGACCGAATCTCTTGCTCATACCGTACTGAGTGACCATGGATTTTGCGATATCCGTAGCCTTTTCTATATCATTGGAAGCACCTGTAGTTACCGTGTCGAAGACTATCTCTTCAGCTGCACGTCCGCCCAGGGTACTTACCAGCATTGCTTTAAGCTCAGCCTCAGTGTTAAGATATTTTTCCTCTTCGGGAACCTGCATAACATATCCCAGGGCACCCATGGTTCTGGGCACGATGGTAATCTTCTGTACCGGTTCCGAGTTCTTCTGAAGAGCTGATATAAGTGCATGTCCGACTTCGTGGTAAGAGACAATTCTCCGCTCTTCCTGAGACATAATTCTGTCTTTTTTCTCTTTTCCTACAAGCACCTGTTCAACCGCTACAAAAAGGTCCTTCTGGCTAACCAGTTCTCTTCCTTCTTTTACTGCGTTGATGGCTGCTTCGTTAATCATATTGGCAAGGTCCGAGCCAACCGCTCCGGATGTGGCAAGGGCAATCTCTTCGAAATCAACCGTTTCATCCATCTTGACATCTTTGGCATGAACCTTAAGTATATTCACACGACCTTTAAGATCGGGCTTCTCAACAACAATTCTTCTGTCAAAACGGCCGGGACGCAGAAGTGCCTTGTCCAGTATCTCAGGTCTGTTGGTGGCACCGATCACCAGGATACCCTTGGTGGTATCGAATCCGTCCATCTCTGAAAGGAGCTGGTTAAGAGTCTGCTCACGTTCCTCGTTACCGCCGCCGTACTTGCTGTCTCTGCTTCGTCCGATGGCATCTATCTCATCAATAAAGATGATACAGGGTGCATTCTTGGTTGCTTCCTTGAAAAGGTCTCTAACTCTTGAAGCACCGACGCCGACATACATCTCAATGAAGTCCGAACCTGTCAGTGAGAAGAATGGAACATGTGCTTCTCCGGCAACTGCCTTGGCAAGAAGTGTCTTACCTGTTCCGGGAGGTCCCACAAGAAGGGCTCCCTTGGGAAGCTTGGCTCCTATCTTGGTATATTTTGAAGGATCGTGGAGGAAATCAACAACTTCCACCAATGATTCCTTTGCTTCATCTTCACCTGCCACATCGGCAAATGTTACGCCTGTCTCCTTCTGAACGTATACTTTGGCATTTGACTTGCCGACGCCCATGATTCCGCCGCCGGATCCCGCCATACGCTTGTAAAGGAAACTCAAAAGTGCATACATTAACACGATGGGAAGAACGTATGTTAAAAGAATTGAGAGAATCCAGCTGGGACTGTCCGGAATCTTTGAATTGACTTCCACGTCCGCCTTTAAAAGTCTCTCTGTAAGTACATCCTTACTCTCGCTCGCACCGGTATAATAGGTAATCTTCGGTGCCTGTCCGATAAAAGGATTGATCTCTTCTTCTTTTTCTTCAAGGTCTTTGGGAACTATCTCTATCTTGTCATCACCGATGGTGACACTCTCCACCTGTCCGGCTTCCAGCATATCTATGAACTTGTCATAGCTTATCTCCTGAGTGGTGGCATTGCCCCATGCTTTCATGAAATAGCTCATGAAGAGAAGGGTAATAAGTGCTGCAAGCAATAAAAAGAGAAGGCTCTGTTTTTTCGGCGGTTCTCCCGAACTGCCGGGGCCCTGTCTTTTGCCGCCGCCACCCTCAGGTCCCTGGGGACGTCCGTTATTCCCTTCGTAATTGTTCAAATTGTTATCCATAGAACTCCTTTTTCACAACTCATTAATTATTAATGCTTGTGATATTTTTTGTTGCTCTCCTCGTATTTGGGTTCACATGTAAGGTGCAAGCCCAGACGCTTGAATATCTGCTCGTCAACACTTGAAAGCAATACGGAAGAGTGTGCCTCACAACCCTTAAGCTTGGGTATCTGTGTGAGAGCAAGCTCCGCATTCTTATCGGAAGCAGCCGATATAGAAAGCGCTATAAGTATTTCATCTGTATGAAGTCTCGGATTGCGACTTCCAAGGTAATCTGTCTTAAGCCTCTGTATTGGCTCAATAGCATTGGGTGATACAAGATGTATATCGTGATCAATTCCCGCAAGTTCTTTCAATGCATTAAGCAGAACTGCTGCCGATGCACCAAGAAGATCTGTGGTCTTGCCTGTTACAAGGGTTCCGTCGGGAAGCTCTATCGATGAAGCGGGATGACCCGTCTGCTCCTCTCTGTTAAGAGCAGCTCCCACAACAAGTCTGTCTTCGGGAGTAAGATAAGCCTGCTTCATTATAAGCTCAAGCTTTCTCAAATCTTCCTTGCAGTCCTTGCCTCTCTTGAGATCACAGGTGCACTGATAATATCTTCTTATGATTTCCTGTTCGGATGCCTGTCTGCATATCTCATCATCGATTATGCAGTTACCGGCCATGTTAACGCCCATATCCGTAGGGCTCTTGTAAGGACTCTCTCCGAGAATCTCTTCAAACATGGCATTGAGCACAGGGAATATCTCAACATCTCTGTTGTAATTGACCGTAGTCTCACCATATGCTTCCAGGTGGAAGGGATCGATCATATTAACATCATTAAGATCTGCCGTTGCCGCCTCATATGCAATATTCACAGGATGCTTAAGAGGAAGATTCCAGATAGGGAATGTCTCAAATTTTGCATATCCTGCTTTTATTCCACGCTTGTTCTCATGATATAACTGAGAAAGGCATGTAGCCATCTTTCCGGAGCCCGGACCCGGTGCCGTAATAACTACAAGAGGTCTTGTAGTCTCAATGTATTCGTTTTTACCGTATCCTTCATCGGAAACAATACGGGCAATATCCGAAGGGTAACCCGGAATCTTATAGTGCTTGAAGCTCTTGATTCCAAGATTGTCCAATTTATTAATGAACTGATCGGCTGCTGCCTGTCCGCCGTACTTGGTTATACATATACTGCTGACATAGAGACCTATATCCGTAAATGCATCCATAAGTCTGAGAGTATCCATGTCATATGTGATACCCAGATCACCTCTCATCTTATTGGATTCAATGTCTTCCGCACTGACAACTATTACGATCTCAGCCTGATCCTTAAGCTGAAGAAGCATCTTAAGCTTACTGTCGGGCTGGAATCCCGGAAGGACACGCGATGCATGATAGTCGTCAAAGAGCTTACCTCCGAATTCAAGATAAAGCTTGTTATCAAACTTACCTATCCTCTCTCTGATATGCTCAGACTGCATCTTCAGATATTTGTCATTGTCAAATCCGATCTTCATTCTTTTCTCTCCCTCATGTTAAATATTTTATAATACTTTAGAGTCCAATAAAAGTGAAATAAGTGTGAAATATATATAAACAG
>CACZBZ010000070.1 GCA_902779505.1 uncultured Lachnospiraceae bacterium
ACGTCATGGTAATCACCGCTTATGTTACATCCCGCAGCTCTCACATGACCTCCGCCGCCGAAAAATTCACATACTTTGGCAACGTCCACCAGTCCGTTGGAGCGCAGACTGACCTTCCACTTAAGGGCTTCCAGTTCGTAGGCAAGTATAGCCACTTCCACTCCCTTGGTGTTCCTTAACTGATTGACCACGCCGTCCATATCCTTGCCTGTTATACCGTAAAAGTCCATGGTCTTTTTTGATATGCACGAGGCAATACATCTCTTATCAAGTAAAAGCATACTCTCTGTGAGAGCCCTTCCCAATATAAGATTCTGGGCATAGGTCTTCTCATAAAATGTCTCGTCTATTATCTTCGGAAAATCGAATCCATAGCTTATGAGATCCGCCAGAGTTCTTAAAGTTTCGGGGTTGGTATTGGAATACTGCATTACCCCCGTATCGTGGATTATTCCGATATAAATGGCTTTTGCTATTTCTTCGTCGACGTATTCCTTGTCAAGGAGTCCGTATACCAGTTCGCTTGCGGAAGAAGCGTCGGGATAGATATAGTTCACATCGCAAATACCCTTATTGCTTATGTGATGGTCAATGTTCACGGTCTTTTTCGCCTTCTCGTAACCGGGATAGGCATTACCCAGTCTGTCCGGAGTAGTATCCTGAACGATGAACACATCATAGGCCTGTCTTCTGGGATATTCCTTTATCTCATCCGTATCCTTTATACAGCGGAAGATATCCGAGATGGGCTCAAGAATCACATCTATCTCCGTTCCCTCGGGCATAGCCTTCTTAAGATAGAGATACATGGCCATGCATGATCCCACACAGTCTCCGTCGGGACGAATATGGCCGCTTATTCCTATGCTCTTTGCTCCTTTTAATTCATCTAATATTCTTTCCAAGATTAGTTCCTTTATTGATCTTCATGATGTTTGCTGTTATCCGATTCAATCACCTGATCGATCTTGTGTGACATATCCACGCCGTATGCGATGGATCTGTCAAGATAGAATCTGATATCGGGAGTGTTTCTGAGATTCAGCTCATTAGCCAACTCCCTGCGGATAAAACCGGCCGCACTTGTAAGTCCCTTAAGAGCCTCTTCTTCCACGCCCTCGTCACCGAAGACACTTACATAGGCCTTGCAGCTCTTAAGATCCGGTGCCACATCCACTGCCACAACGGAAGTGAATTCGGGTACTCTGGGGTCCTTGATCTCACTTCTGATGATCTCGGCAAGAACCCTCTGTACCTCACCGTTTATCCTTGTATTTTTTATACTGTTTTTACGCATTACCGATTACCTCTTAACCTCTATCAGAGTATGGTGCGGCACCCTTAGCGGGGTACCTCCACCATTTCATATGCTTCAACTACATCGAGTTCCTGCATAGCATCAAAGTCTTCGAATACAAGACCGCATTCAAAACCGGCCTTAACTTCCTTGACGTCATCCTTGAATCTCTTGAGTGATGCAAGCGAACCTTCGTATATCTGCTCGCCTTCTCTTGTGATTCTGATCTTACAGCCTCTTGTGAACTGTCCGTCAAGTACGTAAGAACCCCGATGACTTTTTCTTCATATATAGGATCAAGAAGTCCCTTCATGGCAGCTTCGACATCGTCGATTGCCTGATAGATAACCTTGTAAAGTCTTACATCTACGCCTTCTGTCTCTGCTGTCTCTTTTGCAGTGGCATCGATTCTTACATTGAAGCCGATAACAATAGCATTGGATGCTGCCGCAAGTGATATATCGGATTCGTTAATGGCACCTACGCCACCATGAATACATTTAACAACAACTTCGTCGTTTGAAAGCTTTGTAAGACTCTGCTTAACTGCTTCAACAGAACCCTGTACGTCTGCCTTTACGATCAGGTTGAGTTCCTTAAGGTTACCCTCTTTGATCTGAGCAAATACATCGTCAAGGCTCATCTTAGACTTGGTCTCCTCAAGCTTCTTAGCCTTGTTCTGAGCGATGAATGTATCGGCGAACTGCTTAGCAGTCTTATCGTTTTCATGAGCGATGAATACTTCACCTGCGTTAGGTACCGCATTAAGACCAAGGATCTCAACAGGAATTGAAGGTCCTGCTTCTTTTACTCTCTTACCCTTGTCGTCAACCATGGCACGTACTTTACCATGACTTGCACCTGCGGATATGAAATCACCAACCTTCAGGGTACCCTTCTGTACAAGAACGGTAGCAACAGGTCCTCTTCCCTTATCCAGCTCTGCCTCAATTACGAGACCTCTTGCCTTACGCTTGGGATCTGCCTTGAGTTCGAGAATATCTGCTGTAAGAAGAACCATATCAAGAAGTTCCTTGATACCTTCTCCGCTCTTGGCAGACACGGGAGCAAATACCGTGCTTCCTCCCCAGTCTTCGGGAATAAGTTCGTACTCTGCAAGTTCCTGCTTAACCTTATCGATGTTGGCATTGGGCTTATCAATCTTGTTAACCGCAACGATGATTTCGATTCCGGCTGCTTTTGCATGATTGATGGCTTCAACAGTCTGAGGCATTACACCGTCGTCCGCAGCTACAACAAGGATAGCTATATCTGTGGCGTTGGCACCACGCATACGCATGGCCGTGAAAGCCTCGTGTCCGGGTGTATCAAGGAAAGTGATCTTACGATCTCCAGCCTTAACAGTGTAAGCACCGATGTGCTGTGTGATACCGCCGGCTTCTCTGTCTGTTACGTTGGTCTTACGTATTGCATCAAGCAATGAAGTCTTACCGTGGTCTACATGTCCCATTACACAGATAACGGGAGCACGCTCTACCATCTTGGATGTATCTTCCTCTTCTTCCTTAAGAAGCTCTTCGATAACATCAACCTTAACTTCCTGCTCGCACATAATGTCGAATTCGATTGCTATATTCTCTGCATCCTCATAGCTGATCTCCTGGTTAACGGTCACAACCTTACCCTGGAGGAAGAGCTTCTTGATGATTGCAGAAGGCTGCATCTTCATCTTGTCAGCCAGTTCTTTGATAGTGAGGACTTCGGGAATTGTGATTACCTTGATCTCCTCAACTACTTCTTCTTTCTTCTCAGGCTTAATAAATCTGCCTGCTTTATTCTTGTTAACGATCTCGTCCTCTTCGTAGAGAGCATCTTTCTTAGATCTCTTGTCCTTGGACTGATTCTGTCTTCTCTGATCCGCAGGAGTGTTGCCTTTGCCTGACGGGGCGTCTCCCGGCGTAAATCCGCGATTCTGTCCGTTATTCTGGAATCTATCACCCGGTCTTGCATTTCGTCCCGCACCGCGATCAGAAGCACCAGCGTTCCTGTTAGCACCCTGGTTAGCGTACTTATTCTGCCTAGCAGGCGCTTCAGCAGCAGCACCGCTTCTTTCAGTACCCGGAATGTTTCTCCTATCGTTTCTTTCTCTCTCAGTTCTTCCACTGTTTACCTCTTCCCTGCGTGTAGCCTCTGTCTGAGCAACTTCTTCGGGCTCTTCACGTCTTGGCGGAAGTTTCTCCATTATCTTACCGGTTGCCTTGTTGATCATCTGGTTGGGTCCCAGCTGAACAGGTCTTCCGTTGTTGGTTACGGGTGTTCCCGGTCTTCTGTCATTGTTGCCTGACATGGGAGGTCTTGATCCCATAGGCATCTTGGAATTGTTGGGGTTGCTTACGAAGATGATCTTCTTCTTTTTCTTGGGAGCTTCACCTTCGGGAGCTTTTGCGGGAGCCTTTGCTTCCTTGTCCGCAGCAGCCTTCTCTTCCTTGGGTGTTGCTTCCTTCTTCACTTCCTTAGCCTTCTCCTCCTGCTCTTTGTCTGCTTCCGCAGTCTTCTTAGCAGCAGTCTTCTTGGGAGCTTCCTCTTTCTTTTCGACTGTTTCCTTTTTCTCGGATGCAGCCTTCTTAGCCTTGCCCATCTTGGACTTAACGAGTTTTACCTGTTCCTCGTCAAGCTTCTTTGTTTTTGCTTTCGCTTCTATACCGTTCTCATTGAGAACTTTGATCATCTCAGCGGGTTCTACGTTAAGTTCCGCACTGAGATCTGCAATACTGATCTTATCCATTAATAACTCCTTTCCTGCTATGCTTCAGATCCACTGAGCAGCTTCTTTATCGATTTTGCAAAACCGGCCTCCGTTACCGCAATGGAAGCCCGTTCCTCTTTGCCCATGCAGTGTCCAAGCTCATCCTTAGTTCCGTATTCGTAATAAGGAACCTTGTAAAATGAACACATGTCACTGAATTCTTTTTTTGTATTCTTGCTTGCATCCCCGGCAACTATAACAAGGGCAGCCGAGCCGTCCTTCACTGCCTTGTCTACGGCAAACTCACCGCTTACAAGTCCTCTTGCCCTGGTTGCAAGTCCAAGCATGGAATATATCTTATTAGCGCTCAATGTTATGACTCCTGATTTTTACCGAGTTGGGATTTATTCGTTATCCTCTTCCTCGTAATACTCACCATCTTCATCGTCAAAATCATCCACATAATCTTCATATCTAAATCCGGGAGCATCTTTAGCCTGTGTCTCGCTCTTTATATCGATCTTGTAACCTGTAAGTCTTGCTGCAAGTCTTGCGTTCTGTCCTTCCTTACCGATTGCAAGTGATAACTGATAATCCGGAACTACGACCTTGGCTGTCTTCTCATCGGGATCGGCGAATACCGCAACGATCTTAGCCGGTGAAAGTGCATTCTGTATAAGGTTACCGGGGTTCTCATCCCAGTTAACGATATCAATCTTCTCTCCTCTGAGCTCATCCACGATGGAATTAACTCTTGCACCGTTCATACCTACGCAGGCACCTACAGGATCAACGTTGGGGTTATTGCTCCATACAGCCATCTTGGTACGGCTTCCTGCCTCACGTGCGATAGACATGATCTCTACTGTACCGTCCTGAATCTCGGCTACTTCTGCCTCGAAGAGCTTTCTTACAAGCTCGGGATGTGTACGGCTTACAAGGATCCTGGGTCCCTTGGGTGTATTCTTAACTTCTACGATATATACCTTGATACGCTCTGTAGGTCTGAAACGCTCTGTCTTAACCTGCTCGCTCTCGTTGAGGATGGCATCAGCCTTACCAAGGTCGATGGCAATGTTCTTGCCTACATATCTCTGAACGATACCTGTTACAACCTGCTTCTCTTTCTCATTGAACTGGTTGTAGATCACGCTTCTTTCCTCTTCACGGATCTTCTGAAGGATAACGTTCTTGGCATTTGTTGTAGCGATACGTCCGAATTCCTTGGACTTGATACAGCATCTTCAATGTCGTCAGCTGTCTCAACAACGGTCTTCTCCGCATAGCATAAGAAGTCGCCTGTCTCTCTGTCCATCTCAACTTTTACGTTGTCATCCTTACCAAAATGGTTCTTGCATGCAATCTTAAGTGAATCCTCAATTGCTGTAAAAAGTGTCTCTTTGCTGATATCCTTTTCCTTCTCAAGCATATCCAGCGCATCAATCAATTCCTTGTTCATCTCATCATCTCCTATATTATTATGTGTTTTAAAAGTCAAAAGTTAATCTGACTGAGGCTATATCAGCCTTTTCAAAGGTTCTCTCCGTGCCGCCCATATCAAGGGTCACGTCGCCGTCTTTGTATCCGGTCAGAATACCTGTGAATTCCTTTTGTTTGTCAATGGCCTTGTAAGTCTTAAGTTCAACTTCTTCGCCCATACTCTGGAGAAAGTGTCTCTCCCTGCGCAGTGTTCTTCCAAGTCCCGGACTGCTGACTTCAAGTATGTAAGCATCCTCGATAAAGTCATTCTCATCCAGTTTTGCCGACAGAGCTCTGCTGACATTCTCGCAGTCGTTGATATCTACGCCGCCGTCTTTGTCAATATAGGCTCTGAGGTAGTAGTCGCTGCCTTCTTTTACGTATTCCACATCATAGATACGTACGGAATACTCGTCCACTATGGGCTTCAGCAGTTCCTCTGTTCGTGCTTCATAGTCTTTCTTTGCCATGTAGCATCTCCTTCCATATTCAATTGTTGATCATCGCTTCCTTAATATATGTCTCTCTACAGATAAGACATAAAAAAGGTGAACTCCAAGAGTTCACCATAAGTAAGCATCTATTAAGTTCTACATCATACTAACACTTATTGCCGATAAATGCAAGCAATCGGATGATTTTTTAATATCCGCAGCAAAAAGGTCAAATGTGAAAAAACTGTGAAACGGCGATTTGAACACAATTTCTTCATAATTGAAAAATATAATTCAAAGCAAATAAAGCAACTACGGCGCCTGCAACACACCCGGACGGAAGGTGTCCGAGCAACATCAAAAGGAGCAGATATGAAAAAAGACAATACGGTATTCAAAAGATACGAGATCAAATTCCTTGTAAGCAAAGAGCAGAAAAATATGCTGGAAGATATCTTCATGGAAAAGATGGTCCCGGACGAATACGGCAAGAGCAGCATATGCAACCTATACTATGACACCCCAACCTACAGACTTATCCGTAAGTCCCTGGAAAAGCCGGCATACAAAGAAAAGATGAGGTTAAGGAAGGATTGACCTTAATTACGATGAGGCAATGGCTTATCTGTCCGGAGAGGCTCCCCTCCCCGAAGAGTCACAGATAGCAAAAGAGATTGACTACTTCAGAAGCTATTACGGAGATCTCAGTCCAAAGGCTTTTATAAGCTACGACAGGACAGCCTACTTTGATAAAGATGACGACAGTTTCAGGGTCACTTTTGATGAAAACATCAGATACCGGAAAAAAGACATGTCCCTTACGATTGCCCCATCCGGCAGAAATATACTGGACCCCGGCTGTGCCCTTATGGAAGTGAAGACAGCCGGTGCTATTCCCTTGTGGCTTGTTGATATCCTTAACAGAGAAGGAATAAGGCAGTGCAGTTTTTCCAAATACGGCAGAGCCTACAGTGATATGCTGAAAAGCAACCCTGAGCTCATAGAACAGTCAGCTAAGATGACTTACCTTGAGAAGATAATAAGAAACAATATACTGCCATATCAGGGCAGGCCAAAGATGCACATCAGTGCAATGTAACAAAGAACTATTGATCATATATGGATTCACCAAGGAGGAAAAAATGGATTATATATTTAACAGTATCTACGGAATAAACGCAGATGAGATCACAATGACAGGCTTCATAATAAGCATTATCGCAGCACTTATACTCGGTGCTGTTACATCTAAGATATACAGTTACAAGACAGAGCATACGGGAAGTTTCGCCCTGACCCTTGCGATCCTTCCGGCAATAGTGTCGGTTGTTATCCTGATGGCATCGGGATCTCTGGGAGCCGGTATTGCAGTCGCGGGCACTTTTTCCCTGGTAAGATTCAGATCCGTTCCCGGAACGGCGAAAGAGATCGGTGCCATCTTCTTAAGTATGGCCATAGGTCTTGCCTGCGGTATGGGATATGTGGGGATCGCAGTGGTCTTCGCACTTGTAATGTGCCTTGTCATATTCCTGTATGAATCAAGCGGACTCTTCTCTTCCAAAAAGAGTGAGCTTCAGAAGGTTCTGAATATAACA
>CACZBZ010000071.1 GCA_902779505.1 uncultured Lachnospiraceae bacterium
GAGATTGGCATTCTCGCTGTCTTTGGAATCAAAATAACTCTTGGTTAACATAACAAGATATAGCGTTATGATAACGACACCCGGGAATATAGCAAGCACGATGGTGGGGATAAATATCCTGAATCCCACCATTCTCCATATCATATACATAATGAGAACCGCTGAAGCTACAACGATTGCCACTCCCGCGTACATCTGATATCTCTCCTTCGAAAGATATCTTCTAAGATATATAAGAAGACACATCACAGTAAAGAACTGTGCAATTGCGTCGGCATAATCCACCAGATTGTATCTCGGCAATATAAGGGTTATATACTCCGGATTAAGGAAATTGGCAATGGAACCGAATATCAGCGTAAGACCGCATGCGAATTCTCCAAACAGCGAACCTTCCTGCAGCTTCACTATCTCACCGATATGAACGATCATACTGAAGCCCATCATAAATACAAGACTGTTGACAATGAGCAACCAGAGGTTATCCCGGATCTCTCTTGACAGTACCGCATTCTTCGTTCCTATCAGGAATTTGTCAAGAAACTTGTAGAAAGCCACTTTGTATGCGGTATGAGATCTTGCTGTCAGTTTAAGTTCTATATCATCACCTTTTTGCAAGAGTTCCCCGTCAAAAGCGTCCCAACCGCATGCCACAGCAGGGTTGCTCTCGTACACCACTTCGTCATTGACGCTTACCACAACGTCAATGCCTTCCATATACATGTATATGTCCCTGTCCTTAGGGATATCTTTATCAACACGGCCCCTTATGATAAGACTGTCAAAGTTCAGCCCCTTTGTCACCGGTATCTCAAGATATGAAGAATAAGGAATAAAAGTCTCTCCACCGTCGATACTGTAATCGCCCCTGATATAGATTCTATCAATAGTCTCTTCCAGGATCACAATATTATTATTGGTACGGCTGAGCACAACAATAGAAAGCACCGTTGCCACGAAGAGCAAGATGTAAAAAATCGGGTGATATATGTACTGTTCCTTAAGCCAGTTTTTCACCGTCCCCTTCATCAAATTCGCCTTCCTTGATAGCAAACGCAATATTTACAGCATGATCACCGACTCTTTCAAGTCCTGAGATGATATCGCTGAAGAGCATTCCCGCTTCAGGTGTACATTCGTTTCTGGTAAGTCTGTCAACATGAGCCTTCTGGAGTTCACGTTCTTTATCATCGATCGCATCTTCCAGTGCGATTATATCCTTAATATGTTCTTCCTTACCCTCGGCAAAAAGCTCAATGGCATATCTGATTATGTCATTGACCATATCCATCATGGAACCGAGTTCGGCAAAGGCTTCCCTGCTGATCTCAGTACCTTCTTCTTTACGCTTAACTGCACAGTCGGCCACGTTAACCGCATGATCACCGATTCTCTCAATATCGTTAACTACATGGAAGTAGGCACCGATACTCTTCTGATCTTCGATAGGAAGGGTTGACTGGTTGATCTTGACCATGTAGCCTGTGATGGCATGGTTAAGGAAGTCTATGTTCTTCTCAACCTCATATACTTCATTGATGGTATCCTGATCAAGAGTTACAAAAGAGTTCATGGCACGGTTGATATTCTCTCCCGCAAGCTCTGCCATTCTCTGGATCTCCTTGATCACATCCACAACAGCGGTAGCCGGATTGAATACGACTTTATTGCCGATGTATTTAAGCGTATAGCTCTCTCTGTAGCCAACCTTCTTGTCTTCGCCGGGTACCAGAAGATAGGTAAGACGAACGATAAGATTGGAAAAAGGAAGAAGAACTATAACCTGGAACACCTTTATAAGAGTATGGGCATTAGCAACAAATCTTCCGTTATCTGCCGAGAAGCCCTGAATCCACTGAATTATCCAATCGGAAGCCAGCTGCAGTATTGCAAAGAGAATGATCGTACCGATTATATTGAAAAGCAGATGTATAAGAGCTGCTCTCTTGGCGTCTTTTTTACCTGATAAAGATGCTATCATTGCTGAAGCACAGGCACCGATGTTACATCCGAGAACAATATAAAGCACGATATCAAGACCGAGAAGTCCCTGATTGGCCATAAGGAGAATGATACTGACTGTTACGGATGAACTCTGGATTATTGCAGTTACAACAGTTCCAAGAATAACCGCTACAAAAGGGTTATCCAGACCTGCCAGCATATTAACGATGTCGGAAGATTCCTTCATGTTACCCATTGCGGATGACATTCCCGCAAGTCCCATGAAGAGTATTCCGAAACCAAGTACTATATCTGCAAGCTTTTTAATGGTAGCGTTCTTGACGAACATCACCACGATTACACCTACAAGAACAAAGACGGGTGCTATTTTCGAAAGATTGAAAGACACCAACTGAGAAGTGACTGTGGTACCTATGTTGGCACCGAATATTATACCTGCCGCCTGATAGAGGTCCATCAGTCCCGAGTTAACAAAACTGACTACCATGACCGTACAGGCACTTGATGACTGTATGATACCGGTGAAGATAACACCGACTATCATGCCCATGAATTTATTCTTGGTAAAGAGCTCCAGTATATGTCTTAATTTGGCACCTGCTGCCTTCTCAATACCTTCACTCATCAGATTCATTCCGAAAAGGAACAAACCAAGTCCTCCCGCAAGGGACAACAATATCGTCGCAATCATATACGCTTCCTTCCAAGTAATCTAAAAGTCTCTTCCATTCTGCCTGCTCGGACAGCCTCTCTGACTCTTGAAGCGGAGACCACCTCTCCGTCTACCCGAACCTTTTCTATAATCTCACAGTCAAAACCGTATTCAGCAGCCATTTTTTCCATAAGGTGTCTGTCTCCGGATCCGTTTTTTCCAAATGATATATCTTCTCCGGCAGCGATATATTTCATATTCATCTGCCCAAGCAATACATTCTTAACAAAATCTTCCGGTTCCATGGCCGCTCTCTCAAAAGTGAGGGGATACTCAATCACAATGTCCACTCCCGCAGCCTCGAGATAAGACTCCTTCTCTTCATTGTTGCAGAGCAAACCCACTTTTTTACCCGAAAAGAGTTCTTCGGGAGTAGGGTCAAAGGAGAAAACCGCAGGGCACAGGCCTCTGGCCTTCTGTGCCACTATATAACTCAACAGCTTCTGATGGCCTATGTGTACACCGTCAAACTTGCCGATACACACCGCCGTTGGTCTCTTTATTATAAAATCACTGCTTCTGATCACTTCCATCTGATCTACTCATTCAGGAACATCTGCCACACGCTGTAGACACCTTTTTCGGCATCTTTCTCATATATGGCCAAAAATCTTCCTTCTATATCATATATTCTTATTCTATTTCGCTTTCCCACATCAGACAAGGTCTTTTTCATCTGATTGATGTATATCATGTTGCCGTTTTTGACTTTTTTCAAAATCTCACCGTCGACTACGGCCTTGGCATATTCTTCAAAGATTGAATCCACGGGAATAACAACTTTGTCCAATTCTCCCTTTTCCTTAAGAGCCTGGAGCTCATCAAGTCTGTAGGCATCTTCAAGATTAAAGTTCCCCGACTTGGTTCTGAGAAGTGATGTCATCACGGCACCGCAACCAAGCTTTTTGCCTATGTCATGACAAAGGGTTCTTATATAGGTTCCCTTGGAGCATTGGACTCTTATCTTTGCCGTCTTATTATCCATTTCGATTATCTCGATATCATGGATTGTTCTTTGCCTTCCCTTGCAAGCTCGTAAAGTTTCTTTCCATCCACTTTAAGGGCAGAATACATGGGCGGAATCTGTTCGATGTCACCTATAAAAGAAAGAACGGCTTCCCTGAACTGTTCTTCTGTTATGTCAACCTCTTTCTCACATATGAGATTCCCCCATATATCCTGAGTGTCGGTCTCTTTTCCCAGTTCAAAAGTCGCTATGTATTCTTTTTTCTTGTCCGTGAGCATGTCCACAAGTTTTGTGGCGCTGCCCAGTACAAGGGGAAGCACACCTTCTTGTCCGTGAGCATGTCCACAAGTTTTGTGGCGCTGCCCAGTACAAGGGGAAGCACACCGGTAGCCTCGGGATCAAGCGTTCCCGTATGTCCGATCTTACGCTGACCTGCTATTCCTCTCATCTTCGCAACCACGTCGAAGGATGTGTAGCCTGCTTCCTTGTATACGTTGATTATACCGTTGATCATAATTGTCCGTTATTTATCCAGCTGGAGCACTATACGATCCGCCAGATTGTTTAATACGTCATGGTAATCACCGCTTATGTTACATCCCGCAGCTCTCACATGACCTCCGCCGCCGAAAAATTCACATACTTTGGCAACGTCCACCAGTCCGTTG
>CACZBZ010000072.1 GCA_902779505.1 uncultured Lachnospiraceae bacterium
GAGAGGGTCGAAGTTACGGAATTCTCCGAGACTACAGAACTTGACTGCGATGAATATCGTTCACAGATATCCGAGGGAGTTGCGATCACTTCCAATATGACAAGAATCAAATTTTTATGTAAACCGAACAAGAAGCGTGATGAGAATATATGCGTGCCTGCTCTTATATTGTTTGATTCGCTGGACGGAAGAGTTCATACCACGGCAAGAGACATTGACAGCATGAACTATTTTGAATATGCGGAGATATGGTTTGACGGTCACGCAACATGCTCGGGAGCGAGAAATCTTAAGAATGACTTCAAGATACCGGAAGATTCAAGGACACAAAGAGAAGTCTTTGATGCAGGCGAATCAATAGAATATGAGCTTCAGGCGGTAAAATACGCAGACCATGCCCTCTTAAGACTCATATGTGAATACGGAACAATGGAAGAGACTATTGCTCTTCCTGACAGTTCAAGGTTCTTATATGTGGCCTTTACCGGAGAGCATTGTCACATAGACAGCGTGAAGATCGAACATGACGAGGAGCCCATCGATGAGAATTACATCACAAGAATTGCTGATGAGGTGAGCTATATCAACCGTCTCGAGGGAGATGTGCCCAACATACAGATAGACGGATATAGAACCAATGCCACCAAGGGTGTGGAAGTGGTGGACGGCATGGAGATATATTTCCATGCCATGAGTCTTCCTACAGCCAGACTGGTATGGCATTGTCCTTTTATCAATATCTTCTATTCCGAAGACATGTTGCCTCAGGGAGAAGACTACAGGGAATATGCCCTGATCCGTTTGGACGGAGAAGCCTGGGAAGAAGGAGAATACGCAACTAACAAGATACACATGAAAAAGGAAGAATCCTTTAAGGGCTGGGACCATTGGAAGGAAGTAACCAAGCAGGGATTCGACAGTTCTGTTGTTATCAGAAGGTCGGGTAATAAAGTCACCACCATGACCAAGAACAGCGGTATTGAGATAAAGAATGTGACTACAATTAAGGACAATATCAAGAAGATATATGTATCACTGACAGGAGATCAGGTCGCCCTTACAGATATCAGGATAAGAAAGTAACACACAGTAACGGTCAATAATGACACAGGGAAAAGGAGGATTATATTATGTTTGAACAGTACAAATTGCCCTATGCTTATGATGCACTGGAGCCAACAATCGATGCACTTACCATGGAGACACACCATTCAAAGCATCACGCAACTTACACAGCGACATTCAACACATTTGCTGAGAAGGCTGGAGTTGTGGGACAGCCCGTAGAAGAAGTACTGGCTAATCTTGATAAGATTCAGGATGAGGCCGTGAGAAAAGGACTTCGTAACAACGGAGGCGGATATTATAACCATAATCTTTACTTCAGCATAATGTCTCCCGACGGAGGAGGAGAGCCTACAGGTCTCTTGAAAGAGAAAATGGATGCCGCTTTTGGCAACTTTGATTCCTTTAAAGAGCAGATTACAGCTCTTGCCACCGGTCAGTTCGGCTCAGGCTGGGCATGGATGTCGGTTACACCCGCAGGAGAACTGGTATTGTCCAACAGTGGCAATCAGGACAATCCCATAAGCTTGGGAACAGGCAATAAACCCATCTTTGCACTGGATGTGTGGGAGCATGCATATTATCTGAAATTTAAGAACCTCAGAGGAGAATATATCAAGGAGTTTTTCAAGGTCGTTGACTGGAAGAAGGTTGAGGAACTCTATAAGGCTGCTGTAAATTAATAAAACAGACTGTACAGCGTAAGATCACGGGGGACATCGGATATCGAAGTCTCCCGTATTCTTATCTTATTTCTTGAAAAGCAATCTTATCATTGTTATACTGTTTTTTGGAAAATAATGTATGAAACAGCAGGGAGAATCATACAGTAATAAAATTTTGGAGGATTAAGTGATGATATCATGGAATAATCTTGATACTCTTAACAGCTACAAGGAACTTGAGAAGATAAACAAGGTATCTGTTAAGGAAGTTATGTCCGGTGAAGAGGGAGCTAAGAGAGCTAAGGAATATGTGGTTCCCATGGCAGAGGGCATGAGCTACAATTATGCAGCTAAGGCCGTAAATGAAGAAGTACTTCAGGGTCTTGAGAAACTTGCAAAAGAGGCAGCTCTTACAGAGAAATTCGAAGCACTCTATAACGGTGAAGTAATCAATACAGGTGAAAAGAGACTTGTTCTTCATCAGCTTACACGTGGCCAGCTTGGCAATGACGTAGTTGCTGAGGGCGTTAACAAGCGTAAATTTTACACCGGAGAGCAGAAGAAGATAGCTGATTTTGCCAACAAGGTTCATAAGGGTGAGATTACAAACGCCAAGGGTGAGAAGTTCACAACAGTCGTTCAGATAGGTATAGGCGGATCAGACCTTGGTCCTCGCGCTATATATCTTGCACTTGAGAACTGGGCTAAGAAGACAGGCAACTTCAAGATGGAAGCAAAATTCATCAGTAACGTTGATCCAGATGATGCGGCAGCAGTTCTTGCTTCTGTTGATGTAGCTCATTCAATATTCGTACTTGTATCAAAATCAGGTACAACGCTTGAAACACTTACAAATGAATCTTTTGTAAAGGATGCACTTAAGAATGCAGGGCTCGATGCTTCTAAGCATATGATAGCCGTAACAAGCGAGACATCACCTCTGGCAAAGAGCAGTGATTATCTTGCAGCATTCTTCATGGATGATTATATCGGCGGACGTTTTTCATCATGTTCTGCAGTAGGAGGAGCAATTCTTTCACTGGCATTTGGACCTGATGTATTTGCAAGATTCCTTGCCGGTGCAGCAGAAGAAGACAAGCTTGCAACAAACAGCAATCTTCGTAAGAATCCTGCTATGCTTGATGCTCTTATCGGAGTATATGAGAGAAACGTACTTGGATACGACTGTACAGCAGTACTTCCATATTCACAGGCACTGTCTCGTTTCCCTGCACACCTTCAGCAGGCAGATATGGAGTCAAACGGAAAGTCTGTAAACAGATTCGGTGAGCCTGTTAATTACAAGACAGGTCCTGTTATCTTCGGTGAGCCCGGAACAAACGGACAGCATTCATTCTACCAGTTGCTTCACCAGGGAACAGACATCATTCCTCTTCAGTTCATCGGATTCAAGAACAGCCAGATAGGAACAGATGTTAATATTCAGGGAAGCACAAGCCAGCAGAAACTGTGTGCAAACGTTGCAGCTCAGATAGTTGCATTTGCATGCGGTAAGGATGATGAGAATAACAACAAGAAATTTGAAGGAAACAGACCTTCAAGTATAATCATAGGAGATCAGCTCACACCCGAATCAATGGGAGCACTTCTTTCACACTTTGAGAACAAGATCATGTTCCAGGGATTTGTATGGAATGTTAACAGCTTCGATCAGGAAGGCGTTCAGCTTGGTAAGGTTCTTGCCAAGAAGGTTCTTGCTCACGAGACAGACGGAGCACTTAAAGTGTACAGTGATCTTTTAAACATCTAATCTGTTAATTGTAAGATTAAAAAGTCCGGGTAGGTGCTACCCGGACTTTTCTTAATAAAGGAAGCAAAATGAAGAAGACTATAATCGCCATGAGCGGCGGAGTGGACAGTTCTGTAGCAGCATATCTGATGAAAGAAAAAGGGCATGAATGCCTTGGGGTGAATTCCATAGGAATATTATTGAAAAGTTCATACGTGTATATGAGAACGGTGGTACTCCCAATCCCTGTGTGGATTGCAACAGATATATGAAGTTCGACGGTCTTCTTCAACTTGCAGAAGAAAGAGGATATGACTATATCGCAACGGGACACTATGCCCGTGTTACATATAATGAGGAAAGCGGAAGATATGAGCTTAAGAAGGGCCTTGATGAAAGCAAGGATCAGAGTTACGTGCTTTACAATCTGACGCAGGAGCAGCTTGCTCACATTGTTCTTCCGCTGGGGGAACTTCACAAAGATGAAGTAAGAAAGATCGCAGAGAAAATGTCTTTTGCAAATGCGGACAAAAAAGACAGTCAGGATATATGTTTTGTGCCCGATGGGGATTATGCGGGATTCATTGAAAGAGAAAAGAATGTGAAATATCCCGAGGGAGATTTCATTGATATGGAAGGCAATGTCTTAGGCAGACACAAAGGCCTTATCAGATATACTCTGGGACAAAGAAAAGGTCTTGGTATAAGTGCACGATCTATGCGGAAGATATGAACTGGATATCCATTCCATATCTCGCTGAACCTATGCGTCTGCAGGCCTGTACAAGATATCATGCGAAACTGCAGGATGCTACAGCCTATCCTGAAGAAGGCGGCAGAGTGAAGGTTATATTTGACAAGCCACAGAGGGCTATGACTCCCGGGCAGGCACTTGTTCTCTATGACGGGGACCTTGTGGTAGGGGGAGGAACAATTATGTCAACCTAATAGTATAGTTCTTTCCAATAATTCGCATGATCCTATATCTGAATATACAAAACTGCTTACTATGCGGAGACGCCTTTATTATACTTGCTCCGGCAGGCGGATGATGTACTTGCAGATAGGGTTGCCTATTGAAGAGAACTTTTCTTCGTATTCGGTCATGATATTACCTGCAGACATCTTCTCGTTGTTGTGAAGGTCGAAGGTGTATTCAATCATTTCGTAACCGGCGGGCTCAACTTCTTCCAGAGCAAAGTCAAAGAGTTCTCTGTTGTCGGTCTTGAATTCGATGTTGCCACCGGGAACAAGAATTCCTGCGAATCTTTTTAGGAATACCCGTCCCGGGAGACGGCGCTTGGCGTGCCTGTCCTTGGGCCAGGGATCTGAAAAATTGAGATAGATCCTGTCCACTTCACCTTTTTCAAAAGAATCTTCTATATAAGTAGCATCAATTCTTAAGAAGCGAAGATTATTAAGATCCCGTTCTTCCATCTTCTGTAAGCCTCTTAATAAGACGCTGGAATACATCTCAATACCAATGTAATTGATATCGGGGTGAGCTTCCGCCATATCCATGAGAAAACGTCCCTTGCCCATACCGACTTCAATATGAAGAGGATGGGGAAGATCATCTCCTCTTAATTCTTTAAAATAGTCCTGCCAGTGGCCTTTTACGGCCTCCGGTTCCTGTATAACAAATCTGTTTGAGGCGATAGTCTCTTCCGCCCCTTTAATGTGTCTTAATCGCATTGTTTTTTCCCTTATTGTATATTATTGCTGCGACTGCAGCTGATACGGTTCCCAAAGAAGCTATGAAGAAACCGATAAGAAGCATATGATTGATTCCGTATGCGTCGATCAGTAATCCTCCGGCGAAAGAACTGATTACGCTTGCGGCGGATATCGACATGGCGAATTCAGCCTGTCCTGTAACCATATCTTCGGGCTCTACCAATCTGTTGACAAAATATATTCCTACGGAAGCATATACGGCATATCCGAACATCGAGGTCATCTGC
>CACZBZ010000073.1 GCA_902779505.1 uncultured Lachnospiraceae bacterium
GGAACATCCGCAGGTGGATATAAATATCATTATTCCGAATGAAGAAAATATCAGGAGGGTGTTGGAGGTCATATGAATATAGAAAGGCTGAACTGGTTGGATGATTTTTCTTGCCCACATAACAGAACGTTGAGACGGTATGTCTTTTAAGTATACAAAAAGTGGATGGACATATCGATATAGATTTGGATGTTGAAAAGCTTGAAAGTACGGGCGGTAGAGCCACTTATATCGAGATTAAGGACTATGTGAAGGGGAAATACGGATATAGCATTTCGTCCCTTTATATAGCTCAGATAAAGGATAAGGTAGGCTTGGATAAGAGGCTGAACTATAACCACGGCACTGGGAAGACGGACGGAAGGACGCTTGTATGCCCTCCTGAGAAGGAAGAGGCTATTATGGATGCGTTTAGGCACTTTAATCTTATGTGAAAAGGAAGGTAGAAAAATATGGCATTACGTGATTTCTCTGACACGATAAAATTTGAAGTTGTCAAGAATAACCTTGAAAAGAATAACGGAAATATTCAGTGTGAAACCTGTGGCAAAAAATTAGTGTCCATATCGGAATGCCATTTTGATCATATTTTTCCTTTTGCCAAAGGTGGTAAATCTATATTGTCAAATTGCCAAATACTCTGTTCGGATTGTAATTTGAAGAAAAATGACAAGCTCATAGATGATTTTATGCTTGAGGAAAAAGCAAGGAGATTTTTGGCAGGTGAAAAAGTTGCAGCAGAAGATTTGCCCCAAATGGAAGACGAAAAGCAAAATAATGAAAAGGCTACCGATAAAAAGACTTTGACAAAAGAAGAATTTGACGCTATCGTGGGTATTTTCATTGAGCGAAAAGGGGATATAAAAAAGGTTGATTTTACCAGAGAATATAACAATCTCCCGTCAATTCATTATGTTAAACTTTTCTACGGCGGATTAAACGAATTAAAGAAAGCCTTCGGAATAGTTGATATGAGTTTAAACTGGGACAGAGAGAGCATTAGTAAAGCTTTGGTAGATTATGTCGAGGTTCACGGAGATTTATTACAGGAGGATTTGAAAAAGAGCAATAACTTACCTTCGCTCCCATGCATTCTTAAATACTATCCGGAGTATGCCAATTTTTCAGAAATGAAAGAGGGGATTCTTAATTTACAATGTCGAACTCAATGGGATAGAGAAAAAGCCATCAGTGCGGGAAAAGAATTTGTAAGAAAAAATGGAAAAATCACGGAAAAAGATTTGAAGGCTAAAAATGGGCTTCCAACCACAAAGGTTGTATATAGATTATTCGGAACAATAAACGATTATCAGAAGGAAGTGGGTTCTGTATTAACACAGAAAAATGATCTTATTTCCAAAGATGATATAAGAGAAGAATTAGATTTATTCTTTGAGGGAAAAGAGCGAGTTATAGAGTCAAAGAATGATTTCTTCAAGGAGTTTTCAATTTCTCAATCTACTATTTACAAGAGATATGGGGATTTTACAATATTTTGCGCGGAAGAGAATATAACAGTATTAAATGCCAAAAAAGCTCGATATACGAAAAGAGAAGTAGACGATGCTATTTCAGCTTGGGTAAGGGAGGGCAATCCGATTCCAAAATCACATGAATTAACCAAGAATGGTCTTCCATCAATGGCTGTGATTATGAAATACTATGAGAACTGGAAAGAACCGTTTATTTTGTATGCCAAGATCCATGAAGAGGCTAACAGAAATACATCTAAATAAATGATTGTTGGCGGATTAAACGCATCATATCAGAGCAGTGAATCTGTTCTATGAGGATGCTTATAACGCTCTTGCACAAAAACATGATGCAACAAAGGGGGCTGTCAAGAGAGTTCAAATGTGGACTGGATCCAAGGGACTTTCAACTATTGTTTGGAGAATTCTGCGCAACAGCATACGATAAGGATAAGTATGATTTCAAAGAAGATGAAATTCGAGAGTACTTATCTGATGTTATTGCATCAAGCGGATACAGTATGACTGTTGATTCAGTTATTGCTGATATAACAGAAAAGTTATGTTTAATGTTCAAGGATGGGGATGAATATCATTTCATCCATAAAACCCTTCTGCGATTAAGAGGTTGTAGTTATGAAGAGATATTCGGAACTCTTATACTGGCATGGTTTTTCAGATTTAATACATGGTGAAGACGATGAAAAAGGATATTACTACATGTATGATCCCGGCTTGCCTGTAAGGGCGAGGAAGAGTTTTGAGAACTGGTTAAGGGAAAATGATAAAAAACAGTTCAAGAACACTATGAAACATAATTATCATAGCGAGGATCAGCCACAGACCACTTATGCAGAGGCATTAGAAATCGCAAGTGAAATTAAAGAAGATATTGAGGTTTGCATAGAATTCGAGAAAGCATTTGTATTTAAGGCACATGACGATGTTTATCAAGGAGGCGGTTATCAGTTTACTTCATTAGTGCTTATGAAAGATACCGCAATGATTATGCGACCTATAGATGTAAAGCAGAATGGGATCGATAAAGGCGAGCAGATAGCAACACACACTATTCAATAAGAATGTTGTAAATAGAGGCTTTGGAGTTTGGACTTGTTCCCCAAAACAGCGTGGACTTGTTCCCGAATAGAGAGTGGACTTGTTTCCCAATACGAGCAAAATCACAGTATCGAACAATTCTCGAAAACTGTGAGGGTTTAGACATCCATACTGTTGCCCCAAGCCACGCCGAAGTCTGTTGTTTGCTTGAACAATTAAAATCCGCAAAGGAGCATATTGAAATCACAATCGATGCTGAGGATTACTATAGGATCAAGGATTCCGAGAAGAAATAGGATGAGTAATTAACAGGTCTATTGTATTTCACCCACGCATTGAGAACAACTGTTGATTGTGGTATACTTTAACCATAAACACGCAATGCGAGGTAACGATATGGATATAGCAAAATCTATAAAAGAGCTGAGAGAAAGTACAGGGATGTCACGCAAGGAGTTTTCAGAGCATACGGGCATCCCTGTTCGTACATTGGAAGACTGGGAAGCGGGGCGGAGGACAGTAAAAGAAAAGCGAAATGTATCGGTAATACAAGATGCGGATGGTAATAAGATTGTTGTAATAAATGATATAGTTTTTAAGGGAAAACGTTCCATTGCATGGGAGGATGTTGAAAAATATCTGAAACGTTATGTTGGAGATATTTATCCCATAGCAGAGGATAACGAGATAATATATATCGGGTCAGAACTTCCGAGTGAATATGCCGGTTCGGTTTACACCAAAAAGCTAAAAGGAGCAGATGCAAAAGCAAAAGCAAATGCTGCTCAGGCAATTCCGGAAATGATTGAGATTGCAACAAATGGTGTTTTTGAAGAAAATCGCAAGGCTAAGCATGGCAGAGATGCAAAAAATGGGTGGTATCGATATGATACAAGGTTTGCTCTGCCTGTATACGGAGATGATAGAAATATTGAAAGATACAACATCTTCCGGGGAAGGCTTTTAATCAGACATGCTTCAAGTGGGAAGAAATATCTTTATGATATTTTGGAAATAAAAAAAGAAACAGGCAAGTCCTGTCAGACCTAAGTCCTACCCGGTGAAAACCCATTTCTTAATTGGAAAGATACCAAAAAAAGAGGGATTTGTCAAATTACAGGATGCATATTCGTTTGATCCAAGAAATAGAGAAGTATGGGATGTTAATTGGAGGGATACGGTCACAAACAGTAATCTGGTCGCTCCTAGGAATTATGAGTCGGTCGGGTTTTAGCTGTATGACAGAAAGCCGAATGAATCAGAAAGCAACTTTAATGTGAGGTTTTGGTATGGTACGAGAAGTCGTAAAAGAGGATTTGGATTCATTGCTTGAACTGTATCTGTTTTTACATGAAGACAGTATTCCGGAGCGTGATAAGCACTTAGAGGAAACATGGGAACAGATTCTTGAAGATCCCCATCATCATCTGATCGTGAATGAAATCGATGGTCAGATTGTTTCTTCCTGTGTATGCGTTATTATACCGAATTTGACAAGGAATGTGAGACCATATGCTTTTGTTGAAAACGTGGTGACGCATGTTAATCACAGAGGAAAGGGCTATGCCGGAGAGTGTCTGGATTATGCAAGGAAGATTGCAGAGAAGGAGAATTGCTATAAGATGATGCTCCTTACCGGATCCAAGAAACCGGAGACACTACTCTTTTATGAAAAGGCTGGGTATAACAGCAGTGATAAGACAGCTTTCATACAGTGGATAGGGATGGATAAAGGAGTATGAAATGAAAGTATTCATCGTTTATTGTCATCCGTCAGAGGATTCTTTCACTAAGAATATGTGTGATGAATTTATTAGGGGTATAACAGATTCCGGGAATGAGTATATTATTTCGGATCTTTATAAGATGGGATTTCATGCGGATATGACGGAGGAAGAGTATCTCAGGGATGCCAACTATAGGAACACGCCAAATGTGGCGGAGGATGTGCTTGCCGAACAAGAGAAGATCAATTCTGCAGATGCGATAGCATTTATCTATCCTGTATTTTGGACAGAGGCGCCGGCAAAGCTGGTGGGCTGGTTTGATAGAGTGTGGTCTTATGGATTCGCATATGGTGAAAAGACTATGAAAGTACTTGATAAAGCGATGATACTGTGCTCGGCAGGGAATCCGATCGAACGGCTTGAAGAGTTCGGCCTTCTGGATAGTATGAAGAGAGTTATGCTGGGGGACAGGCTGTTCGGACGTGCCAAGCAGATGGAATTTATAGTTTTCGATAACACGTCGAGAGAAAATACGCTTAGAGAGAAAAACTGGGATGTGAACCTTCAAAAGGCTTATGAGATAGGGAAAGGATTTTTTGACTGAGAAGACATTAACAGTATAGGTGGTTAAGCCGCAAAACTAAAACTGCCGGAACAGATCTTTGGCTAAGCGAAAATGAAAATAGAGCGAAGAGGATGAAGTATCGTCTCTTCGCTCTATTTTCGTTGGCGGAAAAATAGTTTCACTGTTACAATAAACATGACACACAGTTGTCGTGTTGACTTTGATATGATACATACGGTGCTTGAACAGATAGAGGCAAGAGAGAAAATCGCGCTTGTGGTGCAGAGAATGACAACAGTTTACAAGGAGGATGCAACGTTATGAGATTGGACGGTTTTGGATTATTGGTTGAGGATATGGCGAAGATGATTCGCTTCTATAGGGATGTGCTTGGATTTGAGATCAAGGAAGCGGAGGATGCTTCCAATGTATATCTTGTGAAAGACGGAACGCTGTTTCTGCTGTACGGCAGGGTAGATTTTGAAAAGATGACAAGCCACCGGTATGAGTATGTTAAGGGGTTGAATGGTCATTCCGAGCTTGCTCTTTATGTTGATACCTTTGATGAGGTTGATGAAGCCTTCAAGAACGCGGTAGAAAACGGGGCAACACCGGTATTAGAGCCGGAACTTGAACCGTGGGGACAGAGGACCTGCTATATCGCTGATCCGGAAGGAAATCTGATTGAGATAGGTTCCTGGAATAAACCCTTTGAAGAGAAGGATGCTGGGAGGTAAACTGCGGTGGCATATGATTTCAAGAAGGAATACAAAGAGTTTTACATGCCGAAGAATAAGCCCGGTATTGTGACAATGCCGAGCATGAATTATATTGCTGTACGAGGATCAGGAAATCCGAATCAAGAGGATGGAGAGTATAAGCAGGCTATCGGATTGTTGTATGGGATTGCCTTTACAATCAAGATGAGCAAGAAGGGTGACCATGAGATAGACGGCTATTTCGATTACGTTGTTCCACCGCTGGAGGGATTCTGGTGGCAAGATGGCGTGGAGGGAGTTGACTATGCGCATAAGGAAAACTTCCATTGGATCTCAGTGATTCGTATTCCGGATTTTGTGACAGAAGATGATTTCCGATGGGCTGCTGAGGAAGCTACGAAAAAGAAAAAGCAGGATTTCTCCAAGGTTGAGTTCCTAACAGTCGAGGAAGGACTTTGCGTCCAATGTATGCATATCGGTTCTTATGATGATGAGCCCGCAACTGTTGCTATGATGCATGAGTTCATGAAACAGCAGGGGTATGAATTGGATATAACGGATAAGCGACTGCATCATGAGATCTATCTGAGTGATGCCAGGAAGGTTGCTCCTGAAAAGCTGAAGACTGTGATCAGGCATCCAATTAAGGCAAAGGAGGAATAGTTTATGGCATCAACGAAAGAATATCTGGATTTTGTCTTAGAGCAGCTATCGGGGCTTGATGAAATCGGATACAGAGCTATGATGGGTGAATACATCCTTTATTATCGTAGCAGAGTATTCGGAGGCATTTATGATGACAGGCTTTTGGTTAAACCCGTTCCGGCGGCGGTTAAAATGATGCCTGACGCAACGATGGAACCTCCTTATGATGGTGCTAAGGAAATGATTTTGGTGGATGATGTTGATAGCCGGGAGTTTCTGTGTGAGCTGGTCGAAAGCATGTGGGAGGAATTGCCGGAGAATTATTTGACGTTGAACATGAGCGTTAGGCAGTCATTTTGTCATATACAAAAAACTAGCTGATGAAGAAGGGCTTTCAAAGGTTGCGACAGCCCATATCCTGATAAAGGAATATGCAGAAGAAAATCGGATAAGCTGTGCCGACAAGGTTTACGAGGTATATAATAGGGATATAAGGAGAAAGAAAACCATGGAAAAGTTACGTAAGATAATGGAAATGGTGGATATATTTGTATTTGCAGCAACTACATTGGCTATTGCAGGTGTGTTTTATGAAGGGATGACATTGAAATGGTATGATTTTGTGGGAATTCTTGTGATTTGTATGGATTACTCATTTGTGCCGGCGACAATACTTCATTTATTCGCTGACAGAAAAGAAAAGACCATATGGATACATCTTTTTTCATTGTTCATAATTATCATTGCTGTAATTATGAAGTTTGCTGCCATTGAATATCCGGCAATTACGCTGGTATTGTGGTATTTCTACATCTGGTTCTTTTACGGATATTTGATCATAAAGAGATACTTGATAAAGCATTAAATTGGAAAGAGGGTACGTACATAATACATATAGCCTACAATCCGAGTCAGGTGAGTAAGTACAGACTGGATCCATCTGTAGTCGATGTGATTGGCTTCTGTACTAAGAATCCTGCACCGATGTTTCCTTATATGGATCTGATAAAGGACTTCGGCCAATACTGGTTCGTAACACTCACTTCATACGGAAGGGATATTGAACCCAATGTTCCGGATAAACACTGCCTGATAGAGGATTTTAAGAAATTGTCGGATATGGTGGGTGTGCAATCCGTCGGATGGAGATATGATCCGATTCTTATATCGGATAAATATACAGGAGAATACCATTTACATGCTTTCAGGCAGATAGCGGAAAGTCTGAAGGGATATACGAAGACTGTGGTTATCAGTTTTATCGATCTGTATCCAAAGGTTAGAAAGAATTTTCCGGAGGCAAGAGAAGTCTCGCAGATTGATAGATTAAAGCTTGGAAAAGAGATGATAAAGATCGCAACTGAATGTGGAATGACTGTTAAGCCGTGCGCTGCGGCTGTATGAAGATAAGCGATTATGAAAAGGCCATCGGGCGAAGGCTTATAGCACCAAAGAAGAAAGGCGCAAGAGCTGAATGTGCATGCTATCTGTCTTGCGATATAGGAGCGTACAACACATGCCTCCATCTTTGTAAATATTGCTATGCAAATGCTGAACCGGAAGTAATATATGCGCAGAACAGATTACATGATCCGACTTCACCATTCCTGATCGGGAATTATATGGACGGTGATAAGATACATGAAGTGCCGCAGGAATCCTGGATAGATATGCAGGAGAGTCTGTTTCCGGGATTATGAAAAACGGAAGAAGGGAAGTGCTAGGTGACAATATGATCAAAACTGTAGAAATAGTGAGTTTATCAAGTGGAACGATTGGTGAAGCGTTTGCTGCACATGAACTGAAGATTGGCGTCAAGAGGCTGGAATCCATGGGACTTAGGGTGAAGTTTTCAAAGAATGCTCTTAAGGGGATCGAGTATATCAAGAATCATCCGGAAGATAGAGCATCAGACCTGTTGGATGCATATGCCGATCCTGATGTAGATATGATCCTGTGTGCAATCGGCGGAGATGATACTTATCGCTTGCTTCCTTATCTGTTTGAAAACGATGAACTTAAGAAGGTTGTAAATGATAAGATATTCCTTGGCTTTTCGGATACCACGATCAACCATTTGATGCTGAATAAGCTTGGCATAAAAACATTCTATGGACAGTCGTTTTTGGCCGACATTTGCGAACTGGATTCGGAAATGCTTCCCTACAGTAAAAAGTATTTTGAAGAATTGATCCGGACAGGGAAGATAAAAGAGATCCATCCAAGTGATGTCTGGTATGAAGAAAGAACTGCATTTGACGAAAGCCAGATTGGACAAGCAAGAGTTAAGCACAAAAACACAGGGTATGAGCTTCTTCAAGGACCGGCGGTATTTGAAGGGAAGATTCTGGGTGGATGTATTGATTCGATATTTGACATTTTTGATGGCGAACGCTATGCAGACATGCCTGTCTTATGTGAGAAATACCACATCTTTCCGAATGCGGATGCCTGGAAGGGGCATATACTTTTGCTGGAGTCAAGTGAAGAAAAACCTTCTCCTGAGAAGTACCGTCAGGCGCTGGAATATCTGAAGGAAAGAGGAGTGTTTCAAAACATTTCCGGCTTGCTGGTCGGAAAACCGATGGATGAAACGTATTCTGAAGAATATAAGGAATTGCTGATATCTGTCATAGATGATCCTTTGCTTCCAATCCTCTGTAATGTGAACATCGGTCATGCGACACCGAGGTGCATTATCCCGTTTGGCGTAAATGCATCAGTAGATGCCAATCAGCAAGTGATACGGTTTGAATAATAAGCCTGCATCTTACCGGGTTTAGATT
>CACZBZ010000074.1 GCA_902779505.1 uncultured Lachnospiraceae bacterium
GCTGTTTACTTCAATAATTCCAATAGTGGCAATAATACCTGTAATGATCAGGATCAGGGCCGCCTTGATAATTCTTTTCTTCACTTGAGAAGGCCTCCCATCATTGTCCCTTTACAGAAGAAGCCGCTCTTTTTCTTCGATACAGTTCTTCCGATATCAGAGCAAGAATAGCAATAAGACTAATCACAAGTCCTGCTATTACGCCCTCGGGAATAAAATACATATCTACTTCATGTACGGCCTTTTCTCCCATTGGAATATACATAAGAGAATCATATACTGTAAGCGGCTTGATTTCTTTGCCATCGACTTTTACATGCCAGCCCGCTTCCGCGGGGACAGTTAAGAAGACTCCGTCAGCCTCAGCTGTCTTAAAGCTAAGGTGCGAAGAACTCTTCATATCAATATCTATTCCGCCGCTTATAGCTCTCTTGTATGCATCCTTCAGTGCATCCATATCTTCGGATACAAAGAGTCCCTCACCAAGATATGACTCGTCATCCATTCCAACAACCTTAACGGTAAAAGTCTCTCCCTTATTTCTATGGCCGAGATTAAGGACTTTCAGGCAAGATTCATTGCCATAGCCTGATACGAATTCGTCATTTGCATATACTGCCATAGACCTGGATTGGCCCATCAGTCCGTCTACATATACATATACGGTTCCATCTACAGAAGGAACTATGCTATAGATATCCGTCGGATCACCGTCAATTATCTCCGTAGTCTTTGTAATATTTACATCTTTGAATATATCTTCTTTATATCCGGTAAGCCTGCTGTAGATATCTTCCTGAAGTTCAAAAGGATTCATACCCTTCAGATGTTCCATCTCCGCATCATTGCTGACCAGTCCGAAATCACCGCTTATATCACTGAGATCGTAATCATTTACGCCAACGGCAACGGGAAGAGCATAGGGATTGGCATAGACCTCCACATCTCCTTCTTTCACAAGCTCATAATCGTCATGAGCCGCATATGTTCCGTCAGTCATAAGATATTTTATTCCGAGGATACTGTCGGAAGTGACAGTGTTGTCATGTCCGTAATGGGTATAGAGAGTGTCATCGTTGAATCCCATTCTCTGAAGAAAATATCTGACATATATCATGCCTGCGGAACTGTAGTGGGTAACTCCCTTATAGTTATACTGCATACCGTCGTTCTGCTCTCTGGGATTAAGATTCTCCACTCTGTAGAATGAACTGTCATTTTCTTTTATCCAATCCGAGGCTTCTTTCATCTTGTCCACTGTTGCCCGGTATTCTGCCATGGAGGACGCATTAAGTGACTGCCAGTAGTGAATGTATACGGTATTGGCCGCAAGATCTGTCAGCTGCATGCATACAAGCAGAGCTAGAAGAATATGTGAAATCCTTTTCTTTTCCTTTTCCATTGAAAGGATGACCAAAAGAATGATTGCCGTGTAGACAAGCAGAAGAGCCACATTCACCACCTGTGTCAAACGGCTTATGTGGTCATATCTGAGTCGCAATACTTCATAGAACATCACAGACAAAAGGACAAATGCCAGGCCAAGAGCAATAAGATAATTTTTCTTTGTGATAAGGGGATAATCCTTATTCACGTCCGCAAAGAAATCCTGCAGGAATTCGTAGCAGCATATAAGCATTACGAATACGCACATAAAGGCCTGTCTGTAAGGATGTCCCGAAGGTTCCATTCCGGCATGCCAAATAAGATTAAGAATATCCCTGCAGAAAGATGCAAGGAAGATAAGAAGCATAATTCCATATCCGATTCGTTCTCTCTTGCTTCTGCGACTGTCAGCAAAAAACATGATACCGACAATCAAAAACAGAACCCCGATGAAGATCTGAGGCTCTCCGAATCTGGATTCTATATAGTCATATGACAATGACGGAAGTTTTGATAAGACATCTCTAATGATAAGATTCTTGCCGCTGGCTTCCAATCCCAGCTTCGTAATGTCCTTGGGACTGTTCACAAGTTCAAGGGCTGTGGGCACCAAAACAACCGCATCCAGTAATGCTGCAAGTATAGTGGATAAAGCTACTCTTCCAATCTGTCTGAAAGGATGACTGTCCCTAGTTATATATAATCTCAACAAAGTCCAAAGTGCTGTAAATAAAAGGACCTGATATGTTATGTAGTAATTAAGATAAAGCATGGCCGCCAGACATAAGACATAAGGCAGGATCTTTTTCTCTCTTAAAAGATGTTCCAATGCCCAGATGATAAGGGGGAGCATGATGATGACATCCGTCCACATCATGTTCATGCTGTGAGCCACAAGGAATCCGTTAAGTCCCCAACTTACAGATATCAGAAGGATAACCCAGGGATTGTCGTTAACTTCCAGATCCTTAAAGCCTTTAAAATGCTCAAGAAATAAGCACATGATTACCGCGGCTATGACAAGTTTGATTCCGATGATCACGCTTACCGCCACAGGTATCATGTCCTGAGGAAAAAGAACTACCAAGAGAAGAAAAGGGCTGGTGAGATAATATGTCTCAAATCCCAGCATGCCTGAACCCAATGCCGTAGCAAAAGAATAGAAGACATTATTGTCTCCTGACCAAATCGTTCTCAGATATGAATAATAGTCTACATACTGCCTCTTCATATCGAACATAAGCCAGGTGCTGTCCCCAAAGGGCGCAATCTGCCTTACAATCAGCACAAGCAGATATATTGCCGCAACAATAAGTCCCGACAACAAAGCAGTATTAACTTTTCTCTTTCCGATGTTTACGCTTGTCATAAAGATCTGTTAATCTTCCTCAAATCTCTCAATGCCTGTTCTTGCCGGCCTGTCTGGGCTTAAAAGTGATAGGGATGAAGGTCATTTTCACTTCTCCCCTGCTTCTCAGTTTTGCAAATATTGCAGTAAGCGCAATATTGGTAAGATTGAATTCCTTTGGAACATAGTCCATAGCCTTCTTAAGACTCTCGTGATACATGAGTCTGTAAGGAGTATTGGTATCCTCAACTTTTTCATGGAATATAAGATAAACTATCTCTCTTACACAAAATCCGATAACTCTTCTGGCAAAACCGTCTCCTCGATTTCTTCTGTCTCCGATTATGACATCATTGTCAATTCTTGCCCGCCAAAAGGCTTCGAACTCTTCCGCCTCCAATCCGCGTTCTCCTGAAGGGCATAATGATAACCGAAGAAGATACTGCTGCCATGGCCACCATTTTCCTTCGTTATCACTTCAAGGTATTCCTTCTCTCTTACCTGATCCTTGACTATCTCAAGGGTATCGTCACTGCTGCCGTCATCTATGATCACAAGGCGAGATCTTTTATCCCCGTTATGCTTTAAGATAACAGGATACCAGTGTTCAATTACATTTTTTATATTCTCTGCCTCATTATAGGCAGGAATAATTATATATAAAGATTCCATTTAACTTCTAATCGATTTATGTACCTTTCTTACAAATCTCGGTGCTATAGTCAGCAAAACAAGATAAAGCTTGTTCTTGACCGTCAGATATCTGTTGAAGAGCGTATCTGAAAAATGTTTTCTCAGATATCTTACTACTCTTAAATAGAATTCGTTGTTTTTGTTCATCATGGATACCGGAATATGCAGCATATAGTCCAGTCTCTGGAAGAGAGCAAATCTTCCGGCTATACTCTTAAGATCCGGATAAACATCCCCGATAAATGATTCCACATAATCAGCATTGTCCACTATATCCGAAAAGACTCTGCTGAATTCTTCCGAATCTTTTTTCCTGCTGTTACTGCCTATTCTATAGAAAACATGATATGCCTGAGCGGGAAGAATGGGGTATTTCTCGACTTTGGGAAGTTCGTCGATTCCCGTTAACATCTGAATCATCAGCTTAAAATCTTCGTTCAACACTCCTTCGGGGAAAAGACGTATTTTACCCTCCGGCGAGTCAAGTCCGAAAAGGGACCTGTGTGTGATTCTTGTGCAAAAACTGCAGTCACCTCTGTGGAGAAGCAGTTCTCTCATCTGGTCATGGGCTGTGATAATCATTTCTTCCTTGGGAGGCTTGCACACATCCTCAAGTCTGCTGCCATTCTCATCTATCTCGTCTCTTGATATCTGCACCATGGGAGCATTAAGCCGTAAGGCCGCTTCCACCATCTTTTCTATGAAGTCGGGATCCACATAATCATCACTGTCCACAAAAGCTATGTATTCGCCTCTGGATTCCTTGATTCCCTTGTTTCTGGCCGCAGAAGATCCTGCATTTTCCTGATGAAAGACTCTGATTCTCTCATCTTTTTTTGCAAGCTTTTCACACAGATCTCCCGAACCGTCAGTGGATCCATCGTCTACGAGTATGATCTCGAGATCTTTGTAAGTCTGAGCCGTAAGTGAACCCACACATCTTTCAAGATATTCAATTATGTTATACACGGGTACAATTACGGATACCTGCATTACAATTTCCCTGTCTTAAAAAATCCGGGCTTTAGCACTTCCGCTACAGACATGGGTCCGTCAGGATAAGAAGCGATATTCCCTTCTTCGTAGTTCTTATAGAAATCTATTATTCTGTCAGCCGCCACATCGGCATTCCATTCGTTGACTATAGTCTCATATGCGGCGAAGCCCAGTCTCTCTATTTCAGCCGGATTGTCAAAAAGATAAAGGACTTTATTCAGGAGATCCTTATATTCTCCTTCGTGATAAAGCAGACCGTTGACACCATCTTCTATGAGATATTTTGCACAGCCAATTTCGTCGTTGACTATCTCAGCACATCCGGAATTCATGCCCTCATTAACAACGGCTCCCCAGCCCTCGATAAAATTGCTGCTGAAGATATGTATATGACTCTTTTCCATAATCTCCCTTACCTTATCGGGTTCCAGGAATCCGTACATAGTCACATAGTCTTCGACCATCTCATCCTGTATAAAAGATCTGAGACTATCGGCCATCTCTCCGTCTCCGATAAGATGAACATGGAATCTGTAGCCTTTTTTAACCAGATCTCTTGTTAACATAACTGCATATTCCGGATGTTTAAGAGGCAGAAATCTTCCTGCCCAGACGATATTTATCTCCTTGTCCGTAAGAACCGGTGGCTCTTCCGGAAGGTATTCTTTTTTCTCTACTTCTACCGTATGAAGTCTTCCTTTTTTCTCATACAGTTCGTCCCATGTAAATTCTTTTGTCGCCGGAAAATATCCGAATTTATATCTTTTTCCCGGATAAGCTCCGATCAGATTGAAGTCAGAAGCAACATAGGCTCCCACACAAAGTGCAAAAACCGGCTTCTTTTTGTATTTGATATGTTCTTTGTATTTGTTTACAAGTCCCTTGGGGGAAATGAACTTCCACTGACCTTCTCTGTAAAGTCTTTCACTTAGTCTGAATGTCAGTTTTCCTGCAGCAAGTCTTTCCTCATAAAGCTCGGGACTCTTTGTCCACCCCGCTATGAGAAGATCGCAGTCCATAATTAAATCCTTGGTTTCTTCAGGGGCTTCGTAGCTGCATTTCACATATGGAATTGAACTTACATCAGCGCTCCAGCCCATGTTTGCTCTCTCGGATTCCATTTCTTCTGTCTGAATAAAGACAAAATCCTCCCCGAGTCTTTTATACATTGCATCGCAAAATGGGATCTGATGGTGATTGATGTAATTACTTACCATTACTGTCTTCATGTTTTTTCACCGGGTCTTACTGACATTCCACAAGGCTTGATACCCTTTTGTATATGTTAAGAAGCATTCTGTAATTGCCTTCTCTGTCGTAATTCTCTCTTGCTCTCTGCATCTCACAAGCCGACATCTCCAGAGCTACCGCATCGCTGTCCCAGATTCTTAAGATATTCTCTGCCAGTCCCTGGGAATTACCTTTTTCGAATAAAAGTCCTTCTTCCGGCTCATGCAATATGGAAGGAATTCCTCCCACTCTTGCAGCTACCACAGGTACTCCAAGTAACATTGCTTCCGCTACTGAATTAGGTGAATTCTCAAGGGAAGATGGGCATACAAAAGTATGGCATCTTATGAATTGGAGCTTCATCTCTTCCGCGTTCATCTTTCCAAGGAAATCTATCTTGTCATGGAGACCGTAAGTCTGCATAAGGGCTCTCAAATATTTTCCGTATGAAGGAAGTTTCAGTCTGTCTTTCATGCTGTCTATTGATACTATGTCCGCTCCGGCTACTTTAATCCTTGCATCGGGATATTTCTCAAGTATCTCGGGCATTGCTTCCAAAAGATAATGGAAACCCTTAAGGGGATAATCTGCCTGGCTTACAAAGAGGGAATGTCTCTCGCAACTGCTGAGGTCCCATGTACCACTGTAGAAGGTATCTCTCATGGTCTCACCCATGTAGTGATATTGAACCGTGGGATTCAGTTCGAGAGCTGTTCTTCTGTCAAAATCAGTTCTTCCAATCACATGCTTAGTAAGTGTTATGGCTTCTTTTTCGAACTCTCCTCTTTCAAGGAATTTAGCCTGCTGCTGAGCAATATTGTCCTTCCTTATTATGTCTCTGAATGTTCTTCCGTTCACTATCTCATCAGGAAGATTGCTTATGATTCCCTGAAGTCCAATGATGAGCTTGTCCGTGCCTTTAAGTACTCTTGCCATTGCAAGTGTATGTGGATATTCGGTTCCGAAAGCGTGAACGATATCAGGCTTGTAATCTTCCAATATCTCTCTGAATCTCGGTTCCATTGATGTACAATAATTCTCCGGCTGTCTCACATCCTCATAGAAAGAGTAGCAGTCTATCTTGTAATCATAGAGTGACACTTCCGTATGCTCTTCTTTTTTTGCATCCGGCACAGGATATGCTATCGCAAGCTCAATAGGACAGTTTTCACCGTTTTTCCTTGCTTCATGATTATCCCTGAGGATACTCTGAAGTGTTCCGGTTACCCATCCTTCTTTCACAGTCGCTTCTTTATTCATTTTTTCCGCTATCATTGACGGAACCATATTGCACAACCACAATACTCTCATATTTATAACCTCTGTATGGCTAATGATTATTATAGATATCTGCCCCATAAGACTATAATTATTATCCTCTTTTGGGGGAATCAGACTCCATATATACTATATCACGCTTGCACCTCAGTTTTAAGAAGAAAACTCAATATTTTATATCTATGAAGGCCTTAGCCGGTTGCGTATTGGAGCGGACAGTTCTACAATTATTATATTAATAGATATCGTTTTACATACCGGAGGCAAATATGAGTACTGCAAATGATAACATCAAGACTGATAATCTTAATAAACTTGCCTTAATACAGGCCTTAAAGAGAGGATGGAACGGCAACGATGCCCCTGCCTTCAAGGATTCTGTAATAAAGAAGGTGCAAGGGATTATAGAAAAGATTGACATACAGCCCGAAGTATTCCCTACTGCACTCGGCTCTATCCAGCTTGAATATGACAATTCTAAACATGATCACATGGAAATTGAGATAAATGACTCTGATATGGCTAAAATATTCATTATGAGGTATTCAGGTGAGGAATCTTTTGAATCAATTCCGGTGACCTCCGAAGCTATTAATAAGAGAGTCGGTGAATTCTATGGATAATAGATTCACAAATTGTGATTAATCAAGTCTCTAATAGCGGTTCTTGATACAATAAGAAGCTTCATCCCACCCGGATAAAGCTTCTTTTCTATTTGTCTTTCCCTTTTTTATATATGGCAGTTTTCAAGGAATTATACATGCCCGAGAAGGTCTTGCTCTCTGCAAGGGCAGTTCTAAGTCCTGAGCCGGTCAGAATCAGGATTGCTCTGTATTTCGCAGCTCTGGCGCCCATATATTTTTTCGTTATAAGCGAATGCTCTTCTTTTGATCTCTTCTTATTCTCACGGCTCTCTGAATAGCCTCCGCCTTCGTAATTGCATACCGTGACATCCATATAACGGCTTACAGCCTTTTTCTCATATATTGAATACAGGATGTGCTCGTAATCTGCTCTTATTCTGAATTCAGGAATATAAGGACCTGTTCCGTCCTGTCTTTTATCAAGAAGTCCTGAATCATAGAAGCAGGTCTGGTGACAGGGATAATTACGATAGAGAGCAAACTCCGAAAGTCTTGGAGAAGGAGTCACCATACTGTCTGTCTGCATGTTGTAGCTGTTGCCGTAATAAATAGTCAGTGTATCTTCCTTAGATACTTTGGAAGCCACTTCCGAAATCACATCATCAGAATAGAAGGAGTCACCACAATTTAAGAATTGCACTAAGACTTTCCTGTCTTCATCTTCCGAACTCTTTATATATTCAGCGGCCTGATTCATCGCATCATATATGCTTTTATCGGCCTTTTTTACTATAGTAACAGGACGACCCTCAAAGTATGCCTCATCCTCCAGCTTCTGAAGAGCTCCGTCTGAAGACAGTCCATCCTTGATGATCACTCTATAGTCTTTATATGTTTGTCTGAAGATGCTGTCCAAAGTCCCTTTTAATTTCTCACCGGGATTAAGACAT
>CACZBZ010000075.1 GCA_902779505.1 uncultured Lachnospiraceae bacterium
AATATGCATGTGCCATTACTGATACCTCTCTAAATGTGATGTAATCAGTATAGCACAGATGTAAGAATGTAGCTACTTATTTATTTTATTCTGTACTAGATGAGAATAAAGATTTTTTGATTATCGCGAGCTCAGGAAATGATGCAAGAGAAGATTGTGTATTAAATAGTGTCTTTACTGGAATTAAAAAGAGCAGTTATCCTGATATCTATGACCGAATAATAGTAGTAGGAAACTGCACGGTCGATCAGGAAAGATACTCTACGTCTAACGCTGGCGATCGTGTGGATTTATGGGCTGTAGGAGAAGATATATACAGTACTGGACAAAAAAGAGGGGTTGAGTATTTAGCAATGACTGGTACTTCACAGTCGGTGCCATATGTAACAGGAACAGCAGCGATGATTTGGACATTGTCGCCAGGACTCAAAGGGGATGAAGTGAAAAAAACCATGATTGACACTTCGAATGGGTCCGGACTTAAAATTCTTGATGCGGAATCGGCAGTGAGAAAAGCAATAGAATCGGGGGGATGGTCAGATGAAATGGAAATTTCTGTTCCCGGTATAAACGTACGGGAGATTCTGACAAATTATTACAGAACAAACTTAATACCTAGATACGGAAAGGTTCCGGAGCGGATGGAGATTCTTTTGTCAGAATGGAAAGCTTCAGATCTGGAAGGGTTGATCGGGTACGAGGTTTATGATTTTGATAAGAATGGGCAGGACGAAATGGCCGTTCTCAGGTTAAAACATGATCCTAATGTTGGTATACAAAACCTAAATTGTGTTTTGGAAATGTATGAAGTAAATGAAGACCGGCAGGTTATCTTCCAAGATTATTTAATTCTGGAAAAAGGGACAAAGCTAAATCTGTCCAGATATCCGAATATGCAAATCGGGCTTTTTCGTCATTCGTTCGATGGAAAGGTTTATCTTATATGGGGGCTTGATGCCTATGATGATATCGGAACGTTAAGGCAGGGGTCTGAACATGTCTACCGTGCAGGGATTTTGACATATAACGATCTGAACTTTGAAGAGAAGAAGAAGTATGGGCTGGGACAATGGCCGGAAGATTTAGTCGGTAAAAATGGCAATAAAACCGACCCGGATCCTTTCCCCAATATCGGACTGGCGAATTATATGACTCCATTTATTACGAGGGTGAAGAACGATATTATAATTGATGGTGATGAAGTTAGAACAGTCAGTGGTTTCAGTACACATTTTTACGAGGAGTTTCATGTTCTGCCCAAATATGTGAATGATAAAGAAAAAGTTCCGGAAGAGCCGCAGCCGATTGCAGAATTGAATATTTCTTTGCGTACTCCTGTAATTGGAGAAGAAGCAAAAATGGATATTACGATATGGCCTGAGGATGAGGAGAACGTGGATCTTACAGAATTGGATATCCCCAAAACTCCACGTGATGCATTTATGAAATGGCTAGAAAGTAATGCGAAATATCAAGATATTATTGCAACCGACGACATGTTCAGTGTTCCGGAAAGTGGGGAATGGCCGCAGAGTCCTTCCTGGAATGAAGATGATTTGTATGGTTATCTTTCCATGGATATTCGTGACTACGACCGAGATGGGGTTGAGGAAATGTTGCTGACATGGTTTGCTGCGGTGCCCGGGATGTATTCGCAGACAGATATCAATGTAGTAATGGAAATGTATGAGTATGATCCGAAAAATCATGGAGTAGAACAGCAGGATATTATGAGTGGCTGTGTGAAGATGATGCTACTTGATGAAAACCTGTATCGACCTGAACAAATAAATATATTTACTTATGATGGTGGAGAACATCAGATTCTTTCCGTCGATCTCTGGGAATCTATGAATGATACGGTAACAGTTTTGTCAGACTATTACTATGATGGGAGTGATTTCCATTGGCTGAACGGGTTAAGTTATGAACAGTACGGAGAAGGTAACTATATCATAAGAGAAGCACTCTGTAATCCGGCAGAATACCAGGAAGAGGATTATAGCATATGGACAGGACTGTACTATGAAGATGTCTGGAAGACATCTTATGAATGGTATACAGAAGATCATGATTATGAGTTGATTGAAAAAGCGGAGCTTGAGCATTTCCGGTCTTGCCATAAAGAACTGGCAAATGGTTTGGGGTTAACAGCTACAGAAGAATTTCGCTCAGGATTCATGGCTATAACAGATTTCAATGAACCACAAGATCCAAGGAGAGATTGTAGTGCAGTGGATGTGTATACCACCCCGAATGACTCCTTAATCCCCTTAGCATCCATCCTTTTGTTTAATGATCCTACAATGGGGAATTCCCAGTATGTCTTGCATAGGCGTGACTGGCAGGGGTCGTTAGATACTTGGAGGATAGGGTAAAAGGGGATCAAATATATCCTATTGATTATTGACGGACAGGTTGTTACGACCTGTCTGTCTTTAGATTCATGGACGCTGGCTCTGTTACGGTTCGAAGATAAGTATCATCACATAATAATCACGAGGGGAATATCGCTGTATATTAGATGCATCGAGCAGATAATTCCCATGTGTTTAAGGGGGTCGTGGCACGTAAGGATACGATGTCACATATCCTCGAAAGCATGATAGGGTTCAATTTTTCGGAAGATCTTTTAATAGTGTTTCCTGAGATCTGAGAGTACATTATTATAACTCGTACTGTATTACTAAAAGTACTATCTGCAATTATATCTGTAATAAAATCATATCTCGGGAGGTTCTCTATGATCAAACAGTTCAGATTTCATTTCAATGATTTTTTCAAAGATCTTACACTGACACCGGATAATGACTGGCAGCGAGATGAACTGGAAGAATTTTTGGAGAATTTGGATACAGAATATCCCTCATTGAATTCGGTTAAGGCTTTTGCTGATAGGCATGGGATCAGGCAGAGGCAAGCAAACAAAATCAATAATTAAGATTCCTGTGGCATCGATGATTATTAATACATAAATGTTTTTCTTTACTCTAGAAACAACTGCAATGTTACAGTGCATGGTGGATATAGGAATTAGGTATTTGAAACTGGGGTAATTATCAATGAATCTTTCCTGAGGTGAATCACAGCGAGTTAAGCTCGCAAAGGTTCTCGGTAAAGAATCCCAAAAGGACAATATTCTGATACTCGATGAATCCACTTCTGGACTAGGAAGCAATGATATAAGAAAGATAGGAAATGTTATAGAACGGCTCGCGGATCAAGGAAATACAATCATTATTATTGGATCATAATCTTGAATTCATATAATCTCATGCGTTTGTCGCCGCCGAGCGGACACTCGGCGGCGACAACGGACAAGCTTGACACAACCATATAAAGATTCGTTACTTTCCGATTTCATTACACGTTAGCTTTTTTACTTTATTGGATATTATCCTCAGTGTTAAAAAATGGGGCTTTATTCGGCCTCATTTTTTTGCGCTTGATTCAGACTTGAAATATCGAACATACGTTCCTATAATGTCAATATCGCTAGCCCCCAAAATCACCCGGTTATCGATCTCCCCGGTTATCGATCTCAGGAGTGGATAGATACCGGGTAAGTAGCTAGTAGAGAAAGGGACGATGAATGTATGATTTTCAATGCCGGAGATACTGCTTACATTATTGAGAATGGTATAAGGGTAAAGCCTGTGAAGATATTGAGTCGGATAGGCGACATGTACACTGTTCGGGTCGGCAGAGGAGCAATCTGTGTCCGCCATACCAGGCTATTTGCGACAGCGGAAGAAGCGGAGAAAATTATGTCCGGGGTAGTGCAGAAAAGAAGGGGGTATCGTTCCCCATATGATTATTGGTGTTGACCTAGGACTCTCTGGTGATTAGGATACAGCAGATGAGGAGCCTTGGTTGAAGATGTTGCTGCTCATAATCGATGGTTTACACAAAACCTGGGACAGTCTCTACTGGGGAATTTTGTTTCCGATTTCAGGTATTATTATTGTACGCTACACACTCATGCCCATGTTCCTTCAGCCATTGAAACGTCTCGTCTATGGTCATCCCATCGACTCCCGGCGCTCCCTTGTTTGCCTTCACTCTCTTAAAAGCTCTGTTGAGATTGTCTTTATCCAGTATCTTTTCCAGGAGATCCGGCTGTGCACTGTCCCTTTCCTTCCATATCCGGTTGAATGAGCGATGCGCTCTCACATACCCTTTGTGTTCCGCACTATCTCTCTGTGAGCAGCCACGCACTATCTCTCTGTGAGCAGCCATCATTGCTGATGTTTTCTGCATTCATGTGCGCATTCCTCCTTTCTCGGTCGTATTAAGGACTCCTATTGATTTGGCCCTTCGCTTTTCGGCTACTATGGCCTCTGCTGACTTCTGTGCGCTCAGTGTCACCTTGCGATGGCAGTTACTCCTCTCAGAGCGTTCCGCACAGATCTTCCCGGGTACCACACGTTTCTTTCCCTCCATCCACCTGCCATATTTATCCCGCATGATTCCGTGTAGTTATTGGGCTTCGGCTTGATGTGCAGTCTTACCCTCATGCGTGACCTCGTATATGGTTTCTGTTCGTCAGGCCAGAGGTTTGCCCATGGTTAGTCTGTTCCCACATCCGGCTTCCTTCAGATTCCACCTCGCGATGGACACCCTTGCCTTCGGCTGTATCCTTCCCACTACCGGGCGGATTCGGGA
>CACZBZ010000076.1 GCA_902779505.1 uncultured Lachnospiraceae bacterium
AATTGACTCAGAATCGATTATCTGCTCTTCAACACTTGGAAATACTTGTTCTATATTCTGATCTGCGTTCTGAGGGTCTTCCGTAATTCCTGTCATATCCTTCGAAGACCAGTTCATGTGCAGTCTTTTATTCTCATCAAGCTTGCCTTTACTCTTGGCACCTATCTCCTCACCATAATATATAAAAGGTGATCCGCTCATAGAAAGAAGAATTGCTGCAGCCATTTTGACAGAAGTCTCATCGGACTTTAAAGCATTTGCCGCTCTTCCCATATCATGATTGGTTATAAAAGGTGCATCTATATAACTGACATAAGTGTCAGAATATAAATCATCACATTCAATCATCCTGTCTACTAATTTAGAAGCAGACTCTTTTCCTCTGGCAGCTTTGCATATATCTCCCTCTGCATCAGCCAGCGCAAAATTGAACATAGAAGGTGTCTCACTCTCGTAATAAGAAGCGATTGTAGACTTATCAGCCCAGACTTCACTTACCATATAGAAGTCAGGATTCTTAGCTTTACAGTAGTCATAAAGCCAAGCAAGAGTCGATGCATTAAAGTCCGTATCCCCTTCTTCGAAATGCAGCGCCGCATCCATTCTGAAGCCGTCAACGCCTTTATCTATCCAGTAATCAGCGATGTGTTCTATCTCGTCTTTCACTGCAGGATTGGCCAGATTCAGATCCGGCATCTCAGACCAGAAATTACATTCATAATAATAATCCGTGCCCGCAACTTTCTCCCAGCCTGCACCCTTATCCTCTTTTGTGAAGTGATAATAATCAACATAGGGACAAACAGAAACATCCATCGTCTCATCGTCGCCAAGAGACTTTAAATAGTCAGTGGCTTCGATAAACCATGGATGCCCGGAGGATGTATGATTGATAACAAGGTCGATGATAAGACGAATATCTCTCGCATGGCACGCCAGATGCCGTTGCAACCGAGATCCGCTATATAATCAAGCTTCTCGGTCACCCCTCTGAGGTCTCCTATTCCATCTCCGTCAGAGTCGTAGAAAGACCTGACAAAGATCTCATAGTAATTTCGATAATTGTCATCAACAGCTTCCGATACGGCACCGGCCTCAGCCGAGACCCTGCCGCATCCGCAAAGCATAATTGTAAAAATTAAAAATACAGATAAAACTCTTTTAAGCATAAGTGTCAGCCCTTAACAGCGCCGCCGGTAACACCTTCAACATAGTACTTCTGCAGGCACATGAAAAGGATTGTAACAGGTACCGCTATAAGCACACCGCCCGCACAGAATCTGGTGAAATAGCCCTGATAATCGTTGGTCCATATCCATCTCTGCATAGCAACGGCAACGTTGTAAGAGTCCGAATAACCGAAGGCAACGTATGAAGCAAATACATAATCACACCAGGGTGCCATAAAGGCAACAAGGGCTGTGTAAATAATCGTAGGCTTAGCCATAGGAAGCAACATCGTAACGAAGATTCTCGCTCTTGATGCACCGTCAAGTCTGGCAGCTTCATCAAGCGACTTGGGTATCGTATCGAAGAATCCCTTACAGATGTAATATTTCATACCGGAACTTGCCGCCGATATAAGAATCAAACCGGGGATTGCTCCTTCCTGAGTAAGGCCAAAATTCTTAAGCAGGAAATAGAGACATATCATGGTTAAGAAGCCCGGGAACATACCCAGAATCAACCAGAATCTCATGAGCAACTCTCTACCCTTGAATCTCATTCTCGAAAGCGCATAGCTTACACAGAGCACTATAACCGTCTCAAAAAGCGATACGAAAAATGCAATGATCAAAGTATTGAGATACCAGCGTATGAACTGATTGCCGGGTCTCAAAAGGTCCGTATAGGAATCCAGCGAGAATTTCTTGGGAAGCAGATATTCCACCATTCCGCCGCCGCCTTCAGTGTAAGATCTGAAGGACTGAAGTATCAGGCACACAAAAGGTGCCAGCCACAATATGCTTATAAGGGTCAACACAACATAAGTAACTCTGTCGCCCGTTTTTCTTCTGCCGCTAAGGGAGCGTTCTTTATTATTATCCATTATTGAAAGCCCTCCTCATCTTTAACTGATGGTAAAATACCATAAACAACAAGTGAAATAACCGCCGTAACAACAAATACCATAATACCGATCACCGCAGCCATCTTATAGTTGGTATCGTCTACTGTCATCTTATAGAGCCAGGTTACGAGCAAGTCAGTATAACCCGCTTTTCCCGCAAGTTCCATGGACTGGGGCTTACCCTTATTCAAAAGGAAAATAACATTGAAGTTATTCAGGTTACCAATATAACTTGTAAGCAAATATGGGCCTGTAACAAATAACATATAAGGAAGGGTAATGCTCCAAAAACACTGGAAAGCATTGGCTCCGTCAATCTTTGCGGATTCATAGAGATCTTCCGGAATATTCATCAAAAGTCCGGTTGAGATAAGCATCATGTAAGGAATACCTATCCACAGATTGATAATGATAATCATCAGTCTCGCAAGTCCCGGATCCTCCCAGAAAGGAATATACTGACTGATCAGTCCCCATTTAATGAGGTATGTATTAATAAGTCCATCCGATGCAAAAAGCTTGTACATATAAAGGAGTGAAACAAACTGTGGTACCGCAATGGTAACAACAAGAATGGTTCTCCACATAGGCTTGAACTTAATACCTTTTCTGTTAATAAGCATAGCCACTGCCATTCCAAGGAAGTAGTTGAGGAATGTAGCAAAGAATGCCCACACAAGGGTCCAGCCAAGTACCGTCATAAAAGTAAAGCCAAATCCCGTTGAAGAATTAAAACTGAAAAGATTCTTGAAGTTCTCAAAGCCGACCCATGTAAAGAGCTTTGCAGGGGCCTGGTGATTGTAGTCGTAGTTGGTAAATGCAACACATATCATGAAGATGATAGGAAGCAAAGTAAAAAGGAAAATACCCGCTACAGGTAAAGCCAATAATGTTTTATCAAAATTGGAATCAAAAAGTGACAGGAATGTCTTTTTGTTAGTAGGGAGTTCTTTTCCCTGCTTAAGCAAACACTCCTCTTTGTACTGCTCTCTTACATTGAGTCTCCACAATACAATAAAAAGAATAATGATTATGACTGTGAGAATACCGTATAAGAGAATAAGAAAAGAATTGTCACCCTTGCTTATCGTTCCATCGGGGTTGTAACCCTGCTTGGACGAACCAAGAGTGTTTAACTTACTGAAATACTGCCAGCCGAAGCCGAACACATAATAAAGAGCTGCTATCTGTGCAAGCAATAAAGCAAAACCATGCAAGAACTGCTTACGCATAATAGAGCCGAATCCAAAGACAACAAAAGAAAGCTTAGTCTTCCAATCTCCTTCTTTAAAAGTCCTACCTATCTCTTTAAGATCGGTCGTAAGAGTATTCATAAAAGAAGGGGAAGCATCTTTTGTTTTGAAGTTATCGTCTTTTGCCATGCGTAACCTCCCAAAAATATACCAAAAACCCTTTATAGTAATACCGGCAGAGACGGATCTCTGCCGGTTAAAATATACATTATATAGTCTACAAATTTACTGTACGTAAGACTCACATGTTGACTGGAACTTATTAAGAACTTCCATCAGAGCATCATCTGAAGAAGAAGCCGAAACAGTACCGTTGATGATGTCATCACCAAGAGATGTTCCCAGTGTCCAGTAATCGCCGGGGTACTGACCCTGAGGCTGCATGTTGGGCATCTGCTCAGCAAGAGCTTTAAGAGCTGCATTAGACTGAACTTCTGAAGCCTGCTGTGCCTTCAAGTTAGAAGGACCCCACTCAACTGCATTGAATCTTGCAAGCTGAACTTCTTCGCTTGTAAGGTATTTTGCAAGTTCCTGACAAACCTTAAGCTTAGCTGCGTCTGTCTGAGGCTTAACACCGAGGAGCTTGTTACCTGAGAAACCGCCCATCTGGTAAGACTTGCCGTCAACTGTGAATGTAGGAAGTTTTGCTGCTGCATAGTTGTCACCGAAAAGTGCCTGAGCTGCAGCCGCATCCCATGTACCGTCTACGATAGCACCGATGTTGGTACCGTTGTCGATAGATGAACCGTTCTTGAAAGCAGGTGAAGAAGCAAGGTTGATCATAGCCTTAAGAGCTGCAAGACCCTTGTCTGAAGCATAGTCCATGTTACAAGCTGTAAAGTTGCCGTCTGTATCTGTATCGTATGTGAACTCACATCCTGTTCCGAAGAAGAATGCTGTCTGATACCATCCGGAATTAACTTCAAAGTAGAAGTTCTTGCCTGCGGATAAGCATAGATTGTATCACCAACTGTAGCTGCTGCTATAGCGCCGGCATCGTTGCTGTCCTTAACGAATGACTCGTAGTCACCCATAACAGGCATAACTGCTGATGCAGATACAAGTCTGGCAAGCTGATCCTGAGCGAAACCGAAGATATCTGCTCCGCCTTCAACGTCAGTGATCATGTTACCTGCGGCATCACCTTCACCTACAGCTTCAACAGTATAAGTAAAAGCTGAGTAATCAGGATTAGCAGCAAAGAAATCAGCTACTGACTGAGATGTAAAATCAACTACATTGTCTGCTACCCAGATTGTTATCTCTCCACCCTTTGAGAAATCAACATCTCCGGAAGCGTCTCCTTTACTTCCGCATGCAACTAATGAAAGACACATTACTGATGCAAGAAGTGTTGCAAGAAGTTTCTTTTTCATATTATCCCTCCATATACACTGTGCACTATTGCACTGTTTAACGCTGCGCAATCATGTGCGCAATCGGTTGTCCTATTGTTAAATATACACTTTTCTACTTTAAATGTCAATGTGGGAACTAACAATATTTGGAGAGTAATCTTGTTAAAACTTAACAAATTTTCTAAACTTTACGAAACTTTAGTATCTTCTCAGACACAAGTGTATCAAAAAATTTATGCAAAAAAATAATCGGACGCCCGAATTTCAGACGTCCGATTGAATCATTTCAGATCCCCGTTCCTAAATCATAAAGGACCGTACTTAGCTTCCATCCTCTTCCAAAGAATAGTAACAACAACAAATGCCGTCATAATAAAGACGGTAGCAACAATGCTGTTCCACATAAGCATGAAAGACATAATCAAAGATGCTACGCTGATCACAAACAAAAGAATCGCCGCATATTTGCAATAACTGTCCTTGTCCTTAAAGACCTTGTTCTCCAGGTCTCTCTTAATAATCTTCACATCTTTGCTTGTCAGCACCCTAAGCCCGTAGAGCAGACAAAAAGCACTGATTGCCAGTGGCATCCAAGCCTCTTTTAAAAACGCATTCCAATCCATACTTCTAATCTCCAATATGTATATGATTTTACCAAATTATCGAATTAAATCAAGTTTATGCTCTTTGTTTAGGCACAAACTCTATTTTAAGGACCATACCCATGCCATCAGCCAATCTCTTTAAAAGATTAAGTGATGGGTTCCTTGTTCCATTCTCAATTTTGCTGATATCAGCCTGATTTATACCGGTACGCTCAGCAAGTTCTTTCTGAGTAAGATTCTGTGAATTTCTTGCATCAACTATAGCCCTGATCACACCCATCTCAGGCTGAATAGCTTCATATTCTTTTCTAAATTCCTCATCTTGCATCTGCTCATCGAGCATATCCTTAAAAGTGATCACGATTATACCTCATAAATTCCTTTAGATTTAATTATATGGCATATATGCCATATAGTCAAATTATGACTATTCCCATTCACAGACTCGCCAAAACAAAAAACGTAATTCTTCTTGACATACTCTACGAACAAGAGTAGTATCGTGATTAAGAAAGAAATGTGGTTTTGTGCCGTACGGCTATATGCTTAAGCGGGGTACTACGTTTCTTTTTTTATATCTATAATGTCATACAAGTACATTTTCTTCATTGCACTGTATCTAATTATCATTCTCCCACGAAACATATTCATCCCTGTTTTGTTTCCCTTGTCATCTGTAATAGGAAGTGAAAAATACACTGTAGCACGATACCATCCATTAGGTGCATCTGATTTATGCTTGTCGTCTAAGTTTGGCCGATATACAACATCTGTTGCCGTTTGTATCAATTCGGGTATAGCCTGTGTTGCGTTTGCCTTTGCCTTTCCAATCGTTCCAAGCGCTTTTGTACTATATCTGCTATGGGCATATTCATCAGGAAAATCCGGTCCGATATAAACAGTATCGCCAGTTTCTTTAATGACGTATTCATCTCCGACATATTGCTTTAGGTATCTTTCGACGCCTTCCCAGTCTATCTT
>CACZBZ010000077.1 GCA_902779505.1 uncultured Lachnospiraceae bacterium
ATATATCAGCCCATATGCAGCTCCTATGCCCGTCCCAACTGTCCTTTGAAGCGCATTTTGAACTGTGTTTTTTGTCTGGTTCTGTATGCACCATAAAACAGCCAGTGCCGAATAAAACGGTGTTCCCTGCTTTCCTCTTATGAAATATATTGCAAAACAGATCAGAACTCCGAATGCTGATTTAATTATCCGCATTCCTATATGCGGAATATGTATCCTGCTTTTTTCCATATATCAGCCAAAAACACTCCTCACAACCCCGCACAAGATCTCGGCACATTTATCTGCGCCATATTTACCGGAGTCAATGCATATGTCCCTGTTGTCAAAGATTCCGGCATTATCCTTACAATATTTTCTCCTGTAATTCTCGCGGGCCTTATCGACATCCTGTATCATTTCCCTTGCCTTTTTTTCATCCATTCCCAGTACCGAAGTGCAGTTTTTAACCCTCTTTTCAACGGGAGCATAAACATAAATATTCAGCACTCGTTCCATATCCTTAAGACAGTAATCACCGCACCTTCCGACAATGATGCAGGACTCTTTGGAAGCCAAATCCTTTATAATGTTTGTCTGAACTTGGAACAGTTCTTCCTGCATGCTCACAGGTCCCATTCCAAGGGGATATCTTCTTTCGGCAAAGAAGCCACCGGCACGTTCTTCCTCGTTACTTATCTCTGAGATGGGAAGTCCCATACGTTTGGCGGTATGCTCAACAATATCTCTGTCATAAAACTCTATTCCCAGCTCCGCAGCCATCTTCTGAGCGATAGTTCTTCCCAAAGCGCCAAACTGTCTGGAAATCGTAATCACATATTTATCCATTGTAGGCCCATCCTGTCTGCTTTTTCTCCTCAGGAAAAGGAGATTTTTTTACTTTTACAGTCAGCTTTCTTTTCTGAATAGTTCTTACGATCATAGAAATCGAAAAATTGATCACAAAATAAATAGCTGCAGCTACACCAAACAGTACAAATACATCGGACACGTTAATAGAATTAAGTCCGTTATACCTATTGGCAGCGGACAGTATCTGCTTGGTTCTCGCCATAAGCTCTATAACAGCCACATTTGCCAGAAAAGAACTGTCCTTGATAGTGGTTATTACCTGGCTCAAGAGCGTTGGAACTATGGCCTTGAATGTCTGTGGCAAAACTATATACCACATAATCTGGAGCATGGAAAATCCCTGGGACCGGCCCGCCTCAATCTGACCGTGAGCGACGGAATTAAGTCCACCCCTTACGATTTCCGCAATAACACCTGAGGTATATAAGATAAGTGCCACAGTAGCCTTAAACAGTAGCTTGTTATTAACCGAGGACAAGCCAAACATGGGCCTGTCTACAAACCCCGGTGTGGGACAAAATACAACGCATATAAAAATCCAAAATAGCAATGGTGTATTTCTGAACACCTCTATGTATATCACCGATATTGCCTTCAGTATTCCCGTTTTTTTACTTGTACTGTAATTTCTCATCAGTGCCAGCACAGTTCCGATGGCTATACTAAAAAGCACTGCTGCGGCTGATATGATCAAGGTAAAAAGCACTCCTTGAAGTATGAATTTTATTATTGCCGGATTTTTCAGCATTGAGAGACTTCCGTCCAATGTACTCATATCATGCCTCCTTCGCAGTGCTGTTTTGGAATACTTTTTGCTCCCTCTTCTTTAATGAGGTCTCCCACATTGACGCAAAAGACGAAAGAGGGAAACAGATAATGAAGAAGATCACGCCACATACGATATATGCGGGTGCATAGGATCCACCGGTATTTTCTCCGGTAACAAAACTGTAAGTAAGAGATAAAAGGTCTGCGCCACCCACTATATACAAGCAAGAAGTATTTTTGATCATGTTTACGATAACGTTAGTCATGGGTGGCAGGATCACTTTTATGCTCTGAGGGATTACAATGTAAAACATCTGTCCCGCATATCCGAATCCCTGGGACTGGGCTGCCTCAAACTGCCCCTTGGGCACCGACTCTATTCCTGCTCTTATAACTTCTGCCATATAAGCTCCGGTATAAATGCCGAGTGCAAGACAGCCCGTCACAATGATCCCGGGACTATGTCCCGAAAAAGCAAGGGCATAGTATAAAAAACACATCTGTAAAAGGACCGGCGTATTCTGTATCACTTCAACATATACCCTGCTTATACTCTTCAGGATCTTTTTGTTACTTGTCGCCATGAGTCCAAACAAGATTCCAAGTATAAGGGCTATCAAAAGGGCAAATACAGCTGTTTTAAGAGTATTACCAAGTCCAAGAAGGAATGTTCCCCTATAGATCCATATTTTGTTCCATGCTCTGGGTGAAAATAATCCAGACATCGCCGGTCCTCCGCTACTTAATATTAATCAAGTCCGTTTTCTGAAATAAGCTTATCAATAGTACCGTTCTCAAAGCTTTCGTTCACGAGTTCCTCCGCTACAAGTGAAAGTCCCGATCCCTTTGTGGTTGCAATACCGTAATTCTGAGGTGAGAACTCTGCATCAATATAAGATCTTCCCTCTGTTCTGTAGATGGCAAGTATGGACTTATCTACGCAGAAAGCATCAACTTCGCCGGCACTGAGTGCGGTAGAGATCGTAGGATAATCATCATACTGCTGGAACTTAACTCCCTCGCTCCAGGTAGCGGGATCAAAGCTCTCTTCGTCGAATGCTTCGCCATTTATAAGACCTTTCTCGATCATTGCTTTTACAAGAGCCTTAGCTGATGTTGAACCGGATGAAACGCCTACAGTAGAACCAACAAGATCATCAAGGGACTTGATGCCTTTTGCATCTTCTACAAGAACGCTTACATAATCCGTGTAGTACGGAGTGGTGAAATCCCAGCTCTGTTTTCTTTCATCGGTGATGGTGAATGTAGCCAGTACGCAATCAATATCTCCTGAATCAAGAAGCTCTGTTCTTGTTGCTGCAGTTACTGCTGTAAACTCCACACCAACTCCAAGTTTTTCGGCTAATGCCTTTGCAAGTTCAATCTCCATTCCGGTGTACTCGCCGGTCAACGGATCCTCATAGCCAAATCCAACCACGGCATTCTTTACACCGACCTTCAGAACACCTCTGTCGATGATCTTCTGAACATCTTCTGCTACAGCTTCTTCGGTAACAACCTCTTCTGCCGGCTTTTCTTCTGTAACCGTTTCCTCAGGTTCGGGCTTAGCCTCAGAGACTTGTGTGGTCTGGGAAGTACTTCCGCACGCCACCAGCATGGCTCCCATTATTCCTGCTGCCAGTACACTAAATAATCTTTT
>CACZBZ010000078.1 GCA_902779505.1 uncultured Lachnospiraceae bacterium
GGAACTTGATTTTGGTAAGCCTTTTGCAAGACTTACAATGATAGATGCTGTTAAGAAGTATGCAGGAGTAGACTTCGATGAGATAGCGGATGACGATGCTGCCAAGGCTATTGCCAAGGAGAAGCATGTGGAATTCGAGCCTCATCACAAGAAGGGTGATATCCTCAATCTCTTCTTCGAAGAATATTGCGAGGAACATCTCCTTCAGCCTACATTCATCATGGATCATCCTATAGAGATTTCACCTCTTACAAAGAAGAAGCCCGATAAAGAAGGCTATGTAGAGAGATTCGAGCTCTTTATCAATGGATGGGAGATGTGTAATGCTTATTCCGAGCTTAACGATCCAATCGACCAGAGAGAGCGATTCAAGGCTCAGGATGCACTTGCAGATATGGGTGACGAAGAGGCCAACCACACAGATGAGGACTTCCTCAATGCTCTGGAGGTAGGTATGGCACCTACCGGCGGAATCGGTTATGGCATAGACAGATTGTGTATGTTGTTAACCGACAGCCCGGCAATTAGGGATGTACTACTGTTCCCGACATTGAAGTCCATCAACTGATTTTAAATGCAAAAAATCCAATAAAATAGGTCTTTATGAGGTATTACAGAGTTTTAACCGACTATGTAATGCCTCTTTTTTTTGCGGCAATTTGTAAAGAGAGCATATTATGGTTATTATTCGTTTGCGACATGTCTTTTTTGATGATATGGAGCGATTCCCTCCGGTATTTAATTAATAGGAGAGAATGGATGAACCAGAAAATTCCAAGAGAAGAATATAATAGAATTAAGATTGCTATAGGAGAGAATATAAGAAACCTCAGATCAAGTCGTAATTGGACCCAAGAAGAGCTGATAGAGAGATTAGAACTAATAGGATTATCGGATATCAGCGCAAATACTATTTCTCGTACAGAAAATGGTCATTCAATGCCGAATCTGATAACCGTTATATATTTGGCTAAGGTATATGCTGTATCCATCGATAGCCTGATTTCAATGTAAATATACTATATATGATATGTACGATTTTAACTGTTGATGCCATACTCTTAAGTACATCACTCGGATACAGAACCGGAGACATTTTTGATGAGGAGGATGATATCAAATGAAATCTATTACAAGGAGAGATCCCGGAGGGAATGTTTTAAACAATGGTGAATATTATTCCAAGTCGAACGGAGCTTATCGTTTTTCTTATACGGATCCGTTAGGTAAAAGAAGACAGATTTCAGCAGTGAATCTCGAAAAACTCAGAGAAAAGGAAAACAAGATTTTTCATACCTTTCGGAGTGAATTAAACGAATACACTAGCGGTACTGTTACGTTAAATGATTTGTTTGATATTTATATGGGAACAAAAGAGAACATACGCAAGAGTACCCGTGATAATTATTATTATATGTATGACAGATTTGTCAGACCCGGATTTGGAAAAAAGAAGGTTGGAGAATACAGATATTCGGATGTGCTGGCTTTTTACAATATGTTGGAAAGATCAGGACTCAAATATAATACGCTTGATAATATACAGAGTGTGGTGTATCCGTGTTTTGAAATGGCAAAGAGGGATGGTATCATACACGGAAATCCTGCCGAAGGAGCCAAGACCGAAATCCGCAGGAACAGTGGTTATTATACCTCATCTATCCATCCGATAACCAAAGAGGAGCAGGTCGCATTTCTTGAGTATATAAAAGGCCATGAGGTTTATGGAAGATGGTATGGAATGTTCATTTTTATGTTCGGAACCGGTGTGAGAATAGGAGAGCTGGCGGCGGTTCTGTGGGAAGATATTGATTTTGAAGCCGAGGTTATCAGTATCAAGAGAGCGGTCAGCATTGAGAAACGTGTGTCAGGGCTTAGGGGGATTGTGATATCAATACCCAAAACAGGTTCCGGGATAAGAGATATCCCTATGCTTCCGGAGGTTAAAGCGGAATTAATGAAATTACATGAAGAGCGGACTTTCAACAAAAAAGGCGTAGTGATTGACGGGTACAAAGGGTTTGTATTTACAAATCGCGATGGCGGTCTTGTTAATCAGCAGAGCGTTAATCGTGTGATAATGAGAGTCGTGGAGGATTATAATGCAACCGAGGCAACGAGGGCGGTAAAAGAAAAACGCCCGGCGATTTTGCTGCCACATTTTACAACACATATGATCAGGCATTCCTTTTGTTCAAGACTGTGCGAGAACGAAAATAATATCAAAGTTATACAAGCTATTATGGGACATACAGATATAAGGACAACAATGGAAATATATGCTGAAGTAAGCAACAGCAGAAAATTGCAGTCATTTAGACAGTATGGTGGTCAGATGGGACTGTGTTGAACTACAAGTTTAATGCCAAATGTCAAAGGAACAGGTATAATATATAATAGGCGTGTTATGGAGGGAATAAGATGAGTAATAGGATTAACGGAACTGCGGCAAAGAGCGGACTAGGTGATGTCGGAATCCGGGATAATCATTTTAAACGATATCCGGTGATTGATATGGCAGCCACTGGCAAAAATTTACGCCGAATTATGAACAGTAGAGGTATCAGTGTCAGAGAACTGCAGAAGTATTTGGGATTGGCAGCACCGCAGAGCATATATCACTGGTTTGACGGCCGTAGTGTTCCGACTATTGATAATTTGTATGCGATGAGCGTGCTTTTTCATGTTCCGCTTGATACTCTTATAGTAGGAAACCGACAATATGTCTACACTGATAAATCGGCTGCTATGGCAGACCGTGCTGTTTTATATTATAAAAAGTTCATGGAAATACTTGTGGCGTAGATAGCAATACAAATTGGATAATTTACAAAAAGAAGCGGTACACCGTTTTGATCAAACGATCATTCGGAGAGACCGCTTCTTTTTTAAAAAACATAATTGTACGCATTTGAAATTACTGTGAGTTCAGTATATGAGATTAAAGGATTGAATTTGTAGTTCAATGACAGTTTATTTGTCGAGAGTTATCATTTTGAATATATCAAATATTTAAATGCGTGGTAAGGAATAGAATTATGAGTAGAAAACTTGCAAGCATACAGAGAATATGGAAAGTAGAACCGATAGAAGGAGCAGATAGAATAGAGTTGGCACACGTTCTCGGATGGCAGTGTGTAGTAGTGTATTTTGAGATAGACAGCTTCCTGCCGATTCGTCCGGAGTTTGAGTTTATGAGAGCATCCAACTATCGAAAGACGGATATTATGGGAGAAGGATTCAGGCTACGGACTATGAAATTCCGGGGACAGATATCGCAAGGGCTGCTACTTCCTATCAATCAGTTTCCAGAGTTGCCTGTAGATATTGAACTCGGTGCAGATGTAACAGAGATCCTTGGAGTACGTAAGTGGGAAATCGAGGAGAAAGTGACTACCGGGGGAACCGTGATCGGAACACTTCCGATTGATGTACCGCATACTGATGAGACCAGGGTTCAGGCTGAACCGGATCTGATCAGAGATTTTGCAGGCCTGGAGTATTACATCACTACAAAGATGGATGGTTCTTCTCATTCAGTATCCATAGATGAGGACGGCTTCCATGTGACCGGTCATAATTATGAGTACAAGGATGACGGTAAGAGTGCATTCTATGATTTGGTTAAGCGTGAGGATATTGAAAGCAAGCTTCGGAAGTATTATGAGGAAAACGGCCTGCACTTACTGACCCTACAAGGAGAACTGTGTGCTCCGGGAATCCAGCAGAACAGACTAAAGTTGACAAGACCTGAGTGGTATGTGTTTACAATCCGCCTCGATGGAAAGAGAGTTGGTCTTCGTAAGATGCAGGAAATCTGTGACTCATTAGGATTAATGATGGTTCCGGTTGAAGAGGTTGGTATGGATCTGCCATCAAAGTATCCAACAGTGGAAGCATTACTTGAAAGGGCAGACGGAGAATACCCAAAAGGTGGAAAGAAGGAAGGCATTGTGATCCGTCCAACAGAACCGGTATTTAATGAGAGGATCAGTGCGGCTCTTTCTATGAAGGTTGTGAGCAACAAATACCTTTTGAAGAATGAGGGATAGTAAATGTGTTTTAAGCGAAAAAAGAGATTACCGGAGCGTACCTTAAACATATGGAACCGCCATGATTTTGCTATGGCAGGACTTGGTGAAAAGAGTAGGATAATTGCGATGATCAAGCATTTCGGGAGGTGCCTGAAATGGAGCATACAGAGGGTTGTCCGGGGCTATGCTGATTGTGATGTATGGAGTATGTTTTCATATTTGCAGAACTTGATGCCTGAAATGCTTCACCATTTAAAGGATAATCGCCATGGTTCACCGGGTTACCTTGGGGAGAATTATACAAATGAAGATGGGATCCTTGTGAACGATACCTGTCATGCCGAATGGGATAAAATACTCGACCGGATGATATTTTTTTGGAGGGAAACGGATGAAGAAACTTGCTCTAAAAAGAATCCATATGAAGATGAGTATATGAAAGCATTCTCTGATTTTCATAAAAGGTATGGCCTGTTTGGCGAGAAACTGCAAACTGAAGCCGAACTGGAAGAAAATATAAAGCGGGGTGGCGGAGGAACAATCCATTTTATGGACGAAATACCTGAATACAAAGAAATCTATGAGAAGCATCGGGAAGAGGATGAAAAGCTTGAAAAATACAGGAAAGGATGCAAGGACGAGGCAATTGACATGTTGAAGGAATACTTTTTTTCTTTGTGGGACTGATATTTGTAAGTTCAAGGGGCGTTATGTATGAGCAGAAAAGGTGAAGCGAAAAAAAGAAAAGCTGAAAGGCTAAGAAACAAAAAGTTGATAGAACGATATCCATGGATATCGCCTGTGGACTGGCATTGGAAGAGAATCCCAAGCTATGACTTCACTATGTACGATGATGTTCCTAAGGGATGGAAAAGAGCTTTTGGCAAGATTATGCTTGAAGAATACAGAGAGGCACTGATCAGATGTAATTATCTTGATAAATTTCAATGGATCCAAGTAAAGGAAAAATACGGAACACTGAGGTTATACTCGAATGCTGCACCGAAAGAAGTGTCAAATCTGGAATCTAAATATGATCATATTTCCGGTTATTTTTGTATCGAATGCGGTCGTATGAATGTACCGGTGCTTACCGGAGGATGGGTAGAACCGTTGTGTGAAGATTGCTATAACAAGAGGATTGCAAGACAAAAAAGATGGCATGAAAAGGATCGTTCGGACCGGGAGTTTAAGTATACACCCTACAAGGATCTTAAGAAGGAAGATCAGCAACTCGACATGATCGCAGTATATAAACACTATTCTGCGGATCGCGGACCCTATGAGGAGAAACGCGATTACTCGGATACCATAAATAAGATCATCGCAAGACAAGAGAAACTTTTTGGATAGATACCTCTGACAGCTTTTACAAGCATGCTTTCTATAATAAAACAAGAATAAGACATCTGCGATTATTTACGAGAAACACGTAATTAATGATCGACATAATGAGCGTTCTCACATAAAATATCGGTGATTAATTACGGCAAAAATGTAAATAATACAAAGCGAGGTTAAATATGAGACTTGAAAGACTAAACCATTTTTTGATTGATTCAGTATTCATCGCGTAACAATAGATCGTGCGGTGGAAAGGAAGATGAAACGTAATGAGTAAGGTTTTTGTAATCCCGGATGTGCATCTGAAACCTTGGATATTTGATAAGGCAGAAGAACTGCTTTCTCAAAACGAATATGACAAAATCGTCTGTCTGGGAGATCTCGTTGATGCGCTTGAGAGATTTATAAATCGACATCCAAATTTTCTGTTTTGCTACGGAAACCATGATGTGAGTTACATCTGGGAGGCTCGGGAGTCAGGGTATTCTGATTATGCAAGACAGGTAGTGCTTGAAGGAATATCAAAGCTTGAAAAGCTTATCCCGGCAGGAAATATCGCCTACATCCATCGGATAGATAATGTTATCTTTAGCCATGCAGGTTTGACGGAAGTGTTTGTTTCTCATTTTCTTACGAACTTTAGTGGAGATATAGATGATCTTCTCGAAAAGATCAATAGTTTCCGAAGAGATGAACTGTGGTGCGATGCCTCACCGATTTGGGTAAGACCGCAGGATGGCAGGAGTAAAATGTATCCCAAAGGATATCTACAGGTAGTGGGGCATACACCGGTGCGGAAAACAGATTACTTTGGAGAATTAGTTACTGTAGATAATTTCTCGACTTATCGCAATGGAGATCCTATCGGAGATCAACGCTTTATCTGGGTAGATACGGAGCCTGAGAAACTGCTTGATCCCAAAATGGATATCCGCAATTATACGGTTGGCGATTATGTGAAGTTCAAGATCAGATATCACGGCTCTGACATAGATGAGATTCTTGATGGCACGGTCGAGATCATAGATCATTATCCCGGAGGTCGAGCGTCAATTGATGTCATGAGCGGAGATACTTTGTATAAACATCTTACATTGGATGATGTACTTGAGCACAATAAAGAGCAGAAATACAGAAGATAGGTGATATCTGCGCTAACGAACTGTTTTTAAAGAGGACGCCGACATCGGACAGATTGCTTGCAGATTCCGAACTTCGTTATCTTGGAAGTTAAAACTCCGTTGCAAGGAGGATCCGCAGATGTAATGACAGACAGTTGCCCATCCGATATAATGGGTGGGCAACCAAATATACTATGGAGGTAATAGTCATGAACAAGTATGTTTCGCTGGATAAGCGAAGTAAGAAGGCGCAGCGCGAGTATCACGCAAAGCAGAGACGCACCTGGGGTGAACTTAATCCCGTGACAAGGAGCGTACCGAGCAGAAAGACTTACAATCGAAAGAAGGAAAAGCAGAGGATCGGCAAGGAATTCAGAAATGGATTTGAGGCCGATTTTTTTGTATAAATATTTATTTTTGCTT
>CACZBZ010000079.1 GCA_902779505.1 uncultured Lachnospiraceae bacterium
GGGCATATATTCATCGTAATAGGCTACTCCAAATAACAGTTTGTTCATTAAGCATTCCCTCTTATCGCCGTAAAACAGCGGATTTTCGACTGTGCAAAATGTTGCTCTTTTTTGTAAAAATCACCTTGACACAGTCGTATCAAGGCTATATGATTACAAGTGAACAACCGGTTGCGTAAAATATAACACATTTGCATGGAAAATTCAATGTGTTCAATACAAGCTGTTGAACAGGTTGTATAGCGATTATCTAAGATCAGGGTGAGAAAATGGGATTTAATCAAGAGAAGATTACAATCAGCGATGTTGCGGAGGCACTTGGCATATCCAAGACAACCGTTTCCAGAGCAATATCGGGCAAGGGAAGAAGACAGAAGGTTATCGACTATATCAGGGAGCATGATTATGTACCCAGTCCTATAGCCAAGGGTCTTGCCAATTCAAGGAATTACAACATAGGCTGGGTGATGCCCGGTGACTCCACGGTTACGGATCTGCCCTTTTTCCAGAGATGCATGATTGGTATCAGCGAGATAGCCAACAAGAGAGACTACGATATGATACTGACGCTTGTCTATGACGGCGATATCACGGCTCTTGAGAGAATAGTCAAGAACCATAAGATAGACGGGATCATCCTGGGAAGAACACTAATCGAAGACGAGAGAGTGGAGTTCTTAAAGGCGAGCAACGTTCCCTTTGTGGCTATAGGAAGTTCCGAGTACAGAGAGGTCATCCAGATAGACAATGACCACATATCCGCATGTAAAGAATTGACCTCCGTACTTATCAGTAAAGGAATTAAAAAAATCGCCCTTATCGGAGGCAAATCAAATCATGTGGTGAACAGGACCAGACTTGAAGGCTTCAAAAAAGGTGTAAGCGAGCAGGGATTGGCAATAGACGAAGGACATATATTCATGGATGCGGACGATCCCTTATCAGTCAGCCAGGCTGTGGAGACAGCACTGCAGGATAAGATGGAATGCATAGTATGTATGGACGACAGGATATGTCTGGCGGCACTGGACTGTCTGAAAAGAGACGGTGTGAGCATACCTCAGGATATCAAGATCGCTTCCTTCTACAACAGCTCGCTGTTGGAGAATTATGTGCCGTCAATAACCGCGCTGCAGTACGACCCCAAGGTTCTTGGAATGGAAGCCTGCAATGCACTGCTTGATATCATCGACGGAATAGATGTGCCCAACAGAAAACTACTGGGCTACGAAGTGGTATTAAAGGATTCTACGAAGGAGTAAGCAATGAAGAAAACATTTGCTGTCAATATTATTCACCGTCCCGAGATGGTTCCGGAATATGCCGAGAAAGTAACGGGCCACGGCAAGGCGGAGGACATAGGAAGGAAGGCTCTGCTCACAGAGTCTCTCGATATATTCCGTTTCCAGCAGGAGACTGCTCATAAGAACGGACTTAAGACAACCATACAGATGACATATGCGTCACTTTTTAATGACGAGGCTGTGTCAATTGCCAAAGAAGACCACGAGAAATACGGTGACGAGATTGCATTGTCACTCCTTGGCCTTCCATGCAAGGAATTCAGAGAGAAATACAATACCAAAGACTTCTGTATCTGGATGTTCTCCATGGAAGATAAAAAAAGGATAGTGGATGACGTATTCGGCAAGTTCCACGACATCTTCGGATTCTATCCGGAATCAACAGGTTCCTACTACATGGACGCGGACCTTACCAATTACATCAAGGAAAAATATCCCAGCGTCAAGTGTGCTGTTGCAACATGCTGGGAAGAGGGCCCCAAGGCTTATCATACCTGCAACAATTCATGGTATACACTTTTCGACGGAGGTCCCTGGAATCCATGGATCCCATCAAAGCAGAATACACATGCACCGGCAGCCAACGAAGAGGAGGATTCGGGAATAGTGGCTATCCCTCACCTAAGCAGAGATCTTCTGGCATGCTATGACGGCAACGGCTCCAACTTCGGAACCCATCCCCAGAATGTGCTCAGAGGAATGATATACGACAGCAAGACATGGGAATTCCCTTATTTTTACAATCTTGTGGACCAGTACAGACATCTGGCAAAGTTCAATAACGGATATTCCTACAACATGATGTTCGTAGGCCCCGGCTGGCTCAACAAGATGGGCAGATGGGAAGCACCTTACGAACTGCTGAAGAAGTCATATGAAGAAGGCATGGCATATTACGGTGATCTGAAAAAAGAAGGTCAGCTTGTGGATATGACAATGTCGGAATTTGCCGACTTTTACAGAGAGAACAAGACATATACAGAGCCTGAATGCGCTCTGTGGAAGGATATATTATACGGATCCAATAAGCAGCTCTTCTGGTACTGCGATCCCTACATGCGTGCCCAGGTGAATATGGACCAGGGCGGTGCCATTGTGGATCTGAGACCCTATGCGGCCAAGTTAAGATGGGAAGTGGGTATCGGCACAAAGCACGTCCAGGATGCTTCATATCCTTTCCTGATACAGGAGAAGTACAGGGCGGGCTATTTTACCCATTACGCAGGAGAAGGAACCATCAGAAGTGCCAAGATATGCTATGAAGGCGAAGAAGTGGATCTGGCACTATGCAGAACTCATGCGACCTTCAGCGAAGAAGGAAAAACAAGAATCCTCACATTGGATCCCGTGGATATCGAGTTCTACGATCTGACAGTGAAGCTTCAGACAGTTATATCCTTCGAAGAGGGTGCTTCGAATATCAAAATCGAGAGACATATCCTTGATATGTCCAAGCCCGATGCCAAGGTAACAATCAACGAATACATGGTGGCCTGCTACGGAACCACGGAATATCCCGAAGATATGACGGGTATCGTACTTACAACAGGCAATGAGAGAATAGATTACGAATACAGATGCAGAGAAGCGGGCGTCAAGGGCTCAAAGGAGGCCAAGGCAGTGATCCCTGCCATCGAAACTGCAGTATCCGTCTCAACGGACAGGGAAGATGCATACACATATATCAGAGAGGGTTATGCATTCTCACCCATGTTTACACTGGGAACTCAGGCAGAAATCGGCAATAAGGAGGTATTCACCACATGGCTCAAGCTGGCAAAGGCAGACTGAATTACAGATGCCCCATGTGCTTCATGAGGGATCTGGACATAGACATGTTCTACGACAAAGACAAGAAAGAATACTATTGGATGAAGAGGATATACTGGCAAAAAATGAGATCATCCGTATGAAGTACCGTAAGATGTATGAGAGGATAACCGATTTTGACTGATTGTCGCATTGTCGCCGCAAGGCAAAGAAGCATTTCTGTTTAGGCGGAGGTAAAATGACGGATTTTATAAAAGGAATGGACATATCAACCATCCTTGAAGAGGAAGAGTGCGGCGCCGTATATTATGACAGGGAGGGCAATAAGGGCGACCTTTTTGACATCTTTTGACATCCTTGAAAAATACGGCTGCAACTATGTGCGTCTAAGGATCTGGAACGATCCCTATGATGAGAATGGTGAAAAATACGGAGCAGGCACTAATGACCTTGAGAAGACTCTTGAGATAGCGGGACGTGCAAAAACCCATAATATGGGAATCCTGCTTGACTTCCATTACAGCGATTTCTGGGCGGATCCCGGCAAGCAGATCATACCCAAGGCATGGCGCGGTCTTGATACGGAAGGACTGGCAGATGCGGTCTATGACTACACGGCCTTTGTGCTTGATAAGATGATATCGGCAGGCCTTAAGCCGGACATGGTTCAGATCGGCAATGAGATAACCAACGGACTTCTCTGGCCTTATGGCAAAAAGCCCGAATATGACGCTATAGCTAAGTTCGTATCCGCAGGCATAAGAGCTGTCAATGATGCCGATCCTTCAATAAAAAAGATGATCCATCTCGACAACGGCGGCTTCAATTCCATGTATGTGGACTGGTTCGATCACTACATGGAGAGAGGACTTGATTTTGATATCATAGGCATGTCATATTATCCCTTCTGGCACGGTTCGTTAAAAGACCTTGAATACAACATGAAGGACATGGCGGACAGATACCACAAGGACATTGTAATAGCCGAAGTATCCATGGGATTCTCCATGGAAGACTACAGTGAATATGAAGGACTTGAGCCCGGCGAACGCAAAGGATATGCCACGAAAGAAGAACTTGTAAGCAAGCTGGAATATCCCATGACGCCAAAGGGACAGTCTGATTTCATGAAGCATGTCATGGAACTTATCAGCTCCGTAGACGGTGGCTTGGGATTTTTTTACTGGGAACCCGGATGGGTACCGGTGCCCGGTTGCGGATGGGCTACGGAAGCTGCACTGAGATACACAGGTGAAAAGGGGCCGGGAGGAAATGAGTGGGCCAATCAGGCATTGTTTGATTATGATGGCCACGCATTGGAAGCCCTTGAAATAATAAGAGACTATTGAAAGGCGGAAGGTATGAAAAAAGAACTGATTCAGGAGTTTGAGAAAGTATTCGGAGACGCTGAGGGAGTGCAGGTATTCTTTGCACCGGGAAGAGTTAATCTTATAGGAGAGCATACCGATTACAACGGCGGACACGTATTTCCCTGTGCATTGACCATTGGTACATACGGAGCAGTAAGAAAAAGAAATGACGACAAACTGCGTCTCTATTCCATGAATTTTGCAGATCTTGGAATAATCGAATCTTCTCTGTCAGACATGAGACCGAAAGAAGAGACACAGTGGACGGCATATCCCAAGGGAGTGATCTGGACATTTGAGAAAAACGGCTACAAGTTGCCTTCGGGAATTGATCTGCTTCTCTACGGAGATATCCCAAACGGTTCGGGACTCTCAAGTTCCGCATCTTTGGAAGTGCTTACAGGATACATGCTTAAGACCCTGTTTGGCTTCGATGTGAGCAATAAGGATCTGGCTGTCATGGGTCAGTATTCGGAGAACAATTACAACGGTATGAACTGCGGTATAATGGATCAGTTCGCATCAGCAATGGGCAAGAAGGACAATGCCATCTTCCTTGACACGGCAACCCTTGAATTCGAATATGCACCCATCGTCCTTAACGGCTACAAGATCGTGGTAACCAACAGCAAGGTTAAGCATTCACTTGTTAATTCAGAATACAACACCAGAAGAAAAGAATGTGAAGAGGCATTAAAACAGCTTCAGACGGTAGTTGACTGCAAGACCTTGGGCGACCTGTCCGCAGAGGACTATGCCACACATGCACGTGTGATAGCAGATCCTACGGTAAGAGCAAGAGCAACTCACGCAGTATGTGAAAACATCAGAACAATCAAGGCTGTTGAAGCCCTTAAGAAGAATGATCTCAAGGAATTCGGTCAGCTTATGAATGCGTCACATGTGTCACTCAGAGATGATTACGCAGTATCATGTCCTGAGATAGATGTACTTGTTGATGCTGCATGGAAAGTAGAAGGCGTTCTGGGTTCAAGAATAACCGGAGGCGGTTTCGGCGGCTGTACAGTATCAATAGTAGCCGATGCATCCATCGAAGAATTCAAAGAAGAGGTTGCCAAGGAATACAAAGAAAAGTGCGGCCTTGAATGCGAATTCTACGTAGTAGAGATCGGAGACGGTCCCAGAGAACTTTGATCTTATTTTGAATATAGCGGGGTGCTGTGACTTGGCACCCCGTTTTTGTATTTGACCGAGATATGCAACCATATTTAACATAATTTGACCCAAAATGTAAGCTTTGCTTGATAGACAGGCGAAGCTTACTTTTTTATAATTAAGAAAAATGTTAAAATATTTAGCAAAGGTGGTAGAAATATGAGAAAGACATACTTAGACAATATTCGTTGGATAACAGTAGTGCTGGTTGTCATCTATCATGTAATTTACATATTCAACGGGGTAGTAGCACACGGCATTATCGGTCCCTTCAGCGAACATCAGCCCCAGGATACATATCAGTACATAGTATATCCCTGGTTCATGCTGCTTCTGTTTGTGGTATCCGGCATGTCAGCCCGCTACGAACTGGGTAAGCGAACAGAGAAGGAATTCATCAGAGTAAGGACGAGAAAATATCTTGTACCTTCAACAATCGGCCTTCTGGTATTCGGCTGGGTTCTCGGCTATTACAACATGTTAATGTCCGGTGCATTTGGTTCAATGGGCAATGTGCCGAAGCCGATTCTCTTCCTGATAATGGCAGTCAGCGGCTGCGGCCCTCTCTGGTATCTGCAGATGCTCTGGATCTTCAGCCTGATACTTATACTGATCAGAAAGATCGAAAAAGACAGACTTTACAACATCTGCGGCAAGGCCAACCTTCTTGTGTTGATCCTTCTTGTCATTCCGGTATACGGAGCAGCGCAGATACTCAATACACCTATGATAGTGGTGTACAGATTCGGCATCTACGGACTTGGTTTCCTGATCGGATATTTTGTATTATCCCATGAGGTCGTGATGAGCCTTATCCGGAGCACGTGGTGCTGGATACAATCATGTGCAATGTATACGCCTGGTTTGGAACATTGGGAATACTTGCTTTCATGAAAAAGTGGGGCAATTTTGAAAACGCTTTCTCAAAGTGGATGCGCAAAAAGTCATGGGGCCTCTACGTATTCCATTATCTGATGATAGCTGTCTGCGGATGGTATCTGCATACACTATGTCCGTCACTTGCGCCTGTCATTGTATATCTGCTTGTTGCAGCAGCGGCATTCGCTGGTTCGTTCCTTCTGTATGAGATCATGAGCCGCATACCTTTCATAAGATGGTGTGTTCTGGGAATAAAAAAGGAGAAGAAATAATGAGTTTTGCTGATAACCTCATTGAATTAAGAAAGATTAACAATCTGTCGCAAGAGGATATTGCCGAGAAGATAGGCGTATCCAGACAGACACTTTCAAAATATGAGACAGGAGAGTCGTTGCCGGACATAGAGAGGTGCAAGCAACTGGCGGAGCTTTTTGGCGTAACCATGGATGACCTTATCTCCTATGAAAAGAATGATTCGGACAACATGGGATATGCCATACCGCCAAAAGGAAAGCATATCTTCGGCATGGTCAAGGTGGGAGATAAGGGTCAGATCGTTATTCCTGCCAAGGCGAGAAAGATCTTCGATATTAAGACAGGCGACAATCTGATAATTCTCGGAGATGAAAGCCAGGGAATAGCCCTTATAAAGGAAAAAGGTCTCCTGGGCCTCATCAACAGCGCCAAGGGAATCTCTCGCGGTGACCTTACTTAGACAATCCCTCGCCGGCTATCTGTTGGTCCTCGCCGGCTATCTGTTGGCCCTCGCCGGCCTTCGCCGGCCACGGATAAAGCAAGAAATCAAATTACAAGGATGCTTTCTGTATTATACAGAGAGCATTCTTTTTTTGTCGTGCGCCTAGCGGCGCACGTTTCTAACGGGTTAAAGTCCCGAATCCGCCCGGTAGTGGGAAGGATATAGCCGAAAGCAAGGGTGTCCGTCGTGAGG
>CACZBZ010000080.1 GCA_902779505.1 uncultured Lachnospiraceae bacterium
CAAGAGCTTCGTATTCATAGGGCTCCATAAGGTCCATATACTGATCGTCCATATAATCGGATGCATCCACCGGAACCCTGTCGAATCCCGCATCCATATCTCTTACAATGTTATAGTAGGACGTCTCTGTGTACTCATAATCTCCGCTGGTCCAGTGTCTGACTTTTGTACCCGTTCCCACGTAATGAGTGGATGTATCGTAGTCATACATGAAGAAAGGCACATATGTACCTTCCATAGTGCTCACAGTGGCTCTGTTGAGGAATTCCTTGGGAGTAAATATCCTGTTTGCGAATTCCTTTTTCATGTTGTCGATAGCCTTCTGCTTGCTCACGCTGAAGGGCAGTATCAAATCCGGCTTGAACTCTCCTTCAACCCTGGGCTCAAGGATTGTATATGTGGAGCAGTTGGGGCATTTAAAAGCAGATGTATGCTCCTTAACGGTTCCTTCCAAAGGTGCACCGCAATTGGCACATATCATCATGTCCCCTGTGTTCGGCAGTTTATCTTCACTGTCTATGCTCTCGCAATGAGGACAGCACATTTTTCCTTTTTCAGGATTGTAGACGATGTTACCGCCACAATTCTTACATTTGAATATCATTTATAATTCCTCCCGGTAGAATCTCCGGTTACAACTACATTCTGTCAGGTGCATCAAATCCGAGTATATCGATGCAGGTCTCAAGAATATCCTTGGTAAGTAAAAGCAAGGCAATATAACCCTTCTTTTTCTCTTCGTCCTCTTCCGCAAGGATTCTTGTCTCATGATAAAAGCTGTTGAAAGCATTGGACAAGCCATAGATATATGCACATATCTTGTGAGGAGCAACCTCATCATATGCAGTCTTCATCATGGGAGCAAAGCCTGTCAGTTCCTTCATAAGATCCTTGCTGGATGCGTTATCCGGAGTCTTGAAGCTTACATCTGCCACAGATCCGCCCATCTCCTCATACTTTTTAAGAATGGACTTGATTCTTACAATGGTATAGAGAATGTAAGGACCTGTATTACCTTCCGATGAGATGAATTTGTCTACATCGAATATGTAATCTTTTGAAGCCTGGTTGCTGAGATCACCGTATTTGATTGCCGCAAGACCGACTGTCTTGGCAATCTCTTTTGCCTCAGCCTCATTCATCTCTCTGTTTTCACTGATACGCTCATACATTCTCTCTTCGATATCCGAGATAAGGTATTCAAGTCGCATCACACCGCCTTCTCTTGTCTTGAAAGGCTTGCCGTCCTTACCGTTGACGGTTCCGAAACCGATATGAACCAGCTCTGTCTCAGGCTTTACAAGCTTAGTCTTTCTTGCACATCTGAAGACCTGCTCAAAATAGAGATTCTGTCTCTTGTCCGTAAGATATATAATCTGATCCGGATTGTAATTCTTGACCCTGTCCATAATGGTTGCCAGGTCTGTTGTATTGTAAAGGGATGCTCCGTCGCTCTTAAGTATCATACAAGGAGGCATTTCCTTGGTGTCCGTCTCTTCCTTGACATCCACTACAAGTGCACCGTCATCCAGATGAGCGTATCCGCCTTCCTTCATGTATTCAACCATGCCCGGAATGATGTCGTGAACATCACTTTCACCCTTCCAGAGATCAAAATCCACCTTAAGATTGGCATAATTACGCTTAAGATCCGCAACACTTATTCTGATTATGTGATCCCAAAGAGCACGATATCCTCTCACGCCACTCTGAAGCTTGAAGGTGGCTTCCATGGCCTTTTCCTTGAAAGCCGCATCTTCCTTGCTCTTAGCCGAAGCTGTGGGATATATCTCTTCCAATTCGGATATTGTAAAAGGAGCTTCCTTGGGGTATTCTCCTGTATAATTCTCATCGAAATAAGGAAGGTCGGGCTGTCTCTCCTTAACTTCACTTATGATAAGGCCCATCTGAAGGCCCCAGTCTCCCAGATGAATATCACCGATGGCATCATGGCCCATATATCTGCATATTCTCTTAACACTTTCACCGATAACAGCACTTCTTAAATGTCCTACATGCAGAGGCTTAGCCACATTGGGTCCGCCGTAATCAACGATTACCTTTTTCTTCTTCAGTGTCTCAAGGCCGAATTTGTCTTCTCCGGCTTCTTCAGCCACATACTCAGCCAGCCATTCTCCCTTTATATCCATATTCAAAAAGCCGGGAGCCACAGCTTCCACCTTTTCAAATATCTTGCTTCCCGCAAGCTTTTCCGCTACTTCACCTGCAATCATAATGGGAGCTTTATGATAAAGCTTTGCACCTGCCATAGCGCCGTTGCACTGATATTCGCAGAGGTCGGGTCTGTTTGAGACAGACACATTTCCCAGATTCTCATCGTAACCTGCGGCTTTAAAGGCTTCCTTTACTTCTTCAGATATTAATTCAAGTACACTTTTCATATAATAATCCTTCTTGTTCTTACAAAAATAGAGAGTATGTGAACATGGACACATACTCTGTAATTTTATCATAGATAACCTTCATTTTCCACTCTATTGTGGGCTTATATCCCTCTTTCTCTCCTTGAAAATTCGCATCCGCAAAAATTCTGGCGATAAAGATTATATTTGGCTGACAGCTCTATACTCCTCTGGTATCCGCCTTCCTTTTTGAAGTCCGAGGGAAGCCATAATGGACTGTTATCACTTTCGCTTTTTTCTTTCATTCTGTCCTGAAGGGCATAGCCGATTCTGTTCAGAACCTGCTCGTCTTTAAGAGGACTCAAAGTAAGGGTCGTTGCAAAATATTCATAGCCTCGTTCTTTTGCAAGTTCTGCAGTCTCCGCGATTCTCAGTTCGTAACATCTATGGCATCTGGGCCCTCTCTCGGGACTGTCTTCCAAGCCTCTTGCAATATCATAGAACTCCTCGCTGTCATATCTTCCGCATAAGAGAGAGATCTCTCCGTGGTGTTCGGCCTTGCCCTCTTCGTTGTAGATGTCAATAAGTCGCTTAATCTCATCCACTCTTTTTTCGTATTCATTAGCATCCGTTATGTTGGGATTGTAATAAAAAACGGTCACATCAAAGATATCTCTCACTCTTTCAAGACATGCAGATGCGCAGGGTGCACAACAAACGGCTTTATCTATCAGTTCTTTTGATTCTTTAAAGGCATCGGGAAGATATTCATCCATCCATTCCTTGCCCTTTTTCTCTTCTTTTTTGATATTGTCCCAGTTCTTCAGAACCTCATCCGAGGTGTCCGCTTTTACCTCTCCGAATACATGGGGATGACGTCTCACCATCTTATCGGCAACCTCCTTACATATGTCTTCCATAGTAAAAAGGCCTTCCTCCGAAGCTATCTGGGCATGCATAACTATCTGCAAAAGCAGATCCCCCAGTTCTTCCTTAAGGTTGTCGGGGCTGCCTGTCTTGTCATATATATTGATACCGCATATCACTTCCGAAGCCTCTTCGATACATGCAGCTTTAAGACTCATGTGGGTCTGTTCTCTGTCCCAAGGGCATCCGTCTTTTGCTCTGAGTCTTTCGTATAAAAAATTCTGATTACTTAAAATACTCAACTCCGGATTCAAAGATCTTCAGATCCTGCTCTCCGTAGATATTAATGGCAACATGGTCGCCCCTTCTTTCCGAATGAGCCATCTTACCGTATACACGGCCGTCCATTGATGTAATACCTTCAATAGACATATAAGAGCCGTTAATGTTGTATTCCTCATCCATGCTGACATTACCCTGTCTGTCGGAATAAACAGTGGCAACCTGACCGTTTGCAATAAGCTTATCCAGCCATTCCTTGGGAGCAACAAATCTTCCTTCTCCGTGTTGAATGTAAGAGTCGGAGAATTCTCATTCTGTCCCGTTATCTCACCGTTGGGAACAAGTCCCAGTTTAATCAGTGCCTGGAATCCGTTACAGATACCCAGTACCAGTCCGTCTCTTTCATTTAACATTCTCATAACGGCATCCTTCATCTTCTCGTTCTGGAAAGCCGTAGCGAAGAATTTTGCAGATCCGTCAGGTTCGTCACCGGCAGAGAAACCACCGGGGAACATGATAATCTGCGAATTGTCTATTGCCTTAACATATGCATCGAAGGAATCTCTGATCTGATCCGATGTCATATTCTTGAAGACTATTGTCTCAACCTCAGCGCCTGCTCTTTCAAAAGCTTTCTTTGAATCATATTCGCAGTTTGTACCGGGGAATACAGGTATGAATACATGAGGTTTTGCAACCTTGTTCTTGCATACGTAAATGTTGCTTTCATTGTGAACAGGAATATTAACCTGTGAATTATCCTCTGTTGCCGTATAAGGGAACACCTTATTCAAAGGCTTCTTCCATGCAGCAAGGGCATCTTCAAGAGAAATCTCACAACCTCTGTACTCGAAGACAGCATTGTCTCTTACAGTTCCTATAAGATCATAATCCGCATCGATCTCAACGATTCTGTCCTTATCAACCTCGGCAATTATATCACCGAGAGAACCTGCAAAGAGTTCATCCGCTTCAAGATCCTCTTCGAATTCCACACCAAGCATATTACCGAAGGCCATCTTGCTTATGCTGGCCGCAATTCCGTAAGAATCAAGAGCATATGCCGAAACAATGACTCCGTCACTGATAAGTCTTCTTACTTCCTTGAACATATCCTGAACTTTTCTGTATACGGGAATATCGTAATCATCCTTTGTAATTGCGAATCTTACGATCTTATTGCCTTCCTTCTTGAGTTCGGGAGTTATGATCTGACCTGCTTTGGCCACGTCTACCGCAAATGACACAAGTGTAGGAGGTACATCGATATCATTAAAGGTACCGGACATACTGTCCTTACCGCCTATGCTGGGAAGACCGTATCCGACCTGAGCATCAAAAGCACCGAGCAGAGCTGCAAAAGGCTGTCCCCATCTGCTCTTATCCTCAGTCATTCTCTTGAAATATTCCTGGAAGGTAAATCTGATCTTCTTATGGTCACCGCCGGATGCCACTACTTTTGCCATAGACTGGGTAATGGCATATATCGCTCCGTGATAAGGGCTCCAGCT
>CACZBZ010000081.1:0-2505 GCA_902779505.1 uncultured Lachnospiraceae bacterium
CTTGATCCTGTTATGAGACAGGCAGTTAAGAAGCTCTTCATAGCAGATATGGAAGACAGAAAAATGACTCCCGTAATAGCTTCTCACAACTTAAGAGAGCTGGAAGACATATGCGACCACGTAGGCCTTCTTCACGAGGGAGGAATTCTCTTCTCAAGAGATATGGATGATATGAAGCTCAACATACATAAGATCCAGGCCGTATTTGAGTCCGATGCTGACAAAGCAAACTTCGAAAATAGCGTGGAAGTGCTGACAGAGGAAAGCAGAGGATCCCTTAACACATATACGGTAAGAGGTTCGGTGGAAGATCTTTCAGCAGCCATAAGAGGTGTAAACACAATATTCCAGGAGATTTTACCTTTATCTCTTGAAGAGATATTCATTAGTGAGACGGAGGTCGTTTTCATTAGTGAGACGGAGGTCGTTGGTTATGACATCAAAAATATCATTGAATAGATTCGGACTAAAAGAAACAGTCAGAAAGAGTTGGATATACATCGTATTATTCATCATCATGTTTATGGCAGAACCCTTTTTCCTCTTAATGGACATAGACATGTACGAGCTCAACACTTACATGACAAGAGAAGAACTTCTCGACAACATTCGTTATTTTGTAATACATAATTACGGATTCGGCGGCGTATTACTTGCATTTGCGGCAGTAGCAATAGCACTTTTTGTATTCAGTTATCTCTATATGAAATCTGCTGTTGATCTGTATCACAGCGCGCCGATCAGCAGAAAGAAACTCTATGTTACAAAATACCTTACAGGTATTGTTCCTGTTGTTCTTATACAGCTTATCTGCGGATTGTTCTCTACAGCAGTTCTTGCAGGTAAAGGATACTTGACCGACGGAATCGGGGGACATCTTTGGGTATCAACACTTGTTTCAATTGTGATATTTGCACTTTTCTACAATGTGACAATTATCGCAATTATGCTTACAGGCAACGTTGTTGTAGGCTTCTTCGGAACAGTGGCATTCTTATTCTTTGTACCGGCATTTGAGCTGGTACTTAATCAGTATTATGCATCATGTTTCCAGACATACTACTACAACAGACCGGTAAGACATGAGATTCTTTATGCGCTTATCAAGCCCATAAGAATATTCAATGTCGCACCCGTAAGCGGTGACTTCAACACAGCTGCATTTGTAGCAATAGTTATAGAGACAGTTGCCTTCGCAATTATAGGATATTTCCTCTATAAAGTCAGACCATCAGAAGCAACAGGCAAGTCTCTATGCTACAACATAATCAAGCCCATAGTCAGAGTCCTTGTACTCGTACTTGCAATGCTGGCATTCAGCATGATGGTATTCGCAATATCATCGGGACTTGACGTGGTTTGGTACTGGCTTGTGTTCGTCATCGTAGGGCTTGTGGCATACGCCCTTTTAGAGTTCGTGTTTGAACTGGATTTCAGAGGGCTTCTTAAGAATGTATGGCAGTTCGGTGCGGCCTTTGTGCTTGCAGCAGTAATATCACTGATCTTCCAGTACGATGCATTCAATTACGACAGATTTTTACCTAAGGATGATGAAGTTGAGTCAATAAGTGTCAAGATAACGCAGACGGTCTTGAACTCGGTAAGTGCGGTATAGTAGCACTCAATCCCACCAGAAATGCATTCAAGCGTAACAGAGACATGTGTTTCGGCGAAGAGCCTTATGATCCAAGTGCAGAAAAAAATAATTCTTACGTAATCTGTTACCATCTGAAGAACGGAAAAGACGTATACAGATCATACAATGCAAGCATTAATGAGACATACGAAGCAACAGCTCATATTTATGAGTCGTCTGCATTCAAGAATTACAAATATCAGGTGGATGATTTCAAGGCAACAGGTGCTATCAAGCGTATTGAGGCTTACAACGGACTTTCAGATATAGTATTCACATCTCAGGATGTTGATACAGACAGATTCTTAGCAGCATATTCGCAGGATCTTGAGAACAGAAAGTTTGATGACCTTAAGGAGATTCCTTACATCTATCTGAGCACATATGACAGTAAAACATACTATGATCTCATGTATGGATACTGCATCTATCCTTCTGATAAGAACACACTGGCTTATCTTAAGGAAGCAGGCGTAGATATGGATAAGATCGAAGGCAAGATTCCTTACGATGAAATCACAAAAGTAACGGTATACGATTACGACAATTTTGATGAAGAAACAGGAATGACGCAGGAAACAGTATTGGATCCTGAGAAAGATAAGGCGACAATCCAGAAACTTATGGAAGTCGCAATACCTCAGCAGATGATCAATTACAATTCTATGCTGATTCCTACAGAAAACATGGATTTCTATGTTGAGTACAGAGCAGGCAACGGAGGAACATATTTCTCATTGCGTGCAGGTACGGTTATACCCGGTATCAATTAGCTGCATGTAATAATTGATGCACTATCACTTGACTCGGGCTGTCCTTTGGCGGGGCAGCTCCGGGTCGAAAGAGCAGGCCCCCCTGCTCTTTTTTTT
>CACZBZ010000081.1:2587-5496 GCA_902779505.1 uncultured Lachnospiraceae bacterium
TTATTCAGTTGTAAATGTACGCAATTTTTTGGTATAATTAGTAGGCCAAACTAAATAGGAGGAGCAAAGATAATTATGGAAAAAACAATGGACAAAATTGTAGCCTTGGCTAAGTCCAGAGGATTTGTTCATCCGGGTAGTGAGATCTACGGTGGTCTCGCCAACACATGGGATTTTGGTATACTCGGCGTGGAATTAAAAAACAACATCAAAAAAGCTTGGTGGCAAAAGTTCGTTATGGAGAGCCCCACTAACGTAGGACTTGACTGTGCGATACTTATGAATACACAGACATGGGTAGCTTCCGGACACATCGGAAGTTTTTCTGACCCTCTTATGGACTGTAAGGAATGTCATGAGAGATTCCGTGCAGACAAGATTATCGAAGATTATGCTGCAGAAAAAGGACTGAAGCTTGAGACTTCGGTAGACGGCTGGTCACAGGAAGAGATGAAGAAATTCATCGAGGACAATAACGTACCCTGTCCTACATGCGGTAAGCATAACTTCACAGACATCAGACAGTTCAACCTTATGTTCAAGACATTCCAGGGTGTAACGGAAGATGCCAAGAACACGGTTTACTTAAGACCTGAGACAGCTCAGGGTATATTCGTTAACTTCAAGAATGTACAGCGTACATCCCGTAAGAAGATCCCCTTCGGAATCTGCCAGATTGGTAAATCATTCCGTAACGAGATCACACCGGGTAACTTCATATTCCGAGTAAGAGAGTTCGAGCAGATGGAGATGGAATTCTTCTGTGAGCCCGACACAGACCTTGAGTGGTTCGCTTACTGGAAGCAGTACTGTATAGATTTCTTACAGAAACTGGGAATGAAGCCTGAAGAGATGAGAGTTCGTGACCATGATCCGGAAGAGCTTTCATTCTACTCAAAAGCAACAACAGATATTGAATTCCTGTTCCCGTTCGGCTGGGGAGAACTCTGGGGAATAGCCGACAGAACAGATTATGATCTTACGCAACATCAGAATGTATCAGGTGAGGACATGACTTACTTCGATGACGAGAAGAGGGTAAAATACCTTCCTTATGTTATCGAACCTTCACTGGGCGTTGAGCGTCTTTTCCTGGCTACATTGTGCGGCGCTTACGATGAGGAAGAGATCGGCGAGGGAGACGTCAGAACTGTTCTTCATTTCCATCCGGCGCTTGCACCTGTTAAGATCGCGGTACTTCCTTTGTCTAAGAAATTAAACGAAGGCGCTGAGAAGATTTATGCAGGACTCAGCAAGAAGTACAACTGCGAATTCGATGACAGGGGCAATATCGGTAAGCGCTACCGCAGACAGGACGAGATCGGAACTCCTTTCTGTATCACTTATGACTTTGATTCAGAGGAAGACGGTTGTGTGACTGTAAGGTTTAGAGACACAATGGAGCAGGAGAGGATCAAGATTGACGACCTTGATGCATTCTTTTCTGATAAATTTGTATTCTAAATTGTAAAAAAAAGGAGAAAGTGTATGTCAAAATGGGTTTATATGTTTACAGAGGGCAACGCAGGAATGCGTAACCTCCTGGGTGGGAAAGGTGCAAACCTCGCAGAGATGACTAACATCGGACTTCCCGTTCCTCAGGGCTTCACAATTACAACTGAAGCTTGTACACAGTATTACAAAGATGGCCGCAAGATCAATGATGAGATCATGGATCAGGCAATGGCCGGTGTTAAGAAGATGGAGGAGATCAACGGCAAGAAATTCGGCGATCTCAAGAATCCTTTACTTGTATCAGTTAGATCAGGTGCAAGAGCTTCGATGCCCGGTATGATGGATACCATCCTCAACCTTGGTCTTAATGACGAAGTAGTTGCAGCCATGATAGCCGGTAATCCGGACCCAAAATTCGAAAGATTTGTTTATGATTCTTACAGACGTTTCATCCAGATGTTCTCGGATGTAGTAATGGAAGTAGGAAAGAAGTATTTTGAACAGCTCATCGACAAGATGAAAGATGCAAAGGGAGTTCAGTATGACGTAGATCTTACAGCTGCCGATCTCAAGGAACTTGCAGAGCAGTTCAAGGCTGAATACAAGAAGCAGTTAGGTGAAGATTTCCCTTCTGATCCCGTAGTTCAGCTCAAGCTTGCAATCGAGGCAGTTTTCCGTTCATGGGACAATCCTCGTGCAAACGTATATCGTCGTGACAATGATATCCCTTATTCATGGGGTACAGCAGTTAATGTAATGCCTATGGTATTCGGTAACCTTAATGATGAGTCCGGAACAGGTGTTGCATTCACACGTGATCCCGCAACAGGCGAGAAGAAGCTTATGGGGGAGTTCCTTAAGAACGCTCAGGGTGAAGACGTTGTTGCCGGTGTTCGTACACCTATGCCAATCAGTCAGATGGAGCAGGAGTTCCCTGAAGCTTACGGCGAATTTACAAAGGTATGTGATATCCTGGAGAATCATTACCATGATATGCAGGATATGGAGTTCACCGTTGAGAACAAGAAGTTATACATGCTTCAGTGTCGTAACGGTAAGAGAACAGCTCAGGCTGCTCTCAAGATAGCATGTGACCTTGTTGATGAAGGACATAAGACAGAGGCAGAAGCCGTAGCAATGATCGATCCTCGTAATCTTGATACACTGCTTCATCCTCAGTTCGATGCAGCTGCACTTAAGGCTGCAACACCTCTCGGCAAGGGACTGGGAGCATCTCCCGGTGCTGCATGCGGTAAGGTAGTATTCTCAGCAGATGAAGCTGAGGCACAGGCTGCAAAGGGCGAAAAGGTAGTACTTGTTCGTCTCGAGACATCGCCTGAAGATATCACAGGTATGAAGGCTGCTCAGGGTATCCTGACAGTAAGAGGTGGTATGACTTCTCATGCCGCAGTTGTTGCCCGTGGTATGGGTACATGCTGTGTATCAGGATGCGG
>CACZBZ010000082.1 GCA_902779505.1 uncultured Lachnospiraceae bacterium
AAGGAAAGAGAACTTAACGGAGGAATGTATGAATCCAATTAAGATACTTGTTGTAGATGATGAAGAACGTATGCGCAAGCTGGTCAAGGACTTTCTTCAAAAGAGCGGTTATAAGGTCATGGAGGCTTCAGACGGAGTTGAAGCAGTGGACATATACCTTGAGAATAGAGATATCAATCTGGTCATCCTTGATGTAATGATGCCCAGACTTGACGGCTGGGGTGCCGTTAAAGAGATCAGACAGTATTCGCAGGTTCCTATTATCATGCTTACAGCCAAGGGTGATGAGAGGGATGAACTCCAGGGCTTCAAATTGGGAGTGGATGAATATATAACCAAGCCTTTCAGCCCCAAGGTGTTGGTAGCCAGAGTCGAGGCGGTGCTTCGAAGATCCGGTGAAGGCAGTGTCGAAGAAGTGATAGAGGCCGGCGGAATAAAAATAGACAAGTCCGCACATCAGGCCTTTGTTGACGGAGCGGAGATAGAACTCAGTTTTAAAGAGTTTGAACTGCTTACTTATTTTGTTGAGAACAAGGGAATAGCTCTTTCTAGAGAGAAGATACTTAATTCCGTATGGAATTATGACTATTTCGGAGATGCCAGAACCATTGATACTCATGTCAAGAAGCTCAGAAGCAAAATGGGTAAAGAATGGGATACAAATTTGAAGAATAATAGAAATGATTTCAGATACTCCATAAAATGGCAATTGCCCATATTGTTTACAGGATTAATGGCCCTGATTATTCTGATTGTGTGGGTCGTTAATAATGTCTGGCTTGAGGATTATTACATAAGAGAAAAAAGCGGAGTACTCAGGGATGCCTACAATCAGCTTAATCAGTCTGTTGCTGACGGAACATTCGGGACGGAGGAGTTCACAAATGAACTGGATAAGAAGTGTGACAGATACTCCCTTGATGTTCTTGTAATAGATTCGGATTCCAAGGTGGTCGTATACAACGGTCGTAATCCAGAAGATCTGAGGATGCGCATATGGGATCATCTTTTTCTTGATGAGATAGAAGGAATAAAACCGGAGCCTCCTATTAAAGAAGACAGTACTCCTCCGGATGAGGTGATGGATTATAAAGATAAGAAACCTTTAGCGGAAAAGAATGTAAGTGAGAAGCTTCTTATATCCAACGATGATTATGAAATAACCATCAATAAGGATGAGAGAAGTAACAGCGAATACATAGATCTGATAGGAACTCTTTCCAACGAGGATATCATACTGATCAGATCGCCTCTTGAAAGCATCCAGGTGAGTGTGGATATTTCCAACAGATTCCTTGCTTATATAGGAATAATAGCTTTATTTATAACTGCCGTTGTCATATGGTTTGTGTCAGGTAAGATTGCAAAGCCGGTTATGGAACTTGCGGATATATCGAAAAAAATGGCTTCCCTTGATTTTGATGCAAAATACAGAGGAAAGGCTCACAATGAGATAGCGGTTCTGGGAGAAAACATCAACAAGCTTTCGGATTCGCTGGAGTCTACCATCTCGGAACTTAAGACGGCCAATAATGAACTGCAGAAGGATATAGAGCATAAAACAGAGATAGATGAGATGCGTAAGGAATTTCTTTCCAATGTATCTCATGAGCTTAAAACCCCCATTGCAATCATACAGGGCTATGCTGAAGGTCTTTCCGACGGAGTTAATGACGGAGATCCGGAGAGCCAGAAGTATTACAGCGATGTAATCGTTGACGAAGCCAAGAAGATGAATACAATGGTTCAAAAACTATTAAGCCTTAATCAGCTGGAGTTCGGAGAGAATGTGGCGACTATGGAGAGATTCGACATACTGGCTCTTATTAAAGCGGTTGTGGAATCCTCACAGATTTTAATGGAAGCTAAGGATATTGATATCACTTATTCCCAGGGGAGACCTCTATATGTATGGGGGGATGAGTTCATGGTAGAGGAAGTTGTTACCAATTATCTGTCCAATGCCATTAATCATTGCTCGGGTGAAAAGAAGATTGATATTAAAGTGGAAGAGAAAGACGGAACAGTAAGGACTACCGTATTTAATACAGGGGATCCTATTCCTGAAGAGAGTATCGATAAGATCTGGACGAAGTTCTACAAGGTCGATAAGGCTCGTACAAGAGCTTATGGTGGAAGCGGTATAGGGCTTTCCATTGTAAAAGCCATAATGGAATCAATGAATCAGAACTATGGCGTAAAGAACTACGACAACGGTGTGGCATTCTGGTTTGAATTGAGCAGCAGGTCAAAATAAAAGACAGATTGAATAGTAGGCTTGTTTCTGATATTATGTTAAGTATGAAAAGAAAGATAACAACTCTTCTGTGTCTGTGTGCATCCCTTGCTTTAACAGGATGCAGTCTGGTGGCTTATCCGGAACTGACGGAAGAAGAGACCAACCTGGTAACTGAATATGCGGCAGGTCTTGTTCTGAAGTATGATACATCCATATCTTCGGGCAGTCTTCTTAAGGACAGTGATCTGGAAAAAGAGGAAGCCAAGGAAGCAGAAAGAAGAGCCAAGGAAGAAGCTTATAAGGCTGCGGCCGAAAAGTATCTTGCCAATACTTCAAAGAGCAAGAGCGATTCGGATTCATCTTCATCCGAACAGGCGGCAGTTGCTGAGACTGCTCCCGAAGTTAGCAATCCTTCATCTTTCTATGGAATGGATGAATTCCAGGTCAGCTATACGGGCTATTCTTTGACAGAGTCCTATCCGGAAGACGGAAGAGACGATTTCTTTATGGCTCTGGATGCAACAGACGGCAATCAGCTCTGCGTTGTTAAGTTCAATGTGGTTAATACCTCTGCTGAGGAAGCTGACTTTGATATGTTTTCAAAGAACGGATCTTTTTATATTGTTATAGACGGTAACAATAAGGTATATTCACAGCCCACTCTGTTATTGGATGACATGTCTACCTATAAAGGAAAGCTGGCACCGGGTGAAGATAATGAAATGGTCCTTATCTTTGAAGTACCTGACGGAACGACTTCAATAGGAAGTATGTCTCTTACAATGAAGTATGGAGACAGTAAAGGAACGATGAAACTGTTCTAAAATAATGAATCTTTTAAGCCGTATCTGCTTGCTGGCAGATACGGCTTTCTTTATCGAGTTAAAACGTTGGCGTAATGCCCTAATAATGCGCATTCCGAGCTTTTTAAAAATAATTAATTTTTTTGTAAAAAAGGTGTTGACATTAAAATCTTCGGGTGATATTCTAAATAAGCTGCGTCGAGGAAATGAGATGCAGAAGAACCTTGAAAACTTAACAGCAATGCAACCCTGAACAATTCCAAAAAGGGCTTTCAAACTCTGTGAGGAAGACCTAAAAGAATAATTCAGAGAACTAACAACCTTATACAAGGTAAAGAAGGAAAGAAAAGCTAACGTTTTTCTTGACGGAAAAAACTTTTAACATGAGAGTTTGATCCTGGCTCAGGATGAACGCTGGC
>CACZBZ010000083.1 GCA_902779505.1 uncultured Lachnospiraceae bacterium
ACTGCATTTTCTTCTTCTAATCACAGTCGCCACAAAATTATATCACAAGAAATGTGTAAATACAACAAACTTCGGCAGTCCCGACTATAAAATATTTCTAAATTTTTCCAAAGAAAAAAGAAGCGAAATTTTGTTTTCGCTTCTCTTATCTCTTTCCTGTTTTCAGGCAGCTCTTCAGTCTCGTATCCTGTCGTAGATAACTTTGCTGCTCACACCTTTGAGCATCCCTATCTTGCCTGACAGGGCACTTATCTCATCCTGAGGTGCATCCATGACAACGCTTATCACGTTGATAGCCTTTGTTCTGTGGGGGATTCCCATCCTTCCTATGATATACTGCTCATAATCGTGCAGCAGGGCGTTAAGGTCCGCCACCTTTTCCTTATCTTCGATAATTATTCCTATAAGAGCCACTCTGGTCTCTTCCATATGTTCTTTCCTTCCGCCTTCTTCAGGCTTAAATCTTCGCCTTCCGCCTTACGACATTTTCAATCAATATGAGAGGCTACAATCGTTATACGACCTTTGCTTTCCTCTTCCATGAACTTCTTAACAGTCTGTCTGCTAAGATCATCTAAACCGTTAAAAGGCTCATCCAAGAGGATTATGTCAGACTTAATGCTGTAAGCCCTGGCTATTGCCACTCGTCTTTTCTGGCCTCCGCTGAGTTCCTTAACCGCTTTGTCCAGATCTTCCTCATTAAGCAGCCTTAAGAGAATGCTCCTTGCCTTCTTTTCGCTTCCGCAGACAAGGGCAACATTCTTGACCGCATTATAATCCTCACAGAGTCTGTCTTCCTGGAAAAGGTATGACAATTTTGTTCCCCCGGACTTGCCTGTTATTGTTATCTCCCCGGCATCACTGTTCTCCAGACCGGATATGATCCGAAAGAGGGTTGTTTTTCCCCAGCCGGATACTTCTCTCAGAGTATAGGTCTCGCCGGTTCTGTATTCGGCGTCATAATCCTTAAGCACACACTTGTCGCCATAATTCTTGCAGATGCCCGCAAGGGTCAGCTTAATATCGGCCTGTCCGGACTCCTTCTCTTTCGAATTCTCTATGGGACTGTTTCGCTTCATCAAGAGATCCAAGAGCTTTAATGCAATCTTCTCCGTCAAAAAACTGATGGCGATTATGGTAAGAGTCCATGCCAAAACTCCCGCCGTATCCAGACTGATCTTGGATGAATAAAGCCTCATTCCTATAGATGTCTGAGGCATTCCGATAACCTCGGCCGCTATGCCCGATTTCCAGCCCATACCCATGGACACTTTTACAGCAGATTCCATGTAGGGTCTCAGCGCCGGCCTGTAGATATAGCGCAGTCTTCCCAAAAGTGAAACTCCGTGGACATCAGCCATCTCAAGGAGCTTTTTATCCGTGGCCTTCAGGCCTTCCAAAGTGTTTATGTATATCTGCGGAACTACTATGCAGATACATATGGCCACCGCCAGCACATTGCTCCTCCACCATATGAGAAAGAGCACCACAAATGCCGCAACGGGTACCGATTTCAAAAAAGCTATAAAAGGTTTTAACAGTTCCTCCAAAAGAGGTCGCTTTAATGACAATATCGCAAGCAGTACGCCTGTAAGAAAACCGATCAGATAACCGGAAAGGATTCTCAAACCGGAAGCTGCAATGCTAAGCCAGAATGTCTTATCCGGCAGAAGTTCAAAGAGGCGAAGAATCGTCCCCAGAGGACCCACAAGCAATAAGTCATTGGCCACCCATAGGCTTAACAACTGCCATAAAAGAAGCCAGAATATAACACTTAATGCTGTTTTTCCGTATTTACTGAATGTAATAGAATTCTTCACCCGGCAGATTACCTCCTACTGATGAAGGGTCCTGATCGTACAAAGCTTTAAGATATCCGCTTAAAGCCGATTTCATCTCTTCTCCCTGTATACACACGATGTTACACTGAGGAATTGCCTTACGGGCCACATCCTCATTGTCAACTATACCAAATTCTGCCGTAAGCTGGGCAGCCATGTCCGTATCCTCATATACCATATCCACACTTCTTGCATGGTCGGCAAGGAAGCTCTTTACTGCATTGGGATGTTCATCAAGGAACTGATTTCTGACAACGGTAACACCTGTTACTAAACGACTGTCCTTATTAACGGCATCCCACTGCTCCGTAAGATCCATTACTACGGAAAGTGACGCGTTCTTGGAACATGCAACCGTTACAAAGGGCTGGGGAAGAAGGCCTACGGCATCACTGTTCTGTGCAAGAATTGCAGCTACTTCCGTAGGTTCTGATTTGTATTCAAGAGTCAGATCCGACTCAGATAATCCGTTGGCTTCAAGTATGTTATGAAGTACATAGTCGGGAGTTGTTCCCTTTCCCGTAAGATATACTGTCTTACCCGCAAGGTCTGCGGGCCCGGTTATGGATTGGTCTCCCGATACCATATAGAGAACCCCCAATGTATTGATATCTATAACAGATATGCCGCCTTCGGTCTTATTGTATAAGACAGATGCCACATTGGCGGGTACAAGGGCAATGTCTATCTCGCCCTTAATTATAAGGGGCAGAAGTTCATCGGCTGCCGTCTCCATGGTGAACACATACTCCTGATCTGTAAGGGCTTTATCTGCCCATGCATTCAAAAAAGCTGTTCCGATAGCTGTGGGCCCCTTAAGTACGCCTACCATAGCCATTGTGGTGTTATCCGCTTCAACGGCTGCTTCTGTCTCTTCTTCCGTGATTTCTTCCGTACTTGTCTCTTCGACAATGCTTTCTTCCGTCTCTTCGGCAACAAGCTCCTCAACAGTGCTTTCCGCCTCAGATGCAGCTCCGCATCCTGTCAATGCCAGAGCAGTCATTGACACTGCCAGCATCATGCTAAGTAGTTTCTTTTTCATTTAAGTAGTTTCTTTTTCATTTTTTCCTCCTTCATCGCAATATATGCGATGTCTTCTTACTCAGAAATGAATCTTCGTATTTCAGTTTCCTCCGTATTATACACCTGAGAGCAAAAATTTGCTATAATTCAACTGATAGTATTCACAAGGAGACAGTCATAAAATGGAAATCGAAAGAAAGTTTTTGATAAAAGAATTACCGGATTTGAAGAACTTCAAATATCATAAGATTGAGCAGGGTTATCTGAACACCGACCCGGTTGTCAGAGTTAGACGTCAGGACGAAGATTATATAATGACATATAAAGGGTCAGGCCTTATGGCAAGAGAAGAATACAATCTTCCTCTCAATAAAGAAGCCTACCATCACCTCATCAAAAAGGCTGATGGCAGGATAATCAAAAAGACCAGATATTTCCCTATGGGAAATATACCATTGAACTTGACGTGTTCGAAGGAAGCTTAGCATCTCTTATTCTTGCGGAAGTGGAATTCGACAGTATAGAAGAAGCCAATGCCTTTGTGACTCCCGACTGGTTCGATCAGGATGTGACCGAAGATCCGAAATATCACAACTCCAATATGAGTCGTTTATAAAGACGCATCTGCAGACGCATGAGCAAAAAAAATGATGGGACATTGTCCCATCATATTTTTTTTGTGGATTCTCTTATTATCAGTTCACCTTCGTAGACTTTGTGCTGGTTCTCTTTTTTACCGCTCAT
>CACZBZ010000084.1 GCA_902779505.1 uncultured Lachnospiraceae bacterium
ATATTCTCTTCTGGTCATTACTCTTCTCCTCCTCCTGCAACTTTAGCGCCTGTTCCGTCGAACAGCTTAGTTATCTTTCCCGAATACTGCATCCACTCTGTTCTGTAGAGATTGAGCTGGGCTCTGCCATGCTCTGTTATTCTGTAATATCTTCTGTTACGGCCCGCGTATTCTTTGTCATATACTTCAAGGCAGTCATCCTTTTGCAATCTCCTGAGTACGGGATAAAGTGTCGATTCCGACAGGGCAATTACCGTTCTGATCTCCTGGGTTATCTTGTAACCGTAGGTCCCGGCCGTATCTCTGGATACTACTGCAAGCACGATTGCATCAAGCAATGCTGCTCCGGTGTTGAATACCATAGATGCTTCTCCTTTCCTTTTGGTTCTATTTCAAGTCTAATATTATATGCTGTATAATATTGTTTATGGCTATAATATACGTCGTATAATATTATTTGTCAACACAGTTTATATTTTTTTAATAAATTCAATAAAAAAAGCCCTGTCAGGCGAAACAGATCAATAAAACCGTCCGCTCAAACAGGGCTTTTTTCGCTATTATATTGTATCTATCAGTCTAAGGCCTTTTTCCAAGGCAAATCTTTCCGCAATCTCTACGCATTCATCCGCAAGGAAAGACGGATCATGACAGTCCGAGCCGATGATTGCGCGAAGATTCGTTCCTTTTACTCTGTCCCAGAATGTATCTACAGGATAGGGATATCTCTTTCCTTCAGGGAATTCTCTTATGCCTCTTCTGAAGCCGTTGGCGTTGATCTCCAATATGTAGTCGTTCTTCACGGCTGCATCAAGTAATATATCTATTGCTTTTTCCGTATTCTTATCGGGGGCCAATCGGTTCCTGAATATAAGATCGGGATGCGCGAGGTATGCATAGATGCCTGTATTCATTCCTTCGACACAGGCTTCGGCATATCTTATATACTGCTCTGTGTCAGTTACCGTAGCGAAGCAGTTGACAAGACTTCCATCATCCATAAAGAAGAAATGCTGGCCAAGGATAAGATAATCCAGCTGCTCTTTCTCCTTCAGTTCCTTATAGTAGTCTCTGTATTTCGGCACATATTCGGCTTCAAAAGCCATTTTTACATCGATCCTGTCTTTGTATTTTTCCCTGCATTCTCTTACTTTTTCAAGGTATTCATCCTTAAAGTAATAATCCATTCTGTCACCCCAGTCGTTTTCCGGATAGGGTATATGATCCGACATTCCCAGGACTTCGAAGCCCTTATCTATTGCTTCTTTTACATAATCTTCAACATCACCCTTGGCATGACCACAATAACTGCAGTGGGTGTGGTAATTCTTCTTTATCATCCTTTTCCTTTCATACAATTACCTTAAACACGCAAAACGGGGTCCGGCATAACCGGACCCTTAATATTATTTTTTATCCTGAACTATAAATCTCGGTCTGTCTTTAAGCTCATCAAACATCTTGGCAATATAGACCGATATGATTCCAAGACTTAACATGATGGCACCTGTTGCAAGTACTATGAGCACTACCAGTGTAGGATAACCGCCAACTGTACTCTGGGTAAAATATGTCACAACTGCATCAATTCCAAGAGCCAGTCCTATAAGGAAGACCACTCCTCCCAAGAAACCTATGATATATAAGGGAGTATAGGTAAAAGATGTAAGGTTTTTAACGGCATATTTGAAAAGCGAGAAGGTTGACCACTTGGTTGTTCCTCCTGCTCTTTCTGCCACTTCATATTCAACAGTGGTTGAACTGAAGCCCACCCAGAAAGACATGGCACGGAAGAATGTATCCTTTTCCGTCATATCATTGAGTACATCAATGCTTACTGATCAATCCATAGAAGAGGCCTGCAAAAAATCCATGAGTCTTCTTTTCTTTTCCCCTGTTCTTTTTGAAGCCTTCAACAACCTTATAGCCCTCTTCCCACTTTGCAGCCATATCAGCTATAGTGGCAACAGGATGCTGAAGATCTGCATCGAGCACTACTGCAGCATCTCCCGTAGCCTGCTTCAGGCCACAGAATATGGCAGCCTCTTTGCCAAAATTGCGGGAAAAAGATGTGTATCTTACTTCTTCATCTTTAGCCGCCAATTGCTTAAGCAGTTCATGAGTACGGTCTTTAGAACCGTCATCTATAAAGACGAGTTCAGCTTCATAGGAAGTCATCTTTTCCTTCCACATGTCCTTAACAGCTTTATAGAATAATTCAATTGTCTCTTCTTCATTAAAGCAGGGTACAATAATACTTATCTTTTTCATTGATCTACTCTTTCGCTGCAAATTCCCTCAAATTCTGTATTGCATTCAGTTCTGTCGCTCTTCCGTCAGCCAGATAGAATGCTGCTATATCATCTTTATTATGACATTCCTGTCTCTCTTCTGCCATTATTCCTGCCGGATGGAAGAGGATCTCTAGATATCTGTCTTTCTTTTTAGCCACATCGCATACGCTGTCAAAACAGGTCTTTACTCTGTCAATATCCATATTTCCTGACATGATAAGTCCCCAGAGAAGTGTCTTCTCCAAGCCTCTATTCTTACACTGTCTCTCAATTCGACCTGCAAGGATATTGAGTATCATATTCTTTACAAAATTGATGGGTGAATATGTCTTATATAGTTCGGTCTTTTTTAAGAAAGGTCCTGCCGGTTCTCTTGCTATACGTACAAATGTAAGCGGAAGTGCATCCGCTCCTCTTTCTTCGGCATATATATCATAAGCCTCCCACATTGCATCCGCAACTATGGGTATCATATGTGTATGCATATGACTGTCAAGTCTTAGCTCCTTCATCTGAGGAAGAGCATCCACAACTTTCACGATCTGAGCCTTGATCTCTTTGACAAGTTCTGCTTTGATCTCTTTTTTATTAAGTGAAAAGCAACTTGCCAAAAACAAGCTTCCCCAGCTATTGGTTATGAATTTGCTGTTGTCGGCCTGAGATCTGCCGTCCACAAGATCAATGTGGACTGTTATAAGCGGCTTAACGGGAAATGAGTCCCATGCCTCCTTAAGCATATCCATACATTCAGGGAAACAGTCCATGGTGGGAATGATGCTTATACTGTTAAGTTCTCCCTGCTTTATGGCTTCTATTAAGATGCGGGCATTGCTTTCTGACAATCCATAATCATCCGCATGTATATCCAACCTATACATTATCTTATCTCTCCTTCATGGCTGAGAAGGGATACATGTGACACTCCTTCGATCTCAGAAAGCTGCTTGATCAGTTCCTTCTCGTTCTTTGTTACTGTCTCAAATATCATATCAAACCCGTTATTCTTTAGGTTTCTTGATTTTACTGTAGAAGAACTGCTGAGACTCTTTACAGTATCTTTGATCTTATCTTCAAGATCCACATTGCTGCAGTTGATAAGAAGTACATATGGCTTGCGGTTCATGGGAAGATATTCAAGTACGAATATTCCCAGAGTTGTTACAAATGCTACAAGGATCGCGATCTTAAAAAGTCCCGCGCCGCATATGATACCTTCTCCGATGGACCAGAAAAGAAAAAGCAGATCCATAGTGTTTTTTACTGCTGTCCTGAATCTTACTATAGAAAGAGCGCCCACCATACCAAGTGATATCACTATACTTGACTGCATGGCCACGATAATTCCCGCTGTTATCACGGATATTATTGCCATGGCAACATGGAAAGTCCTGTCATACATTCCCGACCTGTTGACCAGCTTATATATAAAAAAGATGTAGATTCCTATAAGGAAAGTAACCAGAAGTATTATCACCGCCTGGCTGGTTGTTATTCCTCCACCGGCGAAACCTTCCACAAATGATTTTTTTAATGCATCCGAAAATGTTGTCATGTATTATCTCCCAATCTCAAATCCAATTCATTATTTGAAGCTGTTTATTCTGAATTCGTCTACAGGCGCATCAGGTTCTCTCTGGAACTGTAATATTTTGAATAAGATATTCTCTGCAATCTGCCCGTGTCAATTATATCCTTAATGTGGTCGGGAAGCAATTCGTCGTATTTGACTTCAAGTATGTGGGTTCCCGCAGGAAGTATGGGGCGCATAGGGGCATCCGCTTTGTCAAAAGAGCTTACAGCGTCACTTGCTCCTATATTCCTGTCAAAAGTGATCCTGACATTACCCATCTTATGGATATAAGCTGTTCTCTCATATTCAACGATCACCACGGGATGCATAAGTCTGGTCTCTATATCCGCATATAGCTTCCTCTGAAGGCCCGGCATATCATCACGTAACTCCGGTACAGAAGCTGTCGCTCTGAATATATCCCCACAGTCCATGTAACTTCTCATATCCGCTTCCGATATTCTGATCTGCTCTTTATGAGTATATCCCTTCTTCTTGCTTTTTTCTTCCAGATGAATAAGACTTAAGTCATTATCATAGGTTCGTATCCTGTATTTTGCACGGTTGTCATATCCGTCTTCATTCTCTCTCATACAGGAATCATTCATATCATCAAAATAAAGACTTCTTATGAGATAAGTTCCGTTATTTCCATGACTGTCTTTTTCCATAAAGCCTTGGAATATAAGCGATCATATCTTCAGTTATAAGATATTTGTTCTCTACTCTGTAATCCATTCTTTATCAAGAAAAGCCTTTCTTACGCTGATATATTCTTTCAGCTTCTCATATTCATTCTTGTCGGCTGTCCTGTATCCAAAGTTCTCATACATGGATGACCATCTGACAGCATCCATGGTAGCTGATGCCTTAAGTCTGTCGTAATATTCATCTATACCCTTGTCTATCAATTCAGCAAGGCAAGGTTCGCAAGATTCTTTATATACGGCTGTTACTATATTCTTATAATCCTCTTTATCATAGAGAGCCTCATACCACAGCGCATCCGTAGATGTATTTTTAAGCTTTGTAAGCCCTTCTGCAGACTCATGCTTATAGTCCATCCAGTCAAGATAATTGCCCAGGCTCATATCATAATCCCATCCCGGACCCGCAGATATCCTGCCGTCTGTAAGGTCACTGTCCTTATAGAAGTATTCACTTGATACGCCACCGTCATAATTCTTGACTATCTCTTCAACCAGATATCTTTTTGCAATTGATTCCAGATTGACAAGCTCATCAAGCCGCTTACCGGACACACTGTCTATACTCTCTTTTGACAGGATTGCTCTCTCAGCCTCATCGAATCTGTCTGCAAGATAGATCGCCTGTTTTTCGGATATATAGGAAGGGGATTTTACTACAAAACATTCTCCGCTTTCTGTTACAAAAGCACCTTTATTCTCTTCCAGTTCCGCCTCATATCTTTCGACAAATTCGCCCTCTACAACATAGCCGCCCGTAATGTCTTCCACATATTCTTCCATATCAACAGCTTTGTACCTGTCCTCTTCTATGGAATCGAAGGCGTTCTTATTGCTCTTATGATATACGGCATCCATGCTCTCTTCGAGATTGCTTATGTCGATCCTGTCTTTTCCCACTTCCACCGTAGGACACAGATAATAATTGCCAAGATATTCTCCGTTGACATAGAGATCGGCAAATTCTCCCTTCACGTAATATTCTCTGCCTGCAGCTTCTTCAAGCCCATGAGCAATATCATTGCGGATAAGTGTCGGATCTGATGCATTGGAAAGAAGAGCATAATTATATCCTAAAGACAGTCCTAACAGAGAATTCTCTTCTTTGAGACCTATGGAAAAAGATTTTTTATCCCATGTATTCCATGAATAATTGCCTCTTCCGTGAAAAGAAGAAAGCTTAAGATCTTTATCTTCTCTTCCATCCGCATATACCGTTCTGATCTCACCCGACAAAGTGAAGGCTTCATCTTCATATATTTCACTTAAAAAACCGTTTTTAAGGTTGATATACACAGTGGCAATATTGTCTGATTCCATTATGCATATCTTGTCAGCAGGAAGCTTCTTTGCGTTTCCCGACAGTCTCACATCCTCGGCATCAAGATATGATGGCAGAAAAAGATAATAGACTCCGTCTTTTTCAAACATCTCGATCTCTTCTCCGTCAGCGATGGCATAATAATAATTCTTATCACTATAAGAGTTGCTGTTTACTTCAATAATTCCAATAGTGGCAATAATACCTGTAATGATCAGGATCAGGGCCGCCTTGATAATTCTTTTCTTCACTTGAGAAGGCCTCCC
>CACZBZ010000085.1 GCA_902779505.1 uncultured Lachnospiraceae bacterium
GTTCTTTTGGTCTTCTCTGTTCCTCTGTTCAATTATGTTATAGCACTTATATTAGCACTCGTCAAGAGAGAGTGCTAACAATATTTGTGAAATATTTGTGAACTCTTGTTATGAGCGTTTTTGATTTTTTGCTTAATCCGGACAGTATGGGTATATAATGATGCTATATCAGAATATAAAATATTTCCGAAAGGATAAAATTAAGAAATGACAACGAAAAAACTTGCCGTTATATTTCCGGGAATCGGATATCACAAGGATAAACCATTGCTTTACTATGCTACGAAGCTGGCGCAGAGCGCAGGATATGACCTAATCCATATTGAGTATCATGACATGCCCGAGAAGGTTAAGGGCGATGTCACCATGATGAAGAGGGCCGGAGAGATTGCTTTTGAGCAGACGGAAGAGCAGTTGAAGGATGTAGTATTTGACGAATATGAAGATGTTGTTTTTATCGCCAAAAGCATAGGAACGGTCGTTGCGGCTAAATATGTATCAGATCATGGGATAAAGGCAAAGCAGGTATGGTATACGCCGGTTGAAGAGACGTTTACTTTTCCGGGGAATAATGTTGTGGCGTTTATCGGGGATGCGGATCCCTGGTCTGATGTGAACGCGGTGAAAGAAAAAGCGAAAGCGCTTGGCATAAAGATGTTTTCGTATCCGGAATGTAATCACTCATTGGAGACCGGGACTGTCAGCATCGATACCCGGACTATACATGAGGTCATGGAGCGGACGGAGCACTTTATTTACTGAGGTGTTTTGAAAGAGAGGAACAAACACATTGCAACCAAAGATAACAAAAATAGTAAATATATGACAAGTGTGATTGGTAGAACATCCGCTAATTGTGTAATACAATTTTCATATAAAATATGAATCCGGGAGGATGTATGAAAAAGGCGTTAAAGATTGTAGGTATCTGCATATTAGTAATTGCTTTGTTATTGGCGGCTGCACTCACAATATACTATTACCGCAACATGCACTGGTACGATAAGTATGAGGCGGCGTTAAAGAAAACAGGAGCAATAGAGCAGCAGGTTACTCTTCCTAATGGAAATGTAATAAACTACGGTGAAGTTGCAAATGATAAGCCGGCATTGCTTCTTATACATGGTCAGATGGGCGAGTGGGAGTCTTATGCGATGACGCTTGGAAAACTAAGCGAGGATTGGCACGTGTACGCGGTTGATGTATATGGTCACGGCGAGTCTTCACATGATGAAAGTCTGTACTATATCGATGTGAACGGTGACGACCTGATCTGGTTTATCGACAATGTTATAGCGGAACCTACAGTTGTTGCCGGACATTCCAATGGTGCCCTTACTGCGGCATATATTGGGGCATACGGAGGAGAAAATGTTTCCGGCGTAGTTATGGAGGATCCCCCGGTATTCTCAACTGAGGAAGGCGAATGGGAAAACAGTTTTGCTTATATAAATACATATAAACCGCTTCATGAGTATAATATGTCAGAGAAGAGTGAGTGCTACGAAGCATATTCTTTAAGACACGGCTACTTTGGAGATAAGTACGGTGGTATTCCCAATCTGGCTGAAAAATATCACAAGAAACATCCCGGTGAGGTTGTAAAAATCGGTGTTCTTCCTTCGATTGCATGGAGTGTTCATCAGTATCTTCCGGATTATGATTTGACATATGGAGAGCATTTCTATGATTTATCATGGAATAATGGCTACACACATAGACAGATTCTCTCTGATGTTCACGTTCCGTGTATAATAATACATGAAAAAGAAAGCATTGATGCAAACGGTGTGTATCTGTGTGCAACATCAGATAAAAATGCAAAGGAGGCAGCTGCACTTCTGGGGGATTACGGTCGTTTGGAAGAAGTAGAAGCAAGCTATCACAGTTTTCATTCGAGACATGTGGATGAATATGCTGATATCCTCAAATCTTTGCAGAAATGAATAAGGAAATATTAGGGGCGTGAAAAAATGGGTTTGTTTTAACTAGTAATGGTCGGCATCTTCTGCCGGCCATTATTTGCTTCCGGTGAAAACCTGAACATGTTGAATAAATAGTTGACAAAAGCAACTAATGCGAATATCATCTAATTCAAGGAGGGGACCTGATGGACAAAATAGAACAGTTTCGTGAATATACAAGAGAATTGGAATGTCATCTGGATAATATCAATCAAGCGGATTGTTGTCAGTGCAGCGTCAGTAAGACCGAGTGTTTTTTAGTTGTAGAGATAGGACGTAAGCCGGGAATCTGTATTAAGGAACTGGCCGGGATACTGAAGATAGACAAGAGCGGAGTAAGTCGTAGTGTCGAGGAACTTGTGAAGAAAGGTTTTGTTACAAGGGAGGCTTCTAAGACAGACAGACGCAGCGTTGTCTTGGAACTTACCGAGAGCGGGAAAGCCAGATTTGAAAAAATAGAAAAAGATATGTATGTGGAATTTAAAAAGGTCTTTTCAATGATCGAAAAGAAGGATCAGGACAATGTCCTGGAGGCTCTCCGTATATATAATGAAGCATGCAGAAAGGTCGAAGAAAGCGATGATCAGAGAGATGACAAAGAATGACTGGGACAGAGTCTCAGATATATATATGCAGGGAATACTGACCGGCAAGTCGACCTTTAATACGGAATGTCCTTCCTTCAAAGAATGGGACAGCGGCCATATAAAGGAATGCAGGTATGTATACGAAGAAGACGGTGAAGTGGTTGGCTGGATTGCTATCAGTCCCTCATCGTCCCGTTGTGCATACAGAGGATGCGTGGAAATGAGCGTATACGTGGATGAGAATCATCGAGGGAAAGGAATAGGAACAAAACTGATCAAAGGGAGCGTATTGCCAAAGACAGGTTCGGTAATTGGCAAAACACAACCCTCATGGAATACAGGGCTTCCTGAGAGTACAGGGCTTTAAAGGACTGGTGATATGAAGATGGTCGAAAAGAATAAACATGACAAGGCAATCGAAGTATTTAATTCAAATATGAGCTGCTCGCAGGCGGTGCTTGCGGCCTTTTCGGAAGAATGCGGTATATCGGAAGAACAGGCATTCAGACTGGGATCCTGTTTTGGCGGCGGAATGCGTAAGGGTGAAGTGTGCGGAGCTTGTACCGGTGCGCTCATGGTCTTGGGGCTATTATATGGTCAGACCAAGATCGGTGATCAAAAAAAGCGGGAGACTGCCATTCGTGTTACTAATCTTATGATGAGCCGATTTAAGGAAGCAAATGCCTCTTACAGATGCAGAGATCTTCTCGGATACGATATCTCTACTCCGGAAGGGGCACAAAAAGCCAGAGAGGAAGGCCTCTTTACAGACTTCTGCCCCAAGATGGTTGCAAGTGCAGTAGACATTCTGGAAGAAATCATAGAGGAAACGGAACATGGCAGAATACAAGGGTTATAATGCTTCTATCTTCCGGGGCGTAAATGATTCTTCGCTGCCACGTACTCTATAATCTCCGCACTCTTATGATCCACATGATATGACTTTATTACCTTATCATCTTCGGAATCAGGCTTGAGATC
>CACZBZ010000086.1 GCA_902779505.1 uncultured Lachnospiraceae bacterium
TCATCCATAAAATAATAGCAGCAAGAACCCTTTGTATGACCGGGAGTTGCCAGAACCTGTATTCTGAATCCGTTTAATTCAAGAACATCAAGGTCATGCACGTAATTGTTCACCTTAACGGTGCAGGCTCTTCCGGCTGCTTCTGAAGAATTGAGTCTTGCACTTTCAAGAACTTCCTGTTCCATGTCCAGAGCATATACCGGAGCGCTTGTAAGCTGTCTCAGTCTGCTGCAACCCCATATATGATCGAAATGACCATGGGTCAAAAGAATATATTTAACGGTAAATCCGTTGTTTTTAAGTACTTCAAATATATAATCGCCTCTGTCAGCGGGATCGATGACAATTACGTCTTTCTCTCCCTCGTGATATATAAAATAGCAGTTTGTTGCACATACACTTAATACGATTCTTCCGATTTTCAACATAAGATGTCCTTTCAAAAAAGCCCGGGAGCTGCCCGGGTCTTTTTATTATGATTTAATTGTTACGTCTTTCGATATCTATGATGCCCTCAACCTGTCTGAGCTTTTCAACCACTGAATTGAGCTGCTCTTTTCCCGTAGTTTCAAACATAAGAGCCATGGTAACGACTCCCTGCTTGGAGGTACGTGAATTAACGGACATAATACTTATATCTTTCTCAGTGAGAGTTTTCGATACTTCAACCAGGAGTCCCTTACGGTCATTGGCATATATTACTATCTCGGCAACATATGTATTTTCCTCATTGTCATCCTGCGGTGTATCCTGCCATTCCGCATCAATAAGTCTTACCCTGTCACTGTCGGGCATGCAGAGCACATTGATACAGTCGGTACGATGAATGGATATTCCTCTTCCTCTGGTTACGAAGCCCACAATCTCATCACCGGGAAGGGGACTGCAACACTTGGAGAATCTTACGGATACGTCGGTAATTCCTTTAACGACAATACCGCTGTTGGATTTTGCACCTCGCATATGAGCAGGCTTCTGAGCATTCTCAGCTATCTCCGCAGCCTTCTCCTCATCGGTCATATTGGCCCTGCGTTCCGCTTCGTAATATTCCATCATCTTGTTGATGATGTGGCCTTCTTTAAGAGCTCCGTGACCTACTGCCGCAAGAACATTATCCCAGTCTCTGAAGCCGTATTTGGTCATAATCTTGGCTTCATAGGACGGGTTCTTGACTATAGCCGGATCTATTGTATGAGTCCTGCAATAATTGGCCATGGCATCACGACCTCGGACAATATTGTCTTCCTTCAGTTCAGCCTTGAACCACTGATTGATCTTATTCTTGGCCTGTGTGGACTTAACTATCTTAAGCCAATCACGACTTGGGCCCTTGGAATTCTGAGAAGTAACAACCTCAACCTTGTCGCCGTTCTTGATCTCATAATCAAGATTGACAAGACGTCCGTTAACTCTGGCTCCCACCATCTTATTGCCCACAGCATGTCTCTCTGCCATTCAAGAATCTGTCTGAGCCAGGTCAGCTTCTCTTCTTCACCGAACTCACCCTTCTTGCCGTCAGACTGTTCTTTATATTTCCAATGTGCGGCAATACCGTACTCGGCAGCCTTATGCATCTCCCATGTACGGATCTGAATCTCAAAAGGCTGTCCCGATTTTCCTATAAGGGTTGTATGGATGGACTGGTACATATTGGCCTTGGGCATGGCAATATAATCCTTGAACCTTCCCGGAACGGGAGTATAAAGCTCATGTATGATACCCAAAGCGGCATAACAGTCTTTTACCGTGTCCACTATGATACGAACCGCAAAAAGGTCATATATTTCTTCAATGGCCTTGTTTTGGTTCTTCATCTTTTTGTATATTGAGAAGAAATGCTTGATTCGACCGTCCACCGTTGTCTTGATTCCGGCATCGGTGAGCTGTCTTCTTACCGTATCAACTATATCCTGAATATACTTTTCTCTTTCACTTGCTGATACCCAGCCTTTGAGCTATGGGACTGTATATATCAAGAGTTTCCCTGGCAATTCTTTGCTGCTTCTCAACGGGCATATGCTTAAGAGTACGCATATTATGAAGCCTGTCGGCAAGCTTGATGATTATGACACGTATATCCTTGGCCATGGCAAGAAACATCTTACGGAGGTTCTCTGCCTGCATGTCGTCTCTGTCGGGAGCTTTTTCCTGACCTGTAACCGGGTCGGATATCTGCAGCTGAAGAAGCTTGGTAACACCGTCAACAAGATTGGCCACTTCTTCTCCGAATTCCTCTGCCAGATCCTCTACAGTCATGTCCGTATCTTCTACAACATCATGTAAAAGACCGGCCGCTATAGTCTCCTTATCCATCTCGAGATCGGCCAGAATGATAGCGACATAAAGGGGATGAATAATATAAGCCTCGCCGGATTTTCTCTTCTGTCCCGCATGGGATGTGGACGCAACTTCATAAGCCTTCTCAATAAGGCTTATATCGTCCGAGGGATGATATTTGCGCACACGATCGATAAGATCAAGGTAGAGATCGTTCTCATCCACATAGGATAGATTCTCGATCCTTCCATCATCCATTACAAGGCTGCCATCTTCAGTTGTGGATGTGTATTTTACGTCATCCATAATTCATCTCCAGAAGTTAAAAAGATAGCCTACTTTCCGTCATAACTAATGGCTGCAAATACAGGGCAGCCCATATCTTCAATCTTAGCTCTTCCCTTAAGACCTTTGAGCTCCATAAGTACCGATACACCCACCGGCTTGCCGCCGAGTTTTTCCGTAAGCTTAACCATAGCTTCCAGTGTTCCTCCCGTAGCCATAAGGTCGTCTACAAGCAGGACTTTCCAGCCGGGCTTTACAGTATCTTTGTGCATCTCTATGGTCGCCTGTCCGTATTCAAGATCATAAGTCTGAGATACGGTCTCACAGGGAAGCTTACCCTTCTTTCTTGCCAGCAGGATAGGCTTGTGAAGCTTATATGCCATGGCAGCTCCGAAAAGGAAGCCTCTTGCTTCTGCTCCGCATATAGCGTCAAATTCAAGATCCTTAACCTGGTCAAGCATGGTGTCCACCGCAAGGGCGAAACCATCAGCATCCTGAAGGACACTGGTTACATCCCTGAACATTATTCCCGGTTCAGGAAAATCCGGTATTGTTCTTACATATTCTTCAAGTTTTTTCATATATATACCCCTTCGTGATTCTGCCCCCTCTTAAGCTTGGGCAAATCCCCATTTTTTCGTCTTTCGAAGCTATTCGAAATTACATATAATTATATTCCAACGCACAATATATAGTCAACATAATTGCTCATAAAACTATATATTCCGTTTGGCTCGTTCCATCAGTCCAATTCTTCGTTTTTGGCTTTTTCTTTCAAAAGTGCATTCTTGATTCGAAGTGCCTTAAAAAAATCCGTAAGCAAAGCCGAACACTCATCCTCAAGGACACCTTTGACAATCTCCACCTGATGGTTGAATCTGGGCTCATCCAGGAGATTAAGAATCGAGCCGGCACAGCCCGCCTTTGGATTCATACAGCCCATAACCACCTTGGGGATTCTTGCCTGTACTATGGCACCCGAACACATCTGACAAGGTTCAAGAGTAACATACATGGTACATTCTTCAAGTCTCCAGTCTCCCATCTTCTTGCTTGCCTTCTTTATGGCATTGAGTTCCGCATGGGACAGGGTGTTCTTGTCTGTCTTTCTTCTGTTGTATCCTCGTCCGATGACCTTACCCTCGTAGACTATTACGCAGCCTATGGGCACCTCTCCCAGAGCCGCCGCTTTCTTAGCCTGAGCTATGGCCATCTTCATGTATTTTTCGTCCATTTTATCTCCTAATCGCTTCCCGCAAACTGAGCATTAAAGAGCGTAGCGTAGAAGCCGTTTTGGGCAAGAAGTTCCTTATGACTGCCCTGTTCCACTATATGACCGTCCTTCATGACAATTATCACATCCGCATCCATAATGGTAGACAGTCTGTGGGCAACTATAAAACTCGTTCTTCCTTCCATGAGCTTATGGAAGGCATTCTGAATCTTCATCTCTGTTCTTGTATCTATACTGCTGGTAGCCTCGTCAAGTATAAGCATGGGAGGCATTGCAAGCATTACTCTGGCAATACAGAGGAGCTGCTTCTGGCCCTGACTTAAGTCTTCTCCGCCGCCCGTAAGCACCGTGTCATAACCCTTGGGAAGTCTCTTAATAAATGAATGAGCGTAAGATTCCTTAGCCGCAGCAATAACCTCTTCTCTGCTTGCATCTTTACGACCCAGCCTGATATTTTCAAGAACCGTATCTTCCTTAATCCATGTATCCTGAAGAACCATTCCGAACTGACTTCTTAAGGCATGTCTGTTCATATGGGCGGTATCTTTACCGTCTATGCTGATGCTTCCGCCCTTAATGTCATAGAAACGCATAAGGAGGTTGATCAGCGTGGTCTTTCCACAGCCTGTGGGACCTACGATGGCAATAGTCTGGCCTTTTTTAACATCTATACTGAAGTCCTCGATCAGAGGCTTGTCGTCGCTATATGAAAAATCGATCTCATTAAGTAAAACTTCGCCGTCAGCTCTGTATCCTTCACCGAAGGTCTCATCTCTTGCCTCTTCCTCCTCTTCTTCAAGGAGCGCAAAGACTCTTCCGGCGCAGGCAAAAGCATTCTGCAACTCGGTTACGACTCCGGATATCTCATTGAAAGGCTTGGT
>CACZBZ010000087.1 GCA_902779505.1 uncultured Lachnospiraceae bacterium
GTGGTTATCAGGACCTTATTGCCCTTCCCCGTCTCTTTTCTGATCTCGCCTATAAGGTCGTCTATCTGTCCTTCCACAGGGCGTACCGATATCTCCGGATCGAGAAGACCTGTGGGCCTTATCACCTGTTCGGCTCTGAGCAGTTCATGGTCTTCCTCGTACTGACCCGGTGTGGCCGATACGAACATTACCTGATCCAGGTGACCTTCGAATTCATCGAAACTAAGGGGTCTGTTGTCCAGTGCGGACGGCAGTCTGAAACCGTAATCAACCAAGGTGTTCTTACGGGATCTGTCACCTGCATACATTCCGCCTATCTGCGGAACGCTGATATGAGACTCGTCTATTATAAGCAGGAAATCATCAAAATAGTCCATGAGACATAAGGGTGTCTCTCCCGGTTTTCTGTTGCTTAAAGGTGCGGAATAATTCTCGATTCCCGAGCAGAAGCCCGTCTCTCTTAACATTTCCAGATCAAAGTTGGTCCTCTCGGCTATTCTCTGAGCCTCTATCAGTTTGTCATTATGCTTAAAATAGTCGACTCTATCTTTGAGCTCAGCTTCTATCTTTTTGCAGCCTTCCTCGATCTTCTCCTTTGATACGACATAATGAGACGCAGGGAAGATTGCGATATGCTCCAGTGTGTTTTTCATTTTTCCCGTAATGGGGTCTACTTCGGCTATTCTGTCAATCTCATCGCCAAAGAATTCCACTCTGATGAGATTGTCACCGCCCTGGGCAGGATATATCTCTATGGTGTCACCCCTTACTCTGAAGGTTGCTCTTTCGATATCATTCTCATTACGGTCATATCTGATATCTATCAGCTCTCTTATGACCTGATCTCTGTCCTTCTGCTGTCCGGGTCTTAAGGATACTATGAGTTCCTTGTAATCATCCGGGCTTCCCAAGCCGTATATACAGCTTACGCTGGATACGACTATGACATCTCTTCTCTCTGACAAAGATGCTGTTGCCGACAGCCTAAGTTTGTCTATCTCATCGTTGATGGATGAATCTTTTGCTATATATGTATCTGACGAAGGTACATAGGCCTCCGGCTGGTAATAATCGTAGTAAGATACGAAGTATTCCACGGCATTATTGGGGAAAAATTCCTTCATCTCGCCATAGAGCTGTCCGGCCAATGTCTTGTTGTGCGAGATGATCAGTGTCGGCTTGTTAAGGGCCGCAATGACGTTTGCCATAGTGAAGGTTTTTCCCGATCCGGTAACGCCAAGCAGGGTTTCAAACTGGTTGCCCGCTTTGAAACCCTCAACTAATTCCTTTATGGCCTGCGGCTGGTCGCCGGTAGGCTTATAATCCGAGTGTAATTCGAAATTCATATTTTTCTTCCTATAGTGCCTTAAGAAAGAATCTGTTCATGGTTGAATGACCCACTTCCTTTGGTCTCTCTATCTCTTTATATCCGGATTTTTCGTAGATGTGGATGGCCGCTTGAAGATTGTTATGCGTTTCCAGGTATGACTGTTTGTAACCCGCCTCTCGCATTTTATCCTCAATAAGTTCTATCAACTTATATCCAAGACCGGAACCTTTAGCCGAATCGGCCAAATATAACTTCTGAAGTTCAGCAGTATCCTTCATCGGCCCAAATCTTGCAAACCCGATTCCACCGATAACCTTTCCGTCCTCATCCTCTACAACGAAATATCTTCGCTCATGATTTCCATAAAAATCACTCAACCTGTCCAGTCCGTCATCAAAATAAACAGTCCCGGGGATATCGAGTCCAAACTGTTTCAGATTATCTCTTACGAGAGCTGCTACAGCTTCATTGTCCGCCTCTGTCATTTCTCTGTATTTATACATTACAATATCCTTTACGATTACTGTTTGTCGTTTCCTTCAGTATACCTTCCTGAACCAATTTTATCATCTATTTCTTGCCCTTCTTCTTACAGATCAAATATACTCATCTGCGAATACTTATCCGGTAGTTCCTGCATATATCTGAAACACTCTTTCGGAGTTGACAGGATTCCATTATCCTTACAGACTCTCTGCAATAATCCCATCAATTCTTTCGCATTTGGACTGGGTAATTCATATGCATTCCCATAGCTTTTGATATAGCGTTCTTTCATTCCCGGAAAATGCTTATCAAGCGCTGCGTAATAGTATTCTCTGTCACCTTCGCGTAACGTCAATCCCATGCCGAAGTCAATAATGCCCTTTACCCCGACTCTTACACACTCCTTTAGGATTGCCATAATATTTTCCTCTGTGTCATTGATAAAAGGCAGTATCGGCGTGAGCCAAACAACTGTCGTTATACCCCTTTTCTGCATTTCTTCCAACACTTCAATCCGTCGCTTTGTATTGCAGACATTCGGCTCCAGTATTTCGCACAGCTTATCATCATAAGTTGTAAGTGTCATCTGCACCACGCATTTCGCAGAATTATTAATCTCCGATAACAGATCAATATCCCGAAGTATACGATCGGATTTTGTCTGAATCGCAATGCCAAAACCATTTTCTTTTATAATCTCCAGACATCTTCTTGTCAGCTTTAAGTCTTCTTCACAGTGCATGTAAGGATCAGACATTGCCCCTGTTCCTATCATACACTTCTTTCTTTTCGATCTTAGTGTTTTTTCCAAAAGCTCCGGAGCATTCTTTTTAACTTCAATATCTTCAAAAGGATGTGTGAACTGATAGCACTTGCTCCTGCTGTCACAATATATACAGCCATGTGTACATCCCCGATATATATTCATTCCACAGAATCCGCTGTTCGCGGTCAGTATCCCTTTTGCTTCAACAAAATGCATT
>CACZBZ010000088.1 GCA_902779505.1 uncultured Lachnospiraceae bacterium
ACCTTTGTATCATCATCCGCAGGTGCATTATTAACGATAGGTGCCTTATCTTCATTAACGGAGATGTCCATGAAGGTTGCTATCTGTCCCACTGTGTAGTAATCGAGAATGACTATATCGTCACCGTCTTTAATCTCATAATATTCTGACTGAAGCTCGCCGTTAACGGATGCAAACTTGGGAAGTTCAACAAGCTTGTCATTGACATTAACCTTAATAACAGACTTGAATTCAGGCAGTCCTCCGATGGTGGCTGTAGCCGCAGCTCCCGCAGTTGATTCCTCAACCTGAATGATATCATTCTCCTTAATTGGGGTATGAAGATTAGCCGGGTCACTGTTAAGATGTATAACCGCAGGCTCTCCCATCTCTCCTCTGACCATACGGTTCTTGCCGTTAACGGTAAAGTTAAGTTCTTTTCCGCTCTTGGGGAAGAATCCGTTGCTGGGGAAATCAGTCTGCATTGCAGCATCCATAATGGTCAGGCTATTGTTATTGTAGAGCTTGATCTTCTTACCGTTGAAATTAACGAATATAAAATTGTTGCTCTCTTCATAGAAGTTCAGACATATACCTATAGGTGTAACAAGAAGAGAATCAACATTAAGATCTGTCTCCTCAAATACGATGTCATTCATTACTTCCTTGCCTCTGAGAGCAACTCTCTCATGGGCAAGTCCCAGTTTGTCGGCAAGGAGATCCGTATATCCGGGTATCATACCGCCTCCGCCTACTACAAATACGGCGCCTACGCTCTTACCCCCGTTCAGTTCCTTGATCTTTTCGGCAGCAAGATCGGCCATTTCTTCCACTTCATCTTTAACAATATCGGCAATCTCCTCTTTTGTGATGGTGAGCTTGGTACCCATTATGTCCTCATACTCCACCACATCCTCGGTGTCACCTTTACGCTTGATGACTTCGGCTGTATTAAAATCAACCATACAATGCTGTGCAATGACTTCCGTAAGGGAATCACCCGCTGTGGGAATCATGCCGAAGGCAATGACGGTTCCGTCTTTTGTAATTGAAATATCCGATGTTCCCGCACCAACATCCACAAGAGCTATGTTCAGCAATCTGAATCTCTCGGGAATAGCCAGCTGAATGGCAGCAATAGGCTCCAGAGTCATATTGGCGACTTCCAGACCCGCAAGTTCAACAGCCTTGTAGAGGCCGTCCACAACATCATCGGGAAGGAAAGTTGCAATAAGGTCTATTCCTATCTTCTTGGCCTTGTGGTTCTCGAGATTGCTCATAACAAGGTCATTGAGGTAATATCTTACAACACTGCTTCCTACGCAGTAGAATTTCAGCTCGGAATTGTCATTCTCATCCAGGAATCTCTTATAGGCATCCTCTATGGCAAAAGAATGAAGAGTATATATATCCTCTTCAGTTACAGTCTTCTCCTCATCCAGAACGATTTCGGAATGAACCTGCATAGTCTTAAGCACACGACCGGCCGCAGCTATACAGACATCTGTAAGCTTGCTGTCTATCTTCTGCTCAAGTCTTCCCTTGACATCCCTGATAGTCTCGGCAACCATACCTATGTCGTGAATCTGTCCGTCCAACATGGCTCTGGTCTCATGTTCTCTGTTGCACTGTGCCACAACAACAAAACGTTTGCCCTTTTTATAGCCAACGGTTCCCACTATGCTTCGTGTTCCAATATCCAGTCCAAATACAAGATTGCTTGCGTCTGCCATATCATTTAACCTTTCGATTTTAATATGCGTCTATTTTGCTTCATACCATGTATCGCCGTCGTGTACATCCACTTCCAGCTTTACCTTAAGGACGGCGGCGTTCACCATTTCATCGTGAAGGATCTTTTTAGCTTCTTCCAACTGATCTTCTCTTACTTCCAGAAGCAGTTCATCGTGAACCTGCACAAGTATCTTGGCATCAAGGCCCGAATCAAGCAGTGCCTTATATACCCTTATCATGGCGATCTTCATTATGTCGGCTGCCGTACCCTGAATAGGGCTGTTCATGGCCACTCTTTCGCCAAAAGATCGGATCATATAATTACTGTTCTTCAGTTCCGGAATAGGTCTTCGTCTTCCGTACATGGTGGTCACATATCCGCTTGATACGGCATCTTTTACCGTATTGTCAAGGAATCTCTTGACTCCCGGATAAGTGATGAAGTAATCCTCTATATATTTCTCAGCTTCCTTACGTCCGATTCCCAGATCCTGTGACAGTCCGAAGGAACTGATTCCGTATACAAGACCAAAATTAACCGCCTTTGCATCTCTTCTCTTCTCCGGAGTTACCTGATCAAAAGGAATGCCGAACACCTTGGACGCCGTTATCCTGTGTATATCCGCATCCATACTGTAGGCTTCGATAAGTCCCTCGTCTCCGGACATATGAGCAAGAAGTCTAAGTTCTATCTGAGAATAATCCGCATCTAAGAACCTGTATCCTTCTTTTGGAACAAAGCACTTTCTGATTAATCTTCCCTGCTCTGTCCTTATAGGTATGTTCTGCAGATTGGGTTCCGTAGAACTGATTCTTCCCGTAGCGGTTATGGTCTGATTGAAGGTGGTATGTATCCTTCCGTCCGAAGCGATACAGTTCCTTAAGCCCTCGGCATAAGTGGACTTAAGCTTTGCCAGTCCTCTGTATTCAAGTATGTCCGCAACTATATCATGGTCGGGAGCAAGTTTTTCAAGCACATCCGCTTTCAAAGAGAACTTCACCCAGCTGCTTGGGAGAATTGATGTTGAATTCGATTCCCGCCTTATGGTAGATGGATTTCTCCAGTTCCGATATTCTTGTTCCAAGTTCATTAGCGTATGAAACAAGAGCTGCGGCATTGACGCCTATACCTTCTTTCTCCATATTGTAGAGAACCGTGGTAAGCGGCATCTCTATGTCTCTGTAAAGCTCTGTCATGCCCTTTTTATCAAGTGCATCCTTAAGCAGCTCATAGGATTCATATATTACATATGACATGGTTCCGGCGTATTTAACATATTCCGCAGGCATGGTCATCACGGCTTCGGCATAAGCCAGCTTCGGAAAACTGTCTTTCCAGCCTGTTAACTGCAGATCCAGATGCTCACTCGCAATATCCTGAACCGTATAATCACTCTTAAGAGGATTGTTAAGATATGCCATTATCAGCACATCATCTATGTTGGCATAATCATCCGTACCCAAGGCCGAATAGGAATCCTTGGCATCAAAAGTAATAAGCTTTCTCAACTTATCTTCCGCCAGATGAGCCATTTTCTTTTCAAGATAATCTTCGCTAAGCAAAAATCCCGATACAATAATGACATACGTGTCAGAACCATCGGATATGCTTAAGGATGTTACACCGTCTTTATCTTTTAAGAAATAATATGCCAGTCTGTTCTTCTTTTCCAGACTGTCAAAGAGACTGTCGGCTTCCGACATATCATTCATAAAACTCTTGAGTCCAAGACTTAAGAAAAGTTCTTTGGCTTCATTGTTCCAGAAGTTGCCGATCTTAAGTTCATCCCATGCAAGCCCCGTATCACAATCCGTCTTGATGGTGGCAAGCTTCTTGCTTAATATGGCCTTGTCTTTATTGGCTACAAGCTTCTCATGGAGAGCCTTCTTAGTTATCTCATCAATATGCTCATACACACCTTCCATGGTCTTATATTGCACAAGAAGGTCTGTTGCGGTCTTTTCTCCGACTCCGGGTACACCGGGAATATTGTCCGCGTTGTCTCCCATAAGTGCCTTGAGTTCAATAATACCCGACGGAGGAAGTTTATATTTCTCAAGAACGTCTTTCGTATAATAACATTCCGTCTCTGTCTTTCCGCCCTTGGTCTTGGGTATGCATATTTTAATCTTGTCGCTGGCTATCTGAAGAAGGTCCCTGTCTCCGGATATAAGACTTACTTCCAGTCCTTCTCTCTCAGCTCTCTTGGCAAGACTTCCAAGTATGTCATCCGCTTCCCAGCCCGCATGCTCGAAAGTGCTGATATTCATGGTGTGCAGCACTTTCTTTAAGAGAGGTACCTGCTCATGAAGTTCCGCAGGCATAGGCTTACGGGTTCCCTTATAGGCATCGTACATCTCGTGTCTGAAAGTCGGTGCTTTTACATCAAAAGCAACACACAGATAATCCGGGTGTTCTTCATCACATATCTTAAGCATTATATTAAGGAATCCGTATACTGCATTGGTGTGTTCACCGCTTATGCTTGTCATATCGGGAATTCCGTAAAATGCCCTGTTTATAATACTGTGTCCGTCTATAAGGACTAACTTCTCAGCCATTATTATCCCTTTAAAATAAATACCAGTGCTATTATAAAAGCCGCTCCGATAACTGCAATTCCTTCAAAAATATACAATACAATCAGGGCCTGTTTTCTGTGCTTCAGGTCTCTTCTGTATTCATCCACCTTGTTGTTCAGCTCACCGCTTAAGTTAAAGTTGGTACCGTCTTCAAGTCTCGCAAGACCTTCTCTTACAAGATACTGAATATGTACTTCCTCACGACACTCTTCGCAATCGTTCATATGGTCCAAAAAGCGAACTGCTTCTTTTCCCTCAAGAGTATCTTCGATGAAGCTGGGGATCAATTTATTAAATTCCTTGCAATCCATGGACTTCTTAGCCATTCTTTAAAGCTTCCTTGTAAAAATCCCTGAACTCGTGGTAGCCCCAGGTCTCAAGCTGTTCTTTCTGGAACTTCTTATTCTTGTTCATTCTTGAAACAAGAACCTGTTTGCCTTTTGCTCTTTCGTCTGCCGCTTCTTTCATGATCTCGCTGAGACGATCACCCACAATACCTTTTTCCAAAAGCAGAAGAACAATTCTCTCGAATCCTATTGAGAAACCGCAGGCCGGAACTGACTGGCCGGTGAATTTTCCAACCATCTCATCGTATCTTCCGCCGCCACCGCAGCTTCCGCCGAATTCAGGTATGGCGATCTCGAATATGGTTCCTGTGTAATAACTCATTCCTCTTACAAGAGTAGGATCGAATACCACTTCAAAAGCGGCCGCCTTTGCAGCTTCCACAGACGTGATTATCTCGGAAAGATTGTCTTTAACATCCGCATCAAGGTAATCTCCTATGGTATCGGCGATATATTTAAGGCCGTCGTTTTTGTGTTCTTCAAGTCCACTGAAAAGTGCCAGATATTTGTCTGCAGATGCCTCTTCAAAACCGTGGTTGATAAGGTCTTCTCTTACACCATCCATGCCGATCTTGTCCATCTTATCAAGGATAATGAAGACTTCGTCGTATCTGTCGGCTTCGAATCCCGCATAAGCAGCCATGGCCTTAAGGATTCTTCTCTCATTGATTCTTATCTCGAAGTTCTTGAATCCCAGTTTTCCGAGAGTTGTTGTTGTTGCGGTGATAAGTTCTATCTCCGCAAGATTGCTGGCCTCACCCAGGATATCTATATCGCACTGATAAAACTGGCGATATCTTCCTCTCTGAGGTCTGTCGGCTCTCCATACGGGGCCTATCTGCAATGCCTTGAAAGGATTGGGAAGTGAAGCTACATTATTGGAATAGAATCTTACAAGAGGAACCGTCAGATCGTATCTTAAACCGGAATCCGCCAGGTCGTTCTCCTCTTTTGCAGTCTCAAGATTGAACTTCTCGCCTCTCTTCATGATCTTGAAGATGAGCTTCTCGTTCTCTCCGCCTGCCTTACAGTTAAGATTCTCTATGTTTTCAACACACGGTGTCTCAATATGAGTGAATCCGAACTGAGCATATGTCTCCTGGATTACAGAGATAACATAGTCTCTTATCTTCATCTCCTGAGGGAGTATATCCTTCATTCCCGTGGTTGGTTTCTTACTAAGTGCCATTTTATCAATTCCTTCCGATTAGTTATTAGGGCGACCCACTGCGATTATAAACGCCAAAAAGGAGTGACTCGCATAGTTCACCCACAATATATTATTTTACTATATGCTCCCCTTATGTTGCAACTTTATCAGAGCCTTTTAGAGGCTGAAAAGACGTCTTTTTCTGTCAATCATTTCATCGATCTGATCTATATAGAGCTTCACGTCTTTTACATTGTCGCATCTTTCTATCCTGTGACCGTCGGGAAAGACCCTTTTTGTAACTGTTCCCGCACCCAGAGCCACTATGGACTGTTTCTCTTCCATGATGAGAATATTGTATATTCCCGCCTTGCCGGGCTTGGCATATCCGACATTTTCAAAATTGCC
>CACZBZ010000089.1:0-959 GCA_902779505.1 uncultured Lachnospiraceae bacterium
TTCGGAACCGAATCCTTTCGGTGCCAGTGTCAGTTCAAGGCTGTCTCCTTTTACTATGTCAAAATGTATCACCGCAGGGGTATTGTCTTTTGTATTGATTCTCTCTATGGGGTCGGACACCACTGATTTTCTTAAGAAACCTTCTGTATAGCCCTGTCTGACTCCTTCATTGATGGCTTCTTTAAGGTCTCCTTCCACATATACATCCTGTCCTATCCGAACAAATACCACTGCCATTCCCGTATCCTGACAGATTGGGATCATATCTTCTCCCGCAATTTTGAGATTGTCTTCAAGCTGGCCAAGTATCTGTTTTCCCAAAGGAGATTTTTCCGTATCTACAGCCTTATCAAGTACGCTGCACATATCTTTAGAAAGATAATGATTGGCTTCAATACACATTTCTTTTATGTTTTTTGTTATCAGTTCCGCACTTACTGTTTTCAATTTGCCATCTCCGTTTTATTCATGTATTTTTTAAGAGCAATTCTGTATACAATATATTCTCCCACAAAAGTCATTGTCCATGATATTGGATAAGTTATATACAGACTGGCCGGTGTATGGAATTCGGGTATTCTGAATACCGTAAATATCCATATGATTCTGAAGGCACATATGCACATAACACTTATTACAAGAGGCGGTACAGATATTCCCATTCCTCTTATCGTGCCCGTTACCACATCCATAATACCACATAGTAAGTAAGGACAGCATATTATTGCTATTCTCAAAGCACCGTACTCTATTGCTTCGGCGGAGTCAGTTATATATATTCCCAAAAGTCCGTATCTGAAGATATAGGCCAGACCACCGAATAGTAGACCGCAAAATGAAACCGACAGTAGACAGTAGTTTACTATCTTCTTGATCCTGTCGAATTTCTTTGCTCCGAAATTCTGTCCCGTAAAATTAAGCGCTGTATGCTGGAAGGAATTCATGCTTACGTATACGAA
>CACZBZ010000089.1:968-1308 GCA_902779505.1 uncultured Lachnospiraceae bacterium
CTGCTCTTTTTTAATTCTTATTTCTTTAAGACTGAGACAAACCGCATCTGTTCGCCTCGACAAATTGATTAACACAAGTCCTGCCGATATTATCTGGGATATTACCGTCGCAATGGCAACTCCCGCAACATTCATATCAAATACCAGCACGAATATCAGATTGAATATTACATTTATGGTTCCCGCTATTACCAGATATCTGAAAGGAGACGCCGTATCTCCTACCGCTCTTAATATGGCTGCTCCGAAGTTATAAACCAGGGATGCAATTGAACCGGCCAGATATATCTTCAAATACAAAACCGAAAGATCTATTACCTCCACAGGCGTGGCCATCATT
>CACZBZ010000089.1:1318-5895 GCA_902779505.1 uncultured Lachnospiraceae bacterium
GTATGAACGGCATCTTTGGCATTTTCCCTGTTACCCGAACCATAAGCATGAGCCACCGTAACACCTACACCCACTGACAAACCAATAAAGAAATTGATTAGCAGATTAACAATGGAATTGGTTGCTCCTACCGCTGCCACCGATAGATTTCCGCAATATCTGCCCACCACAATAAGATCTGCGGCGTTAAATACCAGCTGAAGCAGATTGGTTCCTATAATGGGAATTGCATATGTAATTATTCTTTTAAATATGGGCCCTTCACAAAGGTTACTATTGTCCAATTTCAATCCCTATCGGCAGTTTCTGTCATTCTGCTCTTTTTATTCAAACAGTTTTTCTATATCACTCTTTGCGGCGTCTACTCTTCCTTGAACCATTTCCTCATTTCCGCCGCCTTTGGCTCCGAGTTTTTCTTTTAAAATATTTCCTGTAAGACGGCTGTCTTCTGATCTGCTTCCCGCATAATATCTGTATCCTTTGCCGTCTTTTCCCGCAAATACAGCTACCTTTCCCTCGTATTTTTCACACATGGCATTATAGCAATTTTTCATTATTGCGGGGCTTGCATCTTCATCTATAAAGAGACAGGCGTTTTTGCCTTCCTTTAGTTCGGATATTATCCTTTTCATTTTTTCGTCGATCAGGTTAAAAGTCGTCTCTCTTAAAGAAGCTATCTCTTCTCTCATGGATTCGACACTGTCCGGTATTTTATCTATTGATGTGGAAAATGATCTCGCCAGTTTATCTATCATCTCATGTTCATTACGTATGTAATCAAGAGCTCTTTTTCCGCACAAAATACCTATCTGTGTTCCGCCTTTGTAAGCGGCTACGGATACTACTTTAATCAGTCCTATCTCTCCCGTATGTGCAACATGAGGCGCACAGCAGGCACAAATGTCTACAACGTCATCCCCATATCCCACGGTTATGAGTCGTACCTGACCTTCTATCTCTTTTTTACTTCTGTAGTTTATATGCTCCAGTTCCTCTTTTGAAGGATAGGAATCTACTATGGGAAGATTACGGTATATTACATCATTGGCTACCCTCTCCATATCGAGAACTTCTTCTCTTGTAAGATCTCCGTTCATAACCAGAGTGACAGCTGAATCATCACTCAGATGAAATCCTATATTGTCATAACCGTATCTGTTATGTATTACGCCGGTCAGAATATGCTCACCGCTATGTTGCTGCATTCGACTGTATCTGATTGGCCAGTCCAGCCTGCATATTACATCGCTTCCCTCAGGAATCTCTTCCTCGACGGAATACCATATTTCACCCTTTTTTATCTGTCCATCCAAGAGTTTCAGCTCTTTATTGCCGTAAATAATTATTCCGGAGTCGGCGTACTGGCCGCCTTCCTCCGGAAAAAATATACTTTCCTGCAGTTGTATGAGATTTTTGCCTTCCTCTTTTTTTGAAGCCATTACCTTTGTTGCAAGGTGATTCTCATAGCTGTTTTTCTCATATATCTTTATCATTTTTGCCTTCACTTATCTTTTTTTCTTCTTCTTTTATCTCTTTTGCAATTATGTCCATTATTTCGGGGTCGAATTTTAAGACCTTTCTGTCATAGGTATATACACCGTTGGTCTCGTCTTCAACATCGGACAACTGGGTAAGCACAGCTCCGCAAAGGCCCTTGCTTATGTATGGAACAATATCTCTCTCATACATCTTTTTTATTCCCACGGACAACTCTGCCTTGCTCTGAAATTCTTTATAGGCATAATTTCCTCCGAAATTAAAAGTATGTCCTTTTTCTACGTAAGAATATCCTCCGAACTCCGACACGATTATGGGTCTTACATGCATCATATGGCTGACAGGATGAAAATATACATGTCTGCTCCATACATCGGATTTGAGCTGAGTAAACCATCCCGAAGTGGAATCAACAATCCTTGTCTTGTCGTGACTCTTCAACAGCGTATACATCTTGTCACTGTCGAACTGTCCCCATCCTTCGTTAAAAATCGTGTAATAGCATATACAAGGGAAGTTATAGAGATATTCCACTGTATCTTCCATATGTTTGATAAAAAATGCTCTGCTTTCCGGGTCTTTATGCAGAAAATGATCCGGAAGAGTCTTCATCTTAGCAGTTGGAAAAACTGTATCCCTCAAAAAGTTGTAATCGGAATTATTGACCATATCCTGCATTACAACCATACCTATTCTGTCACAGGCTTCGTAGAAGCATGCCGGTTCAATCTTGATATGCTTTCTTAAGCTGTTAAAGCCCAGCTTTTTCATGTTAAGGATATCTTCTTCGTAGCCTCTTTCGCTGTTGGGAAGAAAGATTCCTTCCGGATAATATCCCTGATCCAGTACGGCATGGAAAAAGAAAGGCTTTCTGTTCAGACATATTCTCCTGTGTAGCTTGTCTTTTACAATGGAGATTCGTCTCAGAGCAAAATATGATTCAACCGTATCTTCTCCGGAAGTTATACGGATTCCGTAGAGATAAGGATGATCAACATCCCAAAGCTTAGGCTTCGGAATCTCTATCTTATGATAGGGTCCTGATTTATTTCCCGTAGGTATTCTGTCGTCTTCACTGACTGGCCCGTATATGTCCGCATCGAAGATTTCTATCTTATAATCATCATTATCGGAATCTACTTCCAGTTCAATTCCTTTAAGATGAGGTGTTATCTTTATCCCTTTTATATATTTTTCCGGCACGGTCTCAATCCATACTGTCTGCCATATACCGCTTACAGGTGTATACCACATTCCACCTCTGTTGTTGGATTGTTTTCCGTAAGGGTAGATAATGGATAAAGTATCCGTTACATCCACTTTTAGGATATGAGTCAGTTTATCGGCCAAAGCATCGGTAATATCTAAGCAAAAGGGAAGATATCCTCCTTCGTGATAACCCACGTACATATCATCAACATATACTTTACATACCTGATCCACCGCACCGAAATGAAGAAGGACTCTTCTGCCCTTCTTTGGAATCTTCAGATCAAATGTCCTAAAGTATACATATTCGTCCGGTACTTTTCCCTCAAAGCCTGAATTGACCGACTGCAAAGGAAATGGAACATTAACTCCGCATTCCCATCTTCCGTTAAGGTTAATCCATTCTTTTCGCCTGAGTTGCGGTCTGGGATAACGGTTAAAAGGTATGTCATCTACCGGAATATCTGTTGTCAGATTATAAAAAGTCTTTTGTGCCATGAATCTATTATATCACTCTTTTATATTTACTAAAAAGGAGAGCCACTAAGGCTCTCCTTTAATTAAGCAAGTCGCTTCTTTAATGGAAGAATGCAACTGTCTCTTCCAGTTCGTTTGCCTGAGATTGACTCAATCTGTTCCATAGAAGCTTCTATCTCAGTGTTGAGTAATTCAAACTTACTCTCTGTCTCTCGGATATATCCCTGCTCTTCTGAGATAAGATTAGCTACTCTGTCAGACATTCTTACTGACTGTGCGGATTTTTCAACAATCTCATTCACAATGTCATTAATCTGAGTTGTAGAACCGCTGGTCTGCTCTGACAGGCCCTTAATCTCTGTCGCAACAACCGCAAATCCCTTGCCGGCCTCTCCTGCTCTTGCAGCTTCGATAGAAGCATTCAAAGCTAACAGGTTGGTCTGGTTTGCAATTGAAGAAATAATTTCCACTGCCTCTTTAATGTTGCTGATTGCATCATTTGTCTCATTGATCTGTTTTGTAATATCATTAATAGCTTCTACGGATTCGGTAGAAGAAGCTGATACTTTCTCAATGTACTTAATGGCATCTTCATTTGCCACACGGATACTGTTGGATGAAGCTATCAGATGATCGGCATTTTCATTAATACTGTTGATATTTGAACCTATATCTGCCACCTGATTATTAATAGCCTGAACATTTTCTGCCATGGCTGTTGCACCATCTGCCAGATCCTGCATTGCGTCTGCAATCTGATTGGTTCCTTCAGATGATGTACCTGAAAGATCCGATACTTTTGATGCACCCTGCTTGAGGTTGCCGCTTATACCCTTTGTCTTTCCTATAATACCGAACAGACTCTTCTGTAATTGATCTCCTGCTACTATCAGATCATTAAACTCGAGTATTTTATCTTTGTATGAGAAGTCGGCATTAAGATCACCCTGTGCCAGGTTACCGAGATTATCTCTGATCTTGGAGAGTGTCTTAGCCATAATCGTAGAAAGGATCAGGATTATAACTGCAAAGATTATCGCAATCAATACTCCGGCTACAGCCATATTGAGGGTTACGGAATTCTTTGTTGCCACAACATCATCTTCCGGCATTCCCGCGAAAGCCATGCCCCAGAACTGTCCGTCACCGTCATAAATGGGCTTGTAATATACGTAGTATTTCTTACTTCCGATAGTTACGCCGTGACCCTGATAATCATTACCCTTGGAAACAGTTTCATATATTGCCGGTGAAGCCTGTGTACCTTCATTGTATGTTCCGTCCGCATTTTTCAATGAAGTAATTAATCGAGTATCGCCTTCAAAAAGAGTAAGCTCTACATCCTGCCACTGCTGAGATTCAATGTATTTATGATCCGCATATTCATCATAATC
>CACZBZ010000090.1 GCA_902779505.1 uncultured Lachnospiraceae bacterium
TAAGAAGGAGAATACAGGCGACGAAGGAACTGAGGAAGTAAAATCAGAGTCTGCGGATTCCGGAGAAGAGGCTCAAAAGCCAAAGGTAATACATGATCTTCATGTGGATGTTAACGGCAAGCCCATCACCATGAAGGGTAAAGCGGAATACGTATTCGTGGATATATTTGATTATATTGACTTTGATCTTTCAAAGCCTCAGGGTACGGTTATTGCCAATGTTAACGGCAATAAGGCTGAATACATGGAAGTATTGCCCGAGGGTGCGGTAATAGACGTGTATTGGAAAAAAGACTGATCGGAAGAGAGTGAATTAAGATGCAACTCTGCCCAATAGCAAGCGGAAGCAGCGGTAATTGCATATACGTAGGAAGTAAGAATGTACACTTACTGGTGGATGCCGGCATAAGTAAGAAAAGAGTAGAGGCGGGACTGGACTATATCGGTCTGTCGGGGAACGACATAGACGCCATACTTATTACTCATGAGCACGGTGACCACATACAGGGACTGGGTGTATTTATAAGAAAATATCCCGTTCCCATATACGGCACGGTCAAGACTCTGGAAGCGATTCAGAGAACATCAAGTCTTGGTTACATACCTCCGGAACTCTTTATAGATATCAAGCCGGATGAGGAATTCGAACTGGGTGATATAACGGTGAACGCCATGAGGACCAGCCATGACGCCGTGGATCCTGTGGCATACCGCTTTTTCATGAAGGATAAGAAGATGGCAATTGCCACAGACCTGGGGACATATGATGATTATGTAGTGGATTGTCTCAAAGGCATGGATGCCATTCTTATTGAGGCCAACCATGATATAAAAATGCTTGAGACAGGGCCTTATCCTTATCCTTTAAAACGAAGGATTATGTCCGACGACGGGCACCTGTCCAATGAGATGGCGGGAAGACTGATATGTGACATTGCACATGACGGCCTTAAGGCCATTGTGCTGGGGCATCTGAGTAAGGAAAACAACTATCCGGATCTGGCCTATGAGACAGTGAGGATGGAGATAGAGATGGGAGATAATCCCTATCATGCGGATGATTTCGAGCTTACGGTTGCAAAGAGAAGCGAACCTACGGGAATCATAGAGATATAGTTGACTATCAGCCCGAAAGGGAAAGGAGATATATACATTATGAAAAAAACAATCATTACAGTGGTGGGACATGACACAGTCGGTATAATCGCAAAGGTCTGCACATATCTTGCCGACAACGGTATCAATATTCTTGATATTTCACAGACCATCGTTCAGGGGTGGTTCAACATGATGATGCTTACCGATTTTAGCAATGCCACAAAGCCTTTTAAGCAGATTGATGAGGAGATTATGGCTCTGGGCGAAGAGATCGGCGTACAGATCAAGTGTCAGTCGGAAGACATTTTTAAAGCAATGCATCGTATATAAGAGGAGTTAATAATGTTAAATATATTTGAGGTCGCTGAGACCAATAAGATGATCGAGCAGGAGAATCTGGATGTAAGAACCATTACATTGGGAATAAGCCTGATCGATTGTATAGACGGAGATATTAACAAACTGAATGATAATATCTTCAATAAGATTAGCAGAGTGGCAAAAGATATTGTTAAGACCGGTGACGATATATCCATGGAATTCGGTATACCTATCGTCAATAAGCGTATCTCGGTTACTCCCATAGGTCTGATCGGAGCAAGCGCATGCAAGACTACGGATGATTTTGTATCCATAGCAAAGACTCTTGACAGAGCAGCGCGTGAAGTGGGAGTTAATTTCATAGGCGGTTATTCGGCTCTGGTTGCCAAGGGTATGACGCCTGCCGAGGAACTTCTTATCAGATCCATTCCCGATGCCCTGTCACAGACAGAGAGAGTTATGAGTTCGGTTAATGTGGGCTCCACAAAGACCGGTATTAATATGGATGCCGTACGACTTATGGGTGATGTCATAAAAGAAACGGCTGAAAAGACAAAAGAAAAGGATTCACTTGGCTGTACAAAACTTGTGGTACTCTGCAATGCACCTGATGACAACCCTTTTATGGCCGGAGCGTTCCACGGTGTTACCGAGGCCGATGCCATAATCAATGTCGGTGTATCGGGACCCGGAGTTGTAAAACATGCTCTCAGCCAGGTAAGAGGCGAGAGTTTTGAAGTATTGTGTGAGACCATCAAAAAGACTGCTTTCAAGGTAACAAGAGTTGGTCAGATAGTGGCAAAAGAGGCCAGCAAGAGACTGGGGATTCCTTTTGGAATCGTGGATTTAAGTCTGGCACCCACACCTGCAATAGGAGACAGCGTAGCTGACATTCTCTGTGAGATAGGCTTGGAACACGCCGGTGCACCGGGAACAACAGCAGCACTTGCATTGCTTAACGATCAGGTTAAAAAGGGCGGCGTAATGGCTTCCTCATACGTTGGGGGACTCAGCGGTGCATTTATTCCCGTATCGGAGGATCAGGGTATGATTGATGCGGTGGATGCGGGAGCCCTCACCATTGAAAAGCTTGAAGCAATGACCTGTGTATGTTCCGT
>CACZBZ010000091.1 GCA_902779505.1 uncultured Lachnospiraceae bacterium
ACTCTTACTCTGAAGCAGCTCGTTGATCAGCTCTTCGAAAGCCTTAGAAACCTTATATCTGTCATCTATCTTATTGTCTGTTTTTCTGAAATAGAATGAATTGTGGAGAGTAGCTGTTGCGAACTCCATATCCAGCTCATTGGCCAGATGATAAAGGGGCACCAGATCCTGACAGTTCATGTCCTGTACCGTCATGCCGAATCCCACATCCTTATGACCCATCTCCACAAGTTTCTGAAGAGTACCGTAGCCTCTGTTGAATCCGTCGGGAAGTCCTCTGATGGCATTGTTGGTCTCTTCAAGTCCCTCAATACTGATACGGATACCAATCTCGGGGAATCTTTCGCAGAGTTCAATTATCCTGTCTGTAAAATATCCGTTGGTTGAGATAACGATCCTGGGAGTCTTCTTGTAAAGAAGTTCCACGATATCGCCTATGTCTTTTCTTATAAAGGTCTCGCCACCCGTAATATTGGTAAAAGCCATATCAGGCAATTTTTCAAGTGTTGCCAGATCTATCTCATCCTCAGGTCTTGATGGATCTTTGTAGCAATCACACATGTTGCAGCGTGCATTACATCTGTATGTTATTATTATTGACCCGTGAAGGTTGTTTCTTGCCATTTTTATTTTCCTCTATATCACTCTTTTGTTCTTTCATAGATTTCCACTCTGTATTATACCCTATCGGTCGGCTAAAGTAAAAGAATGGCCTGCAATAATAAAGAAGCCGGAGGTTATTACCCTCCGGCTAAAGCAAATCTGTCTTATACCTCTTCTTCAGGTATGATTATTGCTGCAATAATGTAAGCGATCAGTCCCGATCCTCCCGCAAGTGAGAAGATAATCCAAAGCAATCTTATGATTGTCGGATCTGTTCCGAAATAATCGGCGATTCCTCCGCATACACCGCATATATACCTGTTTGTTCTTGATTTGTAAAGTTTCTTCATAATTCATCATCCTTTCTTTGATCAAAATAATACTTCAACGTTTCCTGCTCCGCATTCTATCTTAAAATCAGAATCCGTATCATTATCAACATTTCTGCTGCCTGCACCGTTGATGCTGTCGTTTCCTACAAGCATATGGCCTAGACCCACCTTGAGGTTGTAGTTGTGATCCTTTTCATCTCCGTCAAGCTTAAATGACATATTTCCAAGTCCGCACTTGGCATCCAGATCACCGTTTATGCTTCCTATGTATCTAAGCTCCCCGGCACCTACTTCCATATCCGCATCTTTGATATTGCCTTCACTGATCTCAAGTTCTCCCGCTCCAAGCTTAAGATCCAGCTCATCACAGTTCAGTTCCTCTATCGTGCTCTCAACAGCGCCGAGTTTTATATTGACTTCGGAAAAATGCTTTCCCTTCGGTATTGTGATTATTATATTTGCGTTATTAAGATATTCATCATCATCATTGCTGATCTTCAATCTATCGCCGTCCACACGAGATTCTACAACGGTATTATCGGCCTCGATCAATATCTTATTCCCTGTTCCTTTTACGATCTTAACCTCTGACTCCCCAAGATTGATCTCCAGATTCTTTATATCGTCCGCATCGTAAGCTGCATCTGCTGCTGTTGTTGATGTTGATGAAGATGTTATCTTCTTATCAACATAATCGTAACGCGCAATTCCCAGCCTGTGGAGAAGGTCGGCTCCCTTCAGCTGACTAACTCCGCCAAGAAGTATTCCGCCTATAACAAATACAACTCCTATAACCGCTAATATAACGGCTGTTAATATAGCATTCCTGTATCCCTTATTCATCTCCGTTCACCTTCTTTCTGTCAACGAGCTTATGGAAGAGATCTCCCAACCATCCAAGGACCAGTGGTAGCAGCTTGGATACTATCCATACACCTAAAACCGTGAGAAGAATTCCCACTGCAATAAGGATAAGCATTGCTCCAAGTCCCAGAATCATTCCGAAAGGCTGTCCCATCATAGTAACGATAATCGAGATTGCTCCTGCAAGACCTCCAATAACAAGTGCGATACCAAGGATAAACACTCCGAATATCACACCGAAGGCTGCTCCGATTAGTCCAAAAAGGATTCCCCATATTGAACCGAATATGGGTCCCAAAACAGGAAGCGCAAAGATTACGAGTATAAGTGCGATAATTAAGAAGCCCTTCTTATCTCTCAAGTCTCTTCTTTTTACCAGTTCATTCTTGCTGTCTTCTTCGTATGTACTGTATCCTGTCTCAGTAAACACTCCCTGATCTTCGCTCTCATTGTCGATTCCGGCAAATATGTTCTTTGCCACTTCTTCGGGAGAGTCAACCGACTCCATCACCTGATCTTCTTCCCCAAGACCGGCTTCATCAAAATAATCTTCATAATAGTTCAGTGCATCCTGTCTTTCAGCACTGTCAAGATCCGACAGAAGATTGGATAATGCATCTATATATTCTCTTCTGGTCATTACTCTTCTCCTCCTCCTGCAACTTTAGCGCCTGTTCCGTCGAACAGCTTAGTTATCTTTCCCGAATACTGCATCCACTCT
>CACZBZ010000092.1 GCA_902779505.1 uncultured Lachnospiraceae bacterium
CGTCTAGTAAACATCAGTCATAGCTTCTCCTGTCATGTTTGTCGTCATTGTAGAAACGGCGTTTTTCTTCATACATCTTATTGTCGGCTTCAGTCTTATGCTTGTGATAATCCGGATCACCGCCTTCGGCATAGGATATGCCTATGGCAACATAGTAGCCCTTATCTTCAAGCATAGCCTTGGTTTTGTCCGCAAGTGCAGCAAATTCTTCGTAAGTATCCGCATAGACATAGACAGCAAACTCATCTCCGCCCATACGATATATATTGCTGCTTCTAAAGACCTCTCTCAGGCAGGATGCAACTCCGCAGATCAACTCATCTCCGGCATCATGCCCCTTGGAGTCGTTCACATTCTTAAGTCCGTTGATGTCGCACATGATATATCCGTAAGAACGCGAAGTATCAAGACTGTTATTCTCATACTCTCTAATGGATCTTCTGTTGCCCAATCCGGTAAGTGCATCCTTATAGCTGTATTCAACAAGGCACCTGTGGTTATCCCTGCGGGCTACAAGTTCGGATATAAAAAACATGAGAAGCCTGATTATCTCGGATATCTCAGTCATCAAAGAAAGGGGCGGATTGTCTACGCCGAAGAATCCGATATATTCACCTTCAAGAATAAGAGGACCCGTTACAAGCGTCTCAATGCCCTGAGGCTTTAACACGTTATACATATTCTCGTTCACGTCTCGATATTTCTCAATATCATATATAAGTATGTGTCCGCCTTTTTTATACTCGTCATACCAGGAATCGATGACCCCTTTATATTTTATGCCTTTTAAATTGTCTATCTCAGGAACGACTCCCTTTGCACAATACTCGTATGTATTGTCGAAGGTTCCGTCTTTCATATCTTCAAATATATAAGCACGATCCGCATGCAGCTCGTTACACATATACTCAAGTACCTTATTGATCCTCTCATCCGGATCCATAGAGGTCATGATGTACTGCAGGAGGTGGTTGATGAAACGGTCTCTTTCAAGAGAAGACTTTTCTTTTTTCCACCAGTCGAATATCTGAAATGCCATAAAGACAAAGAACAGCACAAGTCCGAATCTGAACCAGCTGCCACGACCAATGGATACTTTCTTACCCACCAGATATCTGAAAATATCTATAAAAGAAGTAATGATAAAGATCGCTGCCCCTATGTAGAAATATTTAAGATTGGACGAAATCTTCTTTTTGCGGCATACGATTTCATTGTCCACCAAAAGCGCACCAAAAATGATAAGACCCGAAACATATGAAAAATAAACTACTTCGGTCATGGTGTGAAGATCCGTGCCAAACACATATCTGGAAAAAACAAGCCCAGCAAAACTAGAGAGTGAGATTCCGTAAGAAAGGTACAGGAAAATCTTTCTCTTAGGCCTTGTAACATAATTGACAAAATAGATCAGTGGAAATATTGCCAGATGAGGCAATCCGTATACAACTTCCCTGCAGGCATAAACAGTCCCCGAAAGAAGCTGGGGCATGCCTATATCACACAAGCTCCAGAAGCCGAAAAGTATCGCCGTGATTCCCAATGCCCAGAGCGAACGCAGCACCGAGCTTGTTTTTGACACCATAAAATAAACTGTCAAAACAACAATACCAAATACAACCATCAGGGCAGACAGAGCATCTCCCACAAGATTGCTCCTCATCATATAGTATCTGAACTGCTCTTCCGGTCCGAAATATACTTCATTGATGCGGCCACCATGTCTGTTATCAAATACTGTAGCAATATCAATACGTATCGTCTTGCCTTCATCCTTGCTTCCGAGTCCAATCATATGGTATGTAACACCATCGCCTTTGCCCGTAAGATTCTCTCTGGTATCGTAAGAATAAATGAGGTCATTATCCACATATATATCAAGCTTAATATTACTTGTAGACAAATAGATTGAATCCGTCTCAAGCATGTCATCCGGAAGGATTTTTGACACACTGTAACTGCCGCCTCTGCTTCCTGCCGCAAAGTCTTTAAGATTCACCTGTTCACCTGAATCAATGATCCAATCCGTGGAATAATCACATGAAGAAACAGTCCTGCCGATATTGATAAAATCCATAAAATCCGTAAAGAAAATAATACGGCTGAGAAAAGCGGCAAGAACTAAGAAATAGACTGTTAAACAGATCTTTAGTGGTATAGATATGTTTTTTCTCATGAACCCCCTTATTTCCATCAACCCAAATCAGTATCGCTTTTCATTTTCCCCTAAAAAGCGCTTATATATGCTGTGTTACATATAATCATTGGGACGATAGACACAACTTCGCCGGATGTAAATAAATTGTATAAACATTTTATCATATTTGTCCTGTCTCTCCAACATAATTCTATATTAAACATACAATAGTTCGCACATGCTATGACCCGGCACAATATGACGCGGCAGATCCTTGCATCGGGCCTCCATGAAGCACACCTGCCCTTTAGTACATATTGTTTTGCGGGAATATATGACAAAATTAATATG
>CACZBZ010000093.1 GCA_902779505.1 uncultured Lachnospiraceae bacterium
TTACAGATATCTTCTGGCGTGATTTCAGAGCTGCTGCCTTTAAGGGTAAGGATAAGGAATATATCGTCTTTTCTGTTCCTGCAGGCTGGGAGGAAAACTCATCCACTATGGCAATTACTACCGACGACGGAATATTGCTTGCAAATCTGACAACAGACAAATCTTCAAAAGTAACATTGACCGGTGATGACGTTGACAAATATAAAGATGATTCCGGCAACTGCAATTTCTTCAGTTTAAGCGGCGATGCCATAACTTATCTGAAAGTATCCGAGGTTGTTGACGGCGTTACTTATCTGAAAGAATATTCTGTCAGTATCGAGAACAATAAGGTTACTGTTTCAGAGACCGGCAAGACTTACCAGACAAATGATAAAGTGCCTGAACTTAAAGATATAGCGGTATATTGAGATTATGGAACCGTGGAGACGGTAGTTCTTTTGTCCAAACTGAAATGAATGAATCAGAGGCTTTTTGCCTCTGATTTTTTTATTTGTTTTTTAGGGATAATGACAAGATTTAACCTTATAATACTTTTGGGGAAATATTTCGATAAAAACAGATAATATCCTTCAATGAATTGCATCTTTATGGTTGAAGGCCTTACTTTATGAAAGGAGATCTTTATGGAAGACAAGGAAATAATCTCATGCCTTGTTATGCGAAATGAAGATGCAATCAGAGAGATTCAAAACAAATTCGGTTCTTATTGTTACCAGATCGCAAACAATATACTGAACAGCCGTGAAGATGCTGAAGAGTGTGTCAATGACACGCTGAATATAATCTGGAAAACGGTACCTCCGGCAAAACCTGTATCACTTAAAGCATATCTTGGAAAAATCGTCCGCAATCAGGCGCTGATCAAGTACCGCACTTATCATGCGCAGAAAAGGTTTTGCGGGCTTGAATTGATCATGGATGAACTGGATGAATGCATCCCGTCTGATTCTGACAGTACCGATGAAGCTAATTCAAATATGCTGACAGAGATGATCAATTCCTGGCTCGGAAATCTTTCCAAAGCTGACAGGGAGTTGTTTTTGAGACGCTACTATCTGTGCGAATCCGTAAGAGAGATTGCGGAGCGTTACGGACTTAATCAGAACGCGATGGCTCAAAGACTGTCCAAGCTCAGGAACAGATTGAAGGATTATCTGGATAAGAGAGGTTACTCTTTATGAAAAACGAAAAATTATATAATGCTATTTCGAATATTTCACCCCAGTATCTCGAGGAGCTGTCTTTTGAGAAGACTGTTGATGAAAAAAACAATAATGCCAAGGCCACACCTGCAAAGAAGTCTAAGCTTCCTGTAATAGGAATAATCTGCGCTGTTGTAGGATTGGCAGGAATTACATGCGTAGCGGCCATAAAAGGAGTTCTGGGAAGAGGCATGAACGAACTCCAGATGGATCCGAGCCAACAGCAGGAATTGGTTGAACAAAGTGCAGCGATAGTATATACAAGCGAAAGCACAACCGCATCTACTACTGCAAACATTACCGCTCAGACTGATGATAAAACAGTTGCTAATGCAGATAAGATAACTGTTGTTCCGGAAGCTGTTGTAGCTGATGAAAGATGCGCTTTTATATCATTCAAAGTATCCGGCTTTACCTTTGACGATAAGATAAACGAACCGTTCTTTGACATGGAATACGCATATGAAGATGAGGCTATGACAAAGGAACTCGATTGTGAAGGCAGATTCTATAACGGTGTAAATGATATAGGAGGTAAACAAGTTTATGAGGACGGAACCCCGCTCCAGTACTATAATAGCGGCGTAGAAAAATACCGTTACTTTGATAATGAAGGCAATCTCTACTATTTGATGAAAGTCAGCGGACATGGCGTTGATATGAATATGCTGGGGCGCACGATATATGTTAAGCTCGTTAATCTGTGTGAACTTTATAAGTGCGAGGTAATCAAAGGCACAAACAGGGAATGGACCTTTACGTTGGAGATGCCTTCAAAAAGCACTTCTGTTAATAAGGATGTCGGGAAGAAACTCGAGAACACACCTTTTACCCTGGACAGCATTGGGTTATCGCCAATATCTATAAGACTGAATTATACAGTCAAGGGCAACGCGAAAGGCACGATCCCTAAGTTTGTGGGTGTCGTTCTTAAAGATGGAACAGTTCTTGGCATTGGAGATGATGTCCACAATTCATCTGATGGCAATACGGCACATCAAAACTGTTTCTTTGTCCGTGCGATTGATCCGGACAAGGTCGAGAGCATCTTGATCTTGAAGGATATGGATGATCCTTCTTCAGGCGTAGTGACTATTCCGGTCTAGCCTCTGTCTCTGACATAAATGTCATAGCACTTCTTTTGGATTTATAGTACATTATTCAGACAGATGTGCAGGCAGGTGAATATGAGAAAGATACTTGAGACAGAAAGATTATTCTTACG
>CACZBZ010000094.1 GCA_902779505.1 uncultured Lachnospiraceae bacterium
TATAATCGATTATGTGTAATTTTTTGGCCGTCTAAAACAGCCTATTTTATTCCAAAAGCAGAATAAATATTCAGAAGCTCATTTCACATTTACTCCTCAGTAATAGCGCCAAGTGGGCATCCGTTCTTGGCATCTTCTGCACTTGCAAGCAATTCCGTCGAAACCTCTTTTTCAGTAGCAACTGCCAAACCAGAATCCCCCATTGAAAAGGCTTCAGGGCAGGTGGATGCGCACAATCCGCATCCAATACATGTTTCATTTACTTTATACTTCATAAACATCCTCCTTTAAAAACATCTCTCTTTTCGCTCTTTTTTACAGTGTTCTATATTTCCGCAACGGTAGCAAAGTTCGTTATCGCAGATTCCTTCTTTGTCAAAGAAAGAACGGATATTGTTTACTGTGGTCTCGGCTATGTTATTCAGGGCCTCTTCCGTAAGAAATGCCTGGTGTGATGTCACTATGACATTTGGCATGGATATGAGTCTTGATAAAAGCTCGTCATTAAGGATATGACCTGATCTGTCCTCAAAGAAAATATCAGCTTCCTCCTCATATACATCAAGGCATGCTGCACCGACCTTGCGGGCTTTGATCCCTTCAAGAAGTGCCTCGGTATCAATAAGGGCTCCTCTTGAAGTATTGAGGATCACGACACCCTTTTTCATCTTTTCGATGGCATCAGCATTTATCATATGCCTGGTATCATCCGTCAGAGGGCAGTGAAGGGATATGATATCACTCTTTTCGAAAAGCTCATCAAGTGTGACATACTCTATTCCGCTGTCCTTAGCAGGATATGCGTCATAAGCTATCACCTTCATGCCAAATCCGCGGCAGATCTCTTGTCCTGTTGTATGCCTTGTGGATCCTTCGAACCGAGGTAAGAAGAAGTGCTGCTGCATGCTCGGCAACGGCATAGGGTGAATATGCAGGAACATGAACAACATGTAGCTTCCCATATGCATGCTCAACATCCACGTTGTTATAGCCTGCACATCTGAGAGCAATCATCTTCACTCCGTTTTCATAAAGTCTGTCGATAACCTTGTCGCTGACCGTATCATTTACGAACACACAGACAGCATCGCAGCCCTTGGCAAGATCCGCTGTATCTTCAGTCAGCTTAGTCTCGAAAAACTTGAATTCAACATCATTTCTGCTCCCGTACTGCTCAAATGATGGTTTGTCATATGCCTTGGTATCAAAAAATGCTACTCTGATCATGTGCTTACCTCCTGTCCTCTCCAATCACAGCAGATTCAAAAAACTTATTCCAGCGTCAAAAGAAGCGCCATCTTGAACTTCTTTATTGCTTTTACGGAATGAATACCTTCCTTCGCAAAATGGAAATTCTCATATCCGATAATTCCCTCGCCATCCAATGCGAAGATAATAGCCTCTCCCGGTGCTGCATGTTCCGAAAGCCCGGTACCTTCATCAAACGCCATGACTACAAATTTCATTTTGTCATTATGGACCACATCCATATTTACTATTTTACCATCCTGATATGGTACAAGTTCTGCCAGTTTAAATACCTCGCCTGCTCTTACTGCTTCATTCATCTTATCGTACCTCCTTAATGCTATCTCTGTGTATACTGCGCCTTCAGATGTTCTTATTCCAACCGGAACGTCAGTATCTGTTACTATACACTCACCACTCTTCAGCTTTTTACTGAATCCATCCGTTCCATATATCTCCACGCTGCCTTCTGCAATAATCAGAAGTTTGTGATAAGGATAGATCTCAGCACTAATATCTGTGGCTTTTGCAAGAGAAAAATATGCTATATAATTCTCTCCGCCATGTACCTCTTTTGATATTGTGCATCCCGGAACAGGCTTATTATCCTGCGCTATTGAAAAGACCTCTCCTACTTTTTCTTTCATAGCTCACCGCCTTATCCGACTCTTACATCAGGATTTTTTTCGCCAAACTTTTCTTTTAATATTCCACAAATCTCATCGCGCCCTTTTCCCAGTTTCTCCATATTTTTGATTGTCTTATATGCCGCAAATAGAGTGGTTGGTCCAATCTCGGAACTGAAATACCCAATACCTTGATTCCAGGCAAGGAGTTCAAAAACATCATCAAGGGCAGCACTATCTAATCCGTGGATATATGCTTTCACCAGCTCTCTTGTAGCCTGGCGCATTCTTCCTGCCCCGACTGCATTCGTCAGGGATAGCAGAAGTCTTGTTTCATACGGCAGATAGCGATTATCATCATTCCAGGTCAGATCCCAGAAGTTCACTGCAATATTCCCAAGCTTTTCATCAATAAGCGGCATATTTGTCAGAGCTGCAGGTCTCATCGGGATATCCTTTTCTTCCTGCTTTACTTCAGTTCTGTAGAAATATGCATGGTACTCTGAATCGCCAGCCTGCTTGGTATAATGCTCATATCCAAGCCCCTCCATGACCTCATAGAGCGGAATCGGGTCAAAACTCTGGATGATCTCAAGTCCTTCTCCTGCCGGAAGCTCAATTGCCTGTTTCTTCAATCCCTGGAAAAAATTCCCCTGAATGCCTCTTACATCTATAGTCCTGAATCCTTCTGTTTTATCTTTCCATTCTGTATAACTCATAACCCGGTACTCCTTCCTTTAGTATGCATTTTTTCTTTCGTTCTGTGATAAGTATATCCCTCCGCGCCAAAAAAATCTGTATCCACAGATACATATTTATAACTTTTTTCGTGTATACTATAACTATGATCTGAATGAAGGGAGAACTGTGATGGATTATTCTGTACTGGAGACAAGTACTTTGTTCAAGGGGATTTCAGCAAAAGAAATAAAGAAGATATTAGAAGAAGCTCCTCATCACATTGAAGGCTATGACAAAGGAGAAACTATTTTCCATCTTATGGATGATGCTGACCGGATAGGCATAGTTCTTAAAGGAAGTGTCGAAGCACAGAAGTCTTTTCCAAATGGAAGCCAGATAAATGTTTCTGTACGAGGCGCTGGGGAAATGATCGGTCCTGCCGCAGCTTTTTCTCATAGCCATAAATATCCATGTGACGTTGTTTCCCTGGAGCCTGTTACGCTCATTGTTTTTCGAAAAGAAGATGCTCTGGTATTAATGCAGAAGGATATTCGAATCCTGGAGAATTTCACATCAGAAATAGCTTCTGCCACCTACATGCTGCAACAGAGGCTTGAATTGTTATCCTACAGCGGAATAGCGCAGAAAGCTGCATTCTGGCTGTTAATGCAAGCCAGGCAGACAGGCAGGGATGTCATTAAGATTCCAGGATCCGTTTCAAATTGGGCAATGATCATGAATGTTTCACGTCCATCACTACATAGAGAGTTAAAAAAAATGGAAGATGAGAACATTATCTCTTATAATCCGCCTCTTGTAACTATCTTGAGCACTTCCGATTTACAGGATCTACTTGGCGTTTGATAATTGTTCATGGAAGCATGTAATAAAGGCTCGATGATTACTCTCCGAGCCGCCAAGACAGATTTAATTC
>CACZBZ010000095.1 GCA_902779505.1 uncultured Lachnospiraceae bacterium
GTTCTCAGGAATATAGAACTTTTCATCAGGGTTTGCATGCATATTGGAATACTGTGTTGCGACCATCCCCTCTTTGCCTCTATAGCCAGGATCAATTGAGAAGAACAGTTCTCCTAATATCTTGGAGATTTCTCCACGGTTAATCTCATCAATGATAAAAATATATTTTTTTAATTCTTCCGGTTCTACTGTTGCTGTAGTAAAACTATTCTCTGTTTCTTTAATCGCCTTATAGAGAGCGAAGTCGTAAGAATAGCCCTGTGTCGCAAACTGCTTTCCAAAGAAACTTGTAATATCACTTACTTTTTCAAAAGTAGCTCCGGATTCAAGCATCTTCTGAACCTCGTCAATATTAAGGCTCAGCTTATCTACAGAATCATTACCAGGAATAGAAATATAAATATGCTTCTCATCAACGTTAGTGATGGTAAATTCACTACCTTTAATGGTTTTAAGCTTATCTACACCGAACTCAATATTAGTAAAGAAGTTCGCCATAACCGCTTTGGCAGATACTTCCTGCTCCCTTAATTCCTTTGATTTCTGTGAATCTTCAAAGTTCTTTCTTGCTCTGTCAACAAACTTCTTAAAGATACCATCCTGCAATTCAAAGCCCATGCTGCCATCGTCATTCATCTTAGGACGTAATCCTTCAACAAAATCCGAGTAGTCATAACTCGGATGAAACTGTACAAATTCCACCTGCTGTCTCTGCTCATCTGTAAGATCTGAGTATCTGTCAGTGTACCCATTGCTGATAATGTCTGCTGCAATTGACTTGGCAAGATACGACTTACCGGTTCCAGGTGCCCCTCTAAAGATGATATTCTTTGACTCTAAAAGCAGCTTAGAATACGGATTATTGCTCTCTTTTGTGGTCTTTGTTACGTCCTCATCAACAACTTGTTCCGTTTTATTCTGATTAAGCTCCTGATCCGTTTTATCCCTATATATTAAGATAAATTTATCTCCAGGCTCACCAAAACGTTTAAGACATTCTCTAACAAATACAAGAGTAGAAAATACATTCCACGAATAGATTACGAACTGTGGACCATTTTCACGCTTATAGGTAGAATTCTCCATGGTATTCCTGTATTTCTTGAATTCTGCTTCTGTTGCAAAAATACCACGAATCACATCTCTATCCGGGCCGTATTGGCAAATAGGAAAATTCTTTTTATCTTCATCAGATAATGATGCCAATTGCTTTTCAAAAATCTGGCATGCAATCCTTGGTAATGTTTGATTTGATATTTTCAGTTCGCCCTTATTTCTATTTCTGCGAATGATTTCTTCTCCACCCTTCATGAAATAGGCATCTATCGGCTTATAATTATCTCCTGCATCAAGATAATCCATTGTAAATCTGTCATCTGTTGATGTTACTGAATCAGCCGTTATAGTAATCTCATATTTTTCCTGCTTCATTTCAATCGTATACCCCCGACTCTCTAGATAAGATTTCGCTTCTACCGCATTATATCCCTGCGTAGTTATCTCCTCGCCATTTGCAATATGGTTGGCAACACCAATGACATACTTAGGTGGATATTTCTTGCCATCCACAACTAAAACATATACCGTACTCTCGTTTTGCCCGGGCACTCCATGCTCATCTATGTATTTTAGTGCTTCAATAATACTTTCTTTTGTAAGCTTAGGTATTGCCATATTATTACCCCCTCCATTACATACTAATGTCTAAGATGTTCCGGTAACATCTTATTTAGTTCATCTCTGGTAAAAAACTGATGTTCCTTATCTTTTAATTGCTTCTGAGCTTCTGCATAGCTCCTCGCATCAGTCTGAATTGCGCCATCATATATTTTAGCGGTTGCCTTCATAAGCTTTTCCCTCTGTTCTGCAATATCCTTTTCTTCCAGAGTTTCAAAATCTGTAAGTAAAGATATATAGTCTTCCCTTATTGGCCATAATGCATCGGCAACCTTAAGATGCTGTTGCTGTTCATGAGAAAAATCCTTATCTTTCAAATAACCACTAATCACCAGCAGTAGTGTTGATATGATGCCCCCAATCCATGCTAACTTTGGCTTGAATGAAAATACTAATATATAAGCTGTCCATAAAAACGGACTTCTCTCAAAAAGCCATTTTATTGTTACTGTTCACTGGTAAGCCAAATCGCCTATCCCGTAACCACATTGTAATTCTTTTCACCCCTTAAAAATGCAGAAAAATAGCCACTTTCTTGCATGTTCACATGGCAATAATTAAACAATTCGATAAACGTTCCGGTATCACTTATGTCTATGATTCCAAATCTTTCTACGACAAGGAGAAAAAATGCTCCCGTGCGAAACGCACCCTTATCGGCAAGATCGATCCCGATACCGGAGAGATCGTTCCAACCGATGGAAGAAACAAAGGTGCAAGATCCAAGCCCAAGACTCTTTCCCCGGATCTCGACCTGGCTAAACGTGTCCAGGAACTCGAAGACGAGAACCGTCAGCTCAGCCTTCAGATTGCAGCGTTGAAGAAAGAACTCGACCGCTTAAGAAGGCCATCCCGGAAATAAGGAGCCGAAACCTTGACCCTACAAGAAGCTTACAATCTGCGCCGCAAAGAATTGATCTCTCTTCGCGCCGAAAACAAAAGGCTTCAGGAAAAGGCCTCCGGCCTTTTCACCACCGAAGAAAAGGAAGCCCTGGAACGTCATATCCGCCATCTCGAGCAGGTCATCAAGACCAAAGACCGGCAGTATGAATCGGCACGCGAGCACTGGAGACTCACAGATGGCCGTTGCCGTGACATCGAGCAGGAAAACCTGGAACTAAAAGAGCGGGTATCGGACCTCACCAGAGAGAACGATCTTCTCCGCGCCCGGGCTGAAAAGGCCGAGGCCGAAGTCTGCATGCTTAACGGATCAAACCGGAAGCTGGAGAAAAGACTGAACACAAATTTTGAGAATTCCTCCCTTCCTTCTTCCGCTCTTCCTTTCCGCAAGAAAGTACCAAACAGCCGCAAGCCTACCGGAAAGAAGCCCGGCGCACAGCCGGGACACAAGGCTCATACGGCTTCCCGCCTGACTCCGACAAAGGACCCCGTTCGCCTTCCCGCGCCGAAGGAATTCGCTACCAATCCCGATATATACCCCACCGGCAGGTCCATCACCAAGCAGAAGATCGATATACAGATCCAGGTACAGGTACAGGATTTCATCGCCGACGAATACCGGAACAGGATCACCGGCGCAAGGCTACACGCCCCTTTCCCCGACGGACTGGTAAATGAAGTGAATTATGGCCCGTCCATCAAGGCTTTTGCTTTTCTCCTTAACAACTATTACAATGTTCCGATCGCCAAGACCAGGCAGTGTATCTCAGACCTTACAAGAGGCGTAGTCACTCTTTCCTCCGGTTCCATCTGCAAGCTTTCTTCTGTCTTTTCTGCCGCCACAGAGGCCGAGAGAGCTAAGATTTTTTCTCTGCTTACACATGCAGACGTGCTGTATTCCGATGCCACTGTCAGCAACATCAACGGCTCCCGTAAAGCGGTCATCCTTTGTACCGACAAAGAGCACGTCTTGTTCCAGCACTTGGATCACAAAGGACACGACGGTCTGTCAAAAACCCCGGTGAAGGATTTTGCAGGCACTCTCGTTCACGATCATGACCGATCCTATTATTCCTATGGGTCTGGACACCAGGAATGCCTGTCCCATGTCTTACGTTATCTCATCGGTGCGTCCGAAAACGAACCCTGCCTTACCTGGCATAAACAGATGCATTGGCTTCTCCAGAAAATGATACATACCGCCAAGCGAAACAAAGACGGCATCCCAAAGGACAAGGCCCGGATCCTCTCCGACAAATACGAGTCCCTCTTGCAACTCGCAGCCGAAGAATATCTCAAGCATCCTCCAGACAGAGAATACATAGATGGGTATAACCTCCAGAAAAGGATGCGGGATTTCAAGTCAGCCCATCTATTCTTCCTTTCACATCCCGAAGTGGATTACACCAACAACATAAGCGAACGCGAATTACGCAAGTTCAAGAGAAAGCAGAAACAGGCCGTGGTGCTCCGCAGCGATTCAGGGGCACAGCATATTTGTGATGCCCTCACCATCATCGAAACCGCCCGTATGCAAAACAAAAACGTTTATGATATTGTAGCCGCCTCCTTTCTCTGAATGGGCTCTGATCAGACGCGTAAAAGTTTGTAAAATCTTCACAAACGAATCGCTCTAACTCAGATATTCACAATATTTGGCTTACCAGTGAACAGTAACTTTTATTT
>CACZBZ010000096.1 GCA_902779505.1 uncultured Lachnospiraceae bacterium
CCGCCTCACGACGGACACCCTTGCTTTCGGCTATATCCTTCCCACTACCGGGCGGATTCGGGACTTTAACCCGTTAGAAACGTGCGCCGCTAGGCGCACAACGAAAAAAGCGTGACCGACGTCACGCCTTTTTAATACTAATCTTCCAAAGCATATCCTGCTTCGAAAGCTTCAAGATTCTTTGCTACTGTCTTGGGTGGAACTGTCGATTCCACGGTTTTAAGCCATGCTTCCTTCTTAAAAGACATATGCTTTGCCGCGGCACCAAGTACCACAACATTGAAGGATCTTGGGGATCCGATTTTTCCCGCTATCTCAGATGCATCAACCACCAGAGTCTTACGCCTCTCTTTCAGTGTGTCGATGATTCCTTCGGGATATGTAGCCTGGCCTGTCACAACCGTGATGGGGTCCATCCTTGTGTCATTGACAATAACTACACCGTCTTTCTTAACAAAGTGGAGATATCTCAGAGCCTCCAGCTTCTCAAAAGCTATAAGCACATCGGCCTGGCCTTCTTCAACTATGGGTTCCGCAACCTTTTCTCCGTAACGAACATAAGTAACAACACTTCCGCCTCTCTGGCTCATACCGTGTACTTCGGAGATCTTCACTTCATATCCTTCGCTTGATGCGAGTCTTCCAAGGATTCTGCTGGTCAGAAGGGTTCCCTGACCACCGACTCCTACTATCATAATATTTGTCGTAGCCATTATTTTGCCTCCTTCTTAATCGCATCGAATTTACACAATTGCATGCAGAGTCCGCATCCGTTACACATATTGGCATCAATAGATATTGTTCCGTCAGCATTCTTTGTAAGTGCGGGACATCCCGGTCTTAAGCAGGCGCCGCACTTCTTACATTTCTCCGGCATGGGAACGCACTTATCAGGGAATACCTGGCCCTTAAGAAGTACACAGGGACTCTTTGTGATTATTACCGACACCTCATCTGACGCCACTTCCTCTTTGATGGTCTTCTCAAGTTCCGGAAGGTCAAAAGCGTTGATCTCATATACGTGATCAATTCCCATTGCTTTCACAAGATTGTATATATCAATAGCATAAGTAGCCTCGCCTTTAAGAGTCTTACCTGTTGCCGCATGATCCTGATGACCTGTCATACCGGTTGTGGAATTATCAAGGATAATAACGGTTCCGGTAGATTTATTGTAGACCATATTCATTAGTGAGTTTACACCTGTGTGAAGGAATGTGCTATCTCCTATAACTGCAACCCAGTTCTTGATATAGTCCTTACCTTTTGCTTTTTCCATACCGTGAAGTGATGATATGGAGCTGCCCATACATATGGTTGTATCAATAACACTTAAAGGAGCAACAGCCCCCAGAGTATAACAACCGATGTCTCCCGCAGCATGTATCTTAAGCTTGTTAAGTACCGAATATACGCTTCTGTGAGGACATCCCGGGCAAAGAATGGGAGGTCTTGCAGGTACCTGTTCCGCAGGCTCTATGCCAAGATCCTGCTTTAATACCTTCTCTCTTAACATGTTAGCGCTGTACTCGCCCTGACGTGTGAAAAGTTCTTTACCCTCACATTTGATGCCCCAGCTCTTAACCTGCTCTTCAATAACAGGCTCAAGTTCTTCGAAAACGATGAGGCGGTCAACTTTTGCCGCAAAGTCTTCTATAAGCTTCTTCGGCAGAGGATTCACAAGACCAATCTTTAATACACTTGCCTCAGGGAATACTTCTTTTACATACTGATATGCGATACCGCATGTGATAAATCCCAGTTTCTTATCACCCATCTCCACTCTGTTGATGGGCATATCTGCAGCGTCTGCTGCCATATCGTTCAGTCTCTTCTCTACAACAAGATGTCTCTTGATTGCCATAGCAGGCATCATAACATGCTTTGCTATATCTCTCTCATAAGGAACATCCACAGGCTCTACTCGCTCTTCAAGCGTAACCATACCCTGAGAATGAGCAAGTCTTGTAGTTGTACGAAGGATTATGGGTGTATCGTATTTTTCACTGAGATCGAAAGCGTACTTAAAATAATCCTTTGCTTCCTGACTGTCCGAAGGTTCCACAACGGGAATCATGGAAGCACGTCCGATCATTCTCGTATCCTGCTCATTCTGAGAAGAATACATTCCGGGATCGTCGGCCACAACCAGCACCATACCACCTTTAACGCCTATATAAGACATGGTATATAAAGGATCGCTTGCTACATTCACATTGGGAGCCCACTCTGCATATATTTCATCATACTGAACCAGGTTCTCGCTTATCTCGGTACTTGGAGTTCCGGGATATGCGGATGAGACTTTTACCCCGGCCTCGTAAGCACCGCGGGCGATAGCTTCATTACCCAGCATAATCTTTTGTTCTGCCATCTTATCCTCCTTGGTCAAAATCTCCATTCGACTTTCTATTTACATCAAAAAGAAGTGCCTATGCACTTCTCTCTGAATATATGCACTATTTAATATTAACACACCTGCGTACAAAGTAAAGCGATCAATCCTCTCCGTCTATAAAGAGAACCCCCAGCGTACACGGTCCGCAATGAGAAGATATAACTCCGCCGGCTCTGGTCTCGATGATGTCTTTGAAGCGTCCCAGAGACTCCAGATATGCTCTTACCACATCCACAAGCTCTGCATCACATCCCGAATGAGTGATGAAGACCCTGTCATTACGGGCCTTTTTCAGTGCCGCTTCCATGTCCGTCACATAATCCATTACAAATTTGACATCTCTTCCCCGATATTTTTTCTCAGGTCGCATACTGCCGTCCGCCACCTCTATTCGGGGATGAAGCTTGAGTGCCGATCCGACAAGAGCCGCAAGACCGGAACATCTGCCTCCTCTGTAGAGATAGACCAAAGTGTCCACAACAAAACTGGCTCTAACCTTATCCTTGATGCTCTCGATATAGCTTACGATCTCTTCAGCACTCTTGCGTCTTTGCGCAAGTTCTGCCGCTATCAATACCTGAAGGCCTATTCCCGTGGAAAGATTGGCAGAATCTATCACATGTACCCTGTCCTCCATCTCCGCCTCTTCAGCTGCCAGCTTACAGTTGTTGTAACAGGCCGACATAGAAGAAGATATGGTGAATATGATATATTCATCCTCGCTGTCTTTATCCAGGAAAGCCTCTATATCCGCAACTGAAGGAGCTGCTGTCTTGGGAGTCTGGCCATGTTCATCCGACCATTGTATTTTTTAATCAAATCCTGTGACAGATCGCATGTACTGTCTGAAAGAATCTTAACCATAATCTATCTTCACCTCTTATATGATTCTATCACACAATCCGCTGCGACGAACAGAAATTTTATGCTTAGTCCTCGGCATCCTCATCCACTAAAACCTTAGTGATCTTAACTGTGGTAGGGCGATCGTAACATTCAAAAATATTGTCGATCGTATCTTTATCCATCGAAGGTGTAAAGAGACTGAAGAGTCCAACTACCGCAAAACCGCCCACCATGGCAACGGCACCTGCCGTAATGGGTGATGAGAATATCTTAACAAACATATTAAGAACAGTTATTCCTACTCCCCATATGAAACATGCCCATACGCTCACCTTAGTTACGCCCTTCCAGTAAAGAGCAAGTAAGAAAGGTGCCAGGAATGCTCCGGCCAAAGCTCCCCATGATATACCCATAAGCTGAGCAATAAATGTGGGAGGATCAAGAGCAAGTACGACCGATATGGCTATAAAGACAACAACCATGGCTCTCATAATCCAGAGTGAAGTCTTCTCCTTCATGTCCTTGATAAAGGTATCCTTTAAGAAATCCAGC
>CACZBZ010000097.1 GCA_902779505.1 uncultured Lachnospiraceae bacterium
CAGAGCGCAGGAGGCGGAGTTGGTTACACTAATCCCCAGGCTATTAAGAATGTAATGTCAGGGTTTGATAAGGATGGGGATCGCATCAATGCTTTTGGTGTGGCCGGCATGGATGCAACAGGGATTCCACAGTCGCAGAGGCACAAAATCATCAGTGTTTCCGAAAAGTCAAGGCAGGATATGTTTGACGAGACAAAGAGGCATTTCCTGCAGGAAAACGGCGTGGGAAACGGAGATACAACAAGACGCTCAGAGGTTTTCACGAGATATCAGTTAAGCGTTCCTAAGAGTGACCGGCTGAAAGGAACATGGACACTTGGACAATATGAGAGAGCATATAGACAGGCCTTTTATGACGCCTGTAAGAATGCTGATCCCAAATGGGAGATCGGTAAGGATATTCCGGCAGGTGCATTGGATGGCGTTACCAGAGAAAGCATTGATAATGTCTTGGTAAAGGGGCATGGCGAGTTCGGTGAAACGCTGGAAAGAAAATCGCTGGATATATCATTGTGAGCACGTTGAATAATAACAGTAGTTTTTAAGATTTTTAGAGTTTATAGAATTTTGTCAGGCAGAGATGTAAAGAATTTACATCAAACAGACGATAATAAGATTAAGATAACTGTAACTATATCTTTTTGTGCTTATCAGGGAGGATAGCACAAATCAAAAACTACAAGGAGGTAGGAAACATGGCTGGAATGTATGGAGTGTCTGCATATCAGCAGACAAACAGATCCTGGGAAACAAATCATACGGGGGTGAATCGCGCCGCTTCATCTTCTTCCGGGACGGATCAGGCGAATCAGACAAAGGAGAGCAGTGCCGCTAAAGTGGAAACAAAAGGCTGGTCTCCAATCGACACAAGCAGTTCCCTTGTACCCAGAAAAACAGAATATGGTAATACGATCGGTAATGTGCAGTTATCAGAAAAGGCTGCAGATTATCTTGATAAGCTGAAATCCAAGTTCCACAACATGGAATTTATCACGGTAAGCAAGGATATGAAGGCGCAGGTTCAGCAGAATGCGGCTGCATATGGCAACGCCAACAAGATGGTTGTGCTGATCGATGATGAAAAGCTGGAGAGGATGGCAACGGATGAGTCCTATCGCAAGAAGTATGAGGGGATCATCGCTATGTCTCAGAGCAAGATGGATGCTGCAAAGAACAGCCTTGCGAGTACGGGGGCGAGCGTAAAGAACTTTGGAATGTCTGTGGATTCCAATGGCAAAGAGAGCTTCTTTGCAACTGTTGAGAAATCCGGGGATCTTCAGAAGAAGCGGATAGAGAAGAAAGCGGCCGAGAAGAAAGAACAAAAGATCAAGGACAAAAAGAAGGCTGAGAAGAAGGCACAGGAAGAGCGCATTCAGAGGGCAAGAGAAAAGAAAGCAGAAAAAGCGGATACGGATGATAAGGATAATGATGAAATCGAATCCGTAGATGATAAAGAGTATGTTACTTTTGAGGCAAATTCGATGGATGAACTTCTTTCCAAAGTTCGTACCTATACCTATAATAGTGCATCTTCAAGAGTAATGACCGATTCTGAGAAGATGCTTGGAACACAGGTAGATTATAAGGGTTAAGGAGGTGTGGCTATGCCGGTTTATCTTTATGGTAATGCTAACGGAACCTATCAGCCGCCTAATATAGATTTATTTGCTCTGGCGAAGGCGCAGAATAATAAGCCTGTCATGTTTAAGGATACGGAAGCGGGAAAAAATATGCCTGCCGTCAAGGTAAACATTTCTGCTGAAGGGCTGAGGGCTTTGCATGGAACAAAACTTCCGGGCAGTATGGATGTAAACGCAATGAACGAGCAGCGGAAATATGAGTCAGAACATATACCAATAGAAAGTTTTTACAGTCGTCTGTCACGCGAGTATAGTAACGGGGTGGAAAGCGTGAGAGCCGTTGAAACTGATCATAAGGTTACATGGGCAGATAAAGAAAATGCACTTTTAAACGGGTTTAGGACTATTGCAGATGAAATCACTGCCGGTTATGCAGATGGAACACGGATAAGGTATGCTTTGGATAATAACTCCGAAGATGGCTATCGTAAGCTGTCAAAGGATGAGGAACTGGATATTCTTCAGCAGGAATTTGAGGAATTCACCGAATCACGGTTCGGAAAGAAACAGCAGGAAGCCGCTGAAATGGTGAATAAACAGATGGAAGAACTGCAAAAAGTTCTTGAGA
>CACZBZ010000098.1 GCA_902779505.1 uncultured Lachnospiraceae bacterium
CGAGGAAGAGAAGTAAGAGAGTTCATAGAAAGAGATTTGGGCCCGGAAGGTATGAAGAGATCGGTGGTTGTGGTAGCCACTTCCGATAAGCCGGCTCTTGAAAGAAATAAGGCGGCCAAGACGGCAACTGCCATAGCCGAATATTTCAGAGACAAGGGTAAAGATGTACTTCTCATGATGGATTCCCTTACACGTTTTTCCATGGCACAGCGAGAGATAGGTCTTGCCAACGGAGAACCGCCCGTGTCCAGGGGATATCCACCCAGCGTTTATTCCGAGATGCCAAGGCTCCTGGAGAGAGCGGGATGTAATGAAGTGGGATCAATAACGGGACTCTATACCGTACTGGTTGATGGTGATGATTTTAATGAGCCCATTACCGATACCGCAAGATCGATTCTTGACGGACACATCATGCTCAACAGAAAACTTGCTCATAAGAACCACTATCCCGCAATCGATATATTGCAGAGCATAAGCAGGTGTATGAGTCAGATTACCGACAAAGAGCAGAAGGCGGCTGCCGGCAAACTGAAGAACGTGCTTGCGACCTATACCGATGCGGAAGACCTGATCAATATAGGCGCGTATAAAAAAGGCAGCAACAGAAATATAGATTACGCCATTGAGAAGATTGATGCGGTCAATGAATATCTTATGCAGCAGACCGATGAGAAATTCACATACGAGCAGTCCCTTGAGATGCTCAATGAACTCTTTGCAGAATAGAATATATGGCAAAATTCGTATATAAAATGGCCGGTATCCTTGATATCAAACTCAAGATGGAGGATCAGGCCAGAACAGCTTTCGCTCAGGCGATGGCGAACCTCAATACCGAGGAAGAAAAATTGGATGAACTTGTTTTTCGCAAGCAGGACTATGAGAACAAGGGAAGAATGCTTCGAAGCAAAAAGCTTGATGTATTCGAGCTGAAGGAAAACGAGAGGGCTATTGAGAATCTTAAAGGTCAGATCGAGGACCAGAAAGAAAGAGTAAAAGAAGCTGAAGAACTGGTGGAACAGGCCAGGAAGAAGCTTAATGAAGCCATTCAGGAAAGAAAGATACACGAAAAACTGAAAGAAAACGCTTTTGAAGAATTCAAAAAAGAAGTCAATGCGGCCGAGAGCAAGGAGATCGATGAACTTGTCAGCTACCGTTTCGGATTGAAAGCGAATCAGGATGACGAATAAATTAACGCCGGGAGACTAAGATGGCAGAATACGATGATGAAAAAGCGGAATTATCCCGACTGAAACAGGAAAAGAAAAACTTAAAAGACGAGCAGAAGAAAGCCAAGGCTGAACAGAAGGCCCAGAAGAAAGAGGCAAAGAAGAAGGCTAAGGAACTTGCTGATGAGGAAGCTAGAATCACTGAAGATGAGGGTGGCGGATTTACTGTCGTTGTTACAACTCTTATCATTGTAGTCGTATGGATAGCTATTATTTGCGCGCTCATAAAACTGGACGTGGGCGGATTCGGTTCGGGGGTGCTTGCTCCCGTTCTTAAGAACGTTCCCGTTGTTAATCTTATACTTCCCGACAGCACTACCACATCCAATGTGGAAGACGGCGAAGATATCGATGTAAGCGGTTATAAGTCTCTTAAAGAGGCCGTAAAGGAGATTCAGAAACTTCAGACCGAACTTCAGACGGTTGAGGCTAACAGCGCTTCCAAGGATGAACAGATATCAGCTCTTCAAGAAGAAGTAAAAAGACTGCAGACCTTCGAGGATAAGCAGGTGGAATTCGAGAGAATAAAGAACGAATTCTACAATGAAGTTGTATATGCGGATAACGGACCGGGAGCCGATGAATATATCAAATATTATGAGTCCATGGATCCTGCCACGGCCGAAGCTCTCTATAAGCAGGTTGTCAACGAAGAGATAACAAGCAAAGAGATAGAACTCTATGCTCAGGCATATTCCGAGATGAAGCCAAAACAGGCGGCTGCAATCTTTGAAAGCATGACGGATAATCTTGAACTTGCCGCCAAGATTCTCTGGCAGATGGAGCCGGATGCAAGAGGCAAAATCCTTGGTGTAATGAACTCTGAGGTCGCTGCAAGACTCACCAAGATTATGGAACCGGATAATTAGAAATTTTTTCTAAAAAACTCTTAAGTAATTTTACCTGCAAGTCGATATATTTTATGCAGGATAGTTTTATGCTGATGCTTCTTCCAATTTTTCAGATGTACTGAAAGACAGTACAGAGAAAAAGGTTGTCGATGAGCCTTCGGGAACTGACAAGTCTGATATGACAACAGTCAAAGAAGACAAGCCGGTCAAGGATGACGGCAAGTTAAAGAACGAAGGAAAAGGCGAAAAAGTTCAAAACCAGGATAAGCCTAAGAGCCCTGTTGAGGACAATAAGCCTGAAGAATTGACAGAGGAAGAAATTGAAGTGGTTGCAGTCGTAGCAACAGAGATGGTTCAGAACGTAGCGGAGTTGTTAGATGTTCCGACAGAGGATGTCGAAGCAGCAATGCAGGAGCTGGGAATTGAGGATATTGAGATTCTTAATCCGGCAACTATCCCGGAGGTAGTCGTTGAGATTACGGGTGCTGCAGACGCTATGGAGATCATGACGGACGAAGAACTCTTCACCGATGTTAAGGAGCTTATGACAGAAGCTGAGGACCTTATGGATCAGTTATCACAGGAGCTGGAGATTCCTGTGGAGGATCTGAAAAAGCAAATCCAAAACACAGTGGAGGCAGTCAAGTCGGAAGATAAGCCGGTGATTGAAAAAGAAACGAATGAAACATTCGACAACATCATTGCCGACAATAAAGATACGATTGATATGCCGAAGACGGACAACTCGTCTGAAGGATCAAATCTCAAACAGAACAGTGACGATTCCAAGCCTAAGGCTAATGAGAACGTCACTCAGTTCACACAGACGGTTACGGATACCATTA
>CACZBZ010000099.1:0-470 GCA_902779505.1 uncultured Lachnospiraceae bacterium
ATGTATCATCTCGATGGCCGCCATAAAGTATTCAAGATCCTTGCACTTGCCGTCAAACATCTTGAAGGTCTCCTGCATAAGCATGGGACGGATTCTTTTTCCTCCCACTCTTACAGAATAATTCATAGCCTCAATGACCGTCTTCTGATAGCCCTCCTCCTTAGGAAGGTACTTCTCTATTATCTCATTGATCTCAGTTGCTTTTGCTTTTACCTGTTCTTCAAAGTTCATAATTACTCCACGCTGTCAAAGACAGTTGTCTCTCCGTTATCTTCTAATTTGAGCACGTCCTTCTCCACCTTGTCTATGGTGTCGTTGCACGCCCTTACGAGTTTCATTCCTTTTTCATATTCATGGAAGGAGTCTTCCAGTGATATATCAGCGGATTCAAGCTTCTTCACACATTCATCCAGTGACTGAAGCATATCTTCCAATGTCTGCTTGTCTTCTTTTGCCATAGTGACCTCTTT
>CACZBZ010000099.1:493-3840 GCA_902779505.1 uncultured Lachnospiraceae bacterium
GTCTGCTTGTCTTCTTTTGCCATAGTGACCTCTTTTTCTATATCCTTGCGACTTTTTCCGCAGAATCTACACTTGCATCGATACGTCCGTTAAGTACGTGTACCTTTATCCTGTCTCCCGGCTTCAGCATCTCCACGTCGGATACGCATCTGCCGTCCTCGGTCTCGGTAAAAGAGAATCCCTGAGACAGTTTCTCAAGAGGTGATACTCCCTGCAGCGATCTTGCAGCCAGTGCAAGTCTCGTCCTCCTGTCTTCAATCAGTCTCTTCATTGCGGCCTTAAGTCCTTCTTCACTCTGTATCAGGAAGAAGCGCTGTTCTCTTATCTTGCTCTTGGGACTGAGCCCCGATAAAACAGCCTCCCTGTTCTGAATGTAGAGTCTTTTTCTTTCAATGATTCCATACATTCGGGATCTGAGAGCTTCTTCATAGGAGGCTATGACTTCCTCCGTATGGGCTATATCTCTTACCGCCATCTGTGCTGCCGCCGAAGGAGTCTCTGCTCTGGCGTCCGCAACATAATCGGCTATGGTTGTATCCGTCTCGTGACCTACCGCGGATATGATGGGAATACTGCAGTCGAATATGGCCTGAGCCACAATCTCTTCATTGAAGGCCCAGAGGTCTTCTATGGAGCCGCCACCGCGTCCCACTATCATGGTATCGACACCGTATTCTTCCAGTGCCTTGATTCCCTTTACAATGCTTGCTGCCGCTCCCTCGCCCTGCACCAGTGCCGGATAGAGCACGATCTGTATGTAAGGGTCTCTGCTCTTGGATATGCTGATTATATCCCTTATTGCCGCTCCCGTGGGAGCCGTAACAACTCCCAGTGTTCTGCAGGTCTTCGGTATGGGAAGCTTATATTCCGGCGCAAACATTCCTCTGTCTTCCAGTTCCTGTTTGAGTTCACCGAAGGTAACTATGATCTGCATTCCTTCAGTTAAGGAAAAAGATAAGCCTTTGCGATTTGACGCCCACATTACGCAGGAGATCACACTCAGCTTATCCTTCAAAGTAAAATAAATATGTCCTTTTGCATGATATGTAAGATTACTTACTTCACCCTTAACCGAAACGGATGAAAGCAGGTAATCCTGAGCAAACATGTTCTTTATGTACGAATTAACCTGTGCAACGGTATATATACTTGCCATCTTGCATTCCCTTTATACCGCCCGCTCCCTCTTATACGAATTTGGCGAGAACGGCATTAACAAAGCTGTAGGATTCATCCTGTCCGAATCTCTTGGCCAGTTCAACGGCCTCATTGATAGCAACACCGGCAGGTACATCATCATCGTAAAGGATCTCATATACTCCAAGTCTGATTATAGTGAGATCCACCTTGCTCATACGTTCCGTGGTCCAGCCCTTGGCCTTCTCATCTATGGCAGCATCTATCTCTTCCTTATGCTCCATTATTCTGTCATATTTATCACGAATATAAGCTGAGTCCTTATCGGATATATTCACATCCGAATCATCGAAGAAGAGACCACACTGCTCTTTCATGTCTTCTATACTGTTAAATTCAATGCGGAACAAAAGCTTAAAAACCTGTTCACGCAAAGCACTTCGCGTCATATATTACTTACCCTTCTGCATATCAACGCCGGCTATACGGACATTGACGCCTACCACTTCCAGGCCTGTCATGCTCTCGATGGTAGCCTTTACTTTGTCCTGAACTTTTGCACTTGTTGCGGGGATGTTGTATCCGTAATCCATCATAAGTGCCAGTTCAACATTAACCTTACGATCTTCGATGTCAACCTTAACACCCTTCGTAAGCTTCTTATATCCAACCATACTCATAAGTTCATTGGTGATATTGCCTGCCATGGCAGATACACCGTCAACTTCTGTTGCTGCAAGTCCTGCTATGATTGCAACTACATCGTCAGCGATCTGTACAGAACCGAGGCTTGCATTATTATCAAGTGTATGTACTTTATTCTCTTCCATAAGTCCTCCTTGGGCATGAAAAATGCCCTACCATCAGTAAGTTTTATTATAGCATACTATCCCCCCATATCAAAGCCAAAATGTCAGTGTACGGGTGTAGGCGTTCTCGCTGTATCTTACCTGTTTTGTGCCGTTTAAATAATCAAAAAGATGCTGATTGTCAAGCAGCTCACGCCTGAGGTCCGAGTAGACATTGTCATCCGATGCCTTTATCTTCACATATGAGGCTCCGCTGTTGATGGTATTGTTGAACACGTTCCTTAACTGGTCCGTGTTGTATCCGTCAAAATACAGGCCTTCTCTTACGAAATAATTGTCCGTTAATGATTCACATTCCGGAAGGCTGTAATCCATATCGGGATAATGTGTTATAAAGAGATCTTTTCCGTTGACCAGAAGATAGTCGTAGTTGGTTCCCGACACGCTTAAGTTGCTGCCGTCCTCTTCCATAAATACATATGAGGCGTCGCCCCATGTAGCATCCACGTAGTACCAGTCTCCGTCGGCTTTTACCAGATTCCAGGCATGTCCTTCGCCGGATATTACCTTACCCGTAACAAGGGTTGTGGGAATACCCAGTCTGTTAAGGATCAGCTGCATGGTCTTGGCGTAGCCCTGACATACGGAAGAATGGTTCAGGAGTACGGATATAATGTTCTGATTGTCGGGTGAAGACAGATTGTATTCCGTATTGTTCACGATGGTGTCATATACGTACTTAACTCTGCTGTAATCATCCCCTCCGGGCACGGAAGCCACTATGGATGAAGCTGCCGCGTCAAGGTCTCTCCATATGGAGTCCCTCTCCTCTTTTGAATAGCTGTAGCTTGCGCCGAAGCCTATTCTCTTAAGTACATTGCCTCTTGAATACTGAGTGTATTTATAGCCCGTGACATAGAATATCTCGGGATGATCGTTGAGAACCGCATTGAATACCCTGTCGATTGCCCCCGTATCCAGAGTCGGCAATATGGCATTCTCATCGTAAGAGACTATAGCCTGATAGATGGCGTCATAGAGTTCCCTGTCGCTGTCGTCCAGTCTCTCATAGGCATATTCATAGCCCGAATGAGTGACCGATGAGTGACCGATACTTTCTGGGGTTCAAGAGTCTCAGGCTCATCAGCATTAAGCTCGACTTCCTCGGATACAACTACCGGTGTGGGAATACCCGCCGGTGAAGTCGCAGGTTCTATTGCCTCTCTTGTGGGCAGAACAAGTTCCCTGTCGGCTTCACTTCCCAAAGACAAGGTGCCGGAGCTGATCTTATCGCCTCCGAACCCCGATCCCGCGAAGTAGGCATAGCCCACAAGCGCTATAAGAATCGCTAATGAAATTCCCAAAACAGCCAGTAATTTCTTCATATCGTTCTCCGGACAG
>CACZBZ010000100.1 GCA_902779505.1 uncultured Lachnospiraceae bacterium
TCTCTATATCTTCATTTTCAATAAGTTCAAGTATTCTGCTCTGTCTCTCTCTCTTATTCATCTTCACTCACTCATCTTCTTCTGAAGGGTCTGTAAAAAGCTGACTTTACTGAGTCTTACCATTCTGCTTCTGTATTCTGACCTGGCTATAACGATCCTGTCCCCGGTTGATACGCCGAGCCTGTCATTACCGTCCGAATTGACTTCCAGACTTATGGTTCCTCCGTCATTTGCCTTGTCTATGCTGATCTCTATCACATCATCCGCACTTAAGACTATGCTTCTGGCATTGAGAGTATGGGCACATATGGGTGTAAGTACTATGATATCCGCTTCCGGTTTTACAATAGGACCTCCGGCAGACATGTTGTAGGCTGTAGAACCTGTGGGTGTTGCCACCACTATTCCGTCTGCTCCCATATTGCAGAGGAATTCTCCGTTGACATATATGCCGAATCTCACTATCTGAAGACTTCCACATCTGATTATGCTTACATCGTTAAGAGCCGGTGAAAGCTCTGTCTCTTTACCCTCGCTTACCACTCTTGCCTGAAGCATCATTCTGTCCTGAGTCTCATAGTCTCCGGACAGCACCCTGTCTATGGCTTCGTGAGCATGGCTGGGATCCACTTCCGCCAGGAAGCCCAGTGTTCCCAGATTGATACCGAGTATGGGTACATTGACACCTGCTGTAGATGGTTCCGTCTCCGCCGAGGACAATTATGCAATCCACCTTGTCGCCTGCAGTTACATAGGCTATATCCTTAGCTTCGGGATTCTTGACAACCACCTTACATGAGGCACCCTTGCTCTCAATATAAGCCTTTATCTCATCCGTCAGCTTCTGCTCGGGATCTTTTATTAAATTGGATACAAGCAGGATATTTTTCATATCTCTCTCCCATATTTACACAAATCTAAGCCTGTTCCTTATCAAGACTTCCATGGGCTGCTGCCACAATCTCTTCAATCTCTTTAAGTCTCACATCATCAACGATATGTTTATTTTCTTCCGTCATAGTCTTAAGCATCTGCTCGGCGTCATGCTCTTCAAGTTCTATGTCCGCATCGTTTTTCTTAAGATGAATAAGGTATTCTATATTGCCTTCCGGTCCCTTAATGGGGGAATAGTCAAGAGCAAGTATGTCGAATCCCACGATTCCCACATAGGCACAAATCTTCTCCACTACCTCTTCATGGACTTTGGGTTCTCTTACCACACCTTTCTTGCCTACCTTGTCTTTGCCGGCTTCGAACTGGGGCTTTATCAGACAGACCATCTCACCGCCTGCTTTCAGAAGATGTCTGGCGGGAATAAGAATCTTGCTAAGAGAGATAAAAGACACGTCGCAGGACGCAAAGTCTATATCATCTTCTATGTCCTCGCGCTTCATGTAACGGAAATTGGTCTTCTCCATACATACCACGCGTTCATCGTTTCTGAGCTTCCAATCAAGCTGTCCGTGTCCCACGTCTACGGAATAAACTTTTACGGCTCCGTTCTGAAGCATGCAGTCGGTGAATCCTCCCGTGGATGCACCTATGTCCATACATACGGAACCCTCCACACTGAGGTCGAATTCCTTAAGTGCCTTTTCGAGTTTCAGCCCGCCTCTGCTCACATAGCGGAGGGTGCTTCCTCGCACTTCTATCTTAACCTTTTCATCATCAAAAGTACTTCCGGCCTTATCTTCTCTCTCGCCATCAACAAATACCACTCCGGACATTATGATGGCCTTAGCCTTTTCTCTGGAAGGAGCAAGCCCCTTATTGACCAGAAGTACGTCAAGTCTTTCTTTCATTGCTTACCTGTAATATCCGCAATACAACTAGCGACTCTGCATCTTATTCCACTCATCCGTGACCTTGTCCACTATGCTGTCTGCATCTATACCTATCTCTTTTTTAAGCAGGTCCACATTGCCGTGTTCCACATATTCATCGGGAATTGCAATAGGAAGCACATTCAGATCCAGTTCTTTTTCCACCACGTGATCGATGACCTTCTCACCGAAGCCGCCGCTTAAGACATTCTCTTCCATCGTAACCACAAGGCTGTGGTTGGAAGCCAGTCTGTCTACCATGTCTTCATCGATAGGCTTAACGAATCTTGCATTGATAAGAGACACATTAAGGCCCTTAGCCTTAAGAGCGTCACGTACCTTCTCGGCTGTGGCCACCATACTTCCCACAGCGAAAAGTGCTATATCCGACTCCTCATATATGATCTCGGATTTGCCGAGAGCTATGGGATCTCTGTGTTCCTGAAGTCCGTCGTATGCCTGACCTCTGGGGTATCTTACCGCCACGGGGCCGGTGTATTTTACGGCATATTTCATCATATCCGAAAGTTCCCACTTGTTCTTGGGAGCCATTATGGTCATACCGGGTATGCTTGAGAGATAAGACAGATCGAATATACCCTGATGGGTCTCTCCGTCGCTTCCCACAAGTCCCGCTCTGTCTATGGCAAATACCACATGAAGATTCTGTATACATACATCATGAAGTATCTGATCGTATGCCCTCTGTAAAAATGAAGAATATACTGCCACAATGGGCACCATGCCACCTGCTGCAAGTCCTGCCGCAAATGTTACCGCATGCTGTTCCGCAATACCCACATCAAAGAATCTGTCAGGATAAACATTGTGGAATCTCTTAAGTCCGGTTCCGTCGGGCATGGCAGCCGTAATGGCTACGACCTTGTCGTTACGTGCACCCAGCTTAACCATGACAGTTGAAAAAATATCCGTATAATTGGGTTTTTCTTTTTTCTT
>CACZBZ010000101.1 GCA_902779505.1 uncultured Lachnospiraceae bacterium
CCATGGTGCGATCTCACACATAGGTTCCAGAACAAATTGTCTGTTCTGCATATCTACATGAGGTATGGTAAGCCTTTCCGTTGACATCACAAGGTCATCATAAAGAAGGATATCAAGATCCAAAGTTCTTGGGCCCCAATGGATCTCTCTTACTCTTCCGGCATCCTGTTCAAGGCTTCCCAGATAATCAAGCAATTCCTCGGGCCCGTAAAGAGTGGCAATCCTGAAGGCTCCGTTTATAAAGTCTTCCTGATCGGTATAGCCGTATGGTTTTGTCACAATTCTCTTGGATCCTGATATCAATCTGATACGCTCATTCTTCTTAATACTCTCAAAAGCGTTATCAATGATCTTCATACTGTCCCCCATATTGGAACCATATGAGATGTATACATCATGCCATGCTCTGTGAATCTTCACAGATATAGATTTGAATGTCTCATGCACAGGTGCCTGAGGCTTGCATACTTCCACATCCACTTCTTTTATGCTGCCATACTCCGCCAGTACTGCCTCAGCAATCTTCTCGGCAACAGTCTCTATAAGATCGTAATTATTCTCCGTAACTACATTTTTAATGGGTAACTACATTTTTAATGGTCTCACACACTTTTGAATAGTCTGTTGAGAGATTAAGGTCATCCTTCAATCCTGCCTTCCTTGTATCAGTGTAGAGAACAGCATTGATTATGAATTCCTGTCCCTTTCTCTTTTCTTTTTCGTACACACCGTGATAGGCAAAAAATCTGAGCCCTTCAATTCTTATCTCATCCATATGATACCTCTTCTATTGCGACCGCCGCAGCCGTCATCCTAAGCTCTGAGGATAGCCTCGGTCATCCTAACAGCTTCCTTATTGGCTCTTATATCGTGAACTCTTATAAAGCTTACTCCCTTAGTTGCAGCCAGTGTGCTTATGGCAACAGTAGCGTACAGTCTCTCGTTAACGGGAATAGAAAGTGTATTGCCTATAACAGACTTTCTGCTGGCTCCCACAAGTAATGGGTAACCTAGTTTCGATATTCTGTCCAGATTATTAAGTATTGCAAGGTCCTTGTCTGTACCGCCTGCAAATCCAACACCGGGATCGAGGATAATATTCTCATCCTTGATTCCTGCTTTTTCCGCTATATGCAGAGATGCTGCAAGCCCCTCGGATACGTCATTGATTACATCCCCGGGCGTACTGCAATGACAAACATTATACATGAGGCAACAAGGAATATCTGCCTTGGCGATAAGATCCGCCATTTCTCCATTGTCATATCTTAGTCCGTGAATATCATTGAGCAGATGTGCACCGGCTGCGATTCCTTCCTTTGCAACCTGCCATTTGTAAGTATCCAACGATATGGGTATATCGAATCTCTCTCTGATTGCCTTGATTACGGGAACAACTCTCTCCGTCTCTTCTTCAATACTGATCTGGATATATCCCGGTCTTGTTGATTCGCCGCCTACATCAATAACGTCGGCACCTTCTTCAATCATCCGGGCTACTTTATCAATGGCTTTTTCCACACTGATATGATTATCTGAATCAGTAAGCTGGCCTCCGTCAGAAAATGAATCCGTTGTAACATTGAGAATTCCCATTACATATGTATGATTCTTCTCACTGAAATCTTTATTCCCTATGCGCATGTCAGTGTCCTACCCTGAAGTTCTTAACTCTTCCGTAGAATGTACTCTGCAGCTTCTCGTTATCCACGAAGTCTCCTCTTGTGGCAACGGTTACAGTAGTACTTCCCGGCTTCTTAATTCCCCTCATTGTCATACACATATGCTCTGCCTCAAGCATAACCATAACTCCCTGAGGCTTCAGTTCTTTCATTATTGCATCGGCTATCTGGGCCGTCATTCTCTCCTGTATCTGAGGTCTTCTTGCAAAGACTTCCACAGTCCTGGCAAGCTTGCTTAAGCCTACCACCTCACCGTTGGGCACATACGCCACGTGAGCCTTACCGAAGAAAGGAAGAAGGTGGTGTTCGCACATTGAATAAAAAGTAATGTCTCTCTCCACTACCATCTCATTATTGTCCACCGTGAATCTCTTGCTGAGGATTTCATGACAATCTTCATTCATTCCGCCGAATATCTCTTCATACATTCTGGCAATACGATCAGGTGTCTCTACAAGTCCCTCTCTTGAAGTATCCTCACCGATTGCTTCAAGTATATCGGTGACAGCCTTTTTAACTCTTTCTTTATCTACCATTTCATTAGCTCCTGAATTTTTTTACACTAATACATTATAGCCCAAATAATCATTTACCGTCCATAATATCAATAATTCTACCAAGATATGCCAAGGAACCGAAGGCGATCGTCACAGTATCCTTATCCGACAGCAGCGTACTCATCTCCACCGCTTCTTCCACACTGTCAAGACTTGTAACCCGGGGATTGTATTTTGCAACTATCTCTGCCAGTCTCACAGATTCCAAAGCTCTGGGATTGCCGGGTGTTGCAACGGTAAGAACCATGTCTCCGTCAGGCACCATAATTCTAATCACTTCCTCGACTTCCTTGTCCCTGAACATGCCGACGATATATATCTTTCTTGCCTGTCCGTAGAGCTCGTCTACTGTCTCCCGAAGTCTCTTTGCAGCATCCACATTGTGAGCTCCGTCTATTATGAA
>CACZBZ010000102.1 GCA_902779505.1 uncultured Lachnospiraceae bacterium
ATGCATCGGCTCCCACATAATATACTCCGTCAAGATTCTTCCCTGTCACCGGATAATAAGAAGTGATAAGGCGACCGTACTCATCGTTCGTCTCTATAGACTCTATTATTTCTCCTCTGTGGAGTTTTGCTTCTTTCTCACGCAGAGCGCTTTCGAATTCGATCCTCTCTCCTGCCTCATACATCTTGCCGTCTACTGTATTCAAGTCAAGAACATTGTAGAAGGCATCGCTGCCAACCTTCATTACGTAGAGATATTTGATACCGGGAGACGCTTTTCTTATGTCATACATGAGTTCCTTTACTTCAAGATAACCTTCTGCATTGGCTCCCTGCTGCATAAACGCATCAAAATCACAGTCTTTCAGCATCTTGGCAGTGAATTCAGCAGTTCTTTCAGCTATCTGCCTTGATGATTCTTCTCTCTGCGATTCAATATACTGGGAGATACTTATTCCCGATATGACCGCTGCGATCGCAATGGCTCCCATTATTATCAGGAGAGAAGTTTTGCTCCATATATGTCCTTTGATATTCTTCAGAGCAAAGCTTATTGTTTTTCTTTTTCCGAATTCACCCAGATTCTGTTTCCATCCACTGTTCCAGACATCGATCTTGATGTTCTCCGGAATAAGACGCAAGGCTCCCGTGGCCGCTACAGCTGATATGCCTTTGTCAACAAGATTGACTTCCGTGTTGGATATGATTCCTGCCAGGGCATAGGGCATACCTGTCTTGGAAGCCATTATCAGGGCAGCTTCTTTTACATCGATCATCTGAAAATCACCAAGCAGTAGCCATTGGAAGGCCGACCCCACTAAGCCGCAGAAAAATGAAATGATCAAAATATAGGGGACTATAAAGAATCTGCGTTTTTTCATGTATCCCTTTTCTGCTATATAAGATGTGAAAACAGCAACTACCGTACTTAAAAGGGAAAAGTAGAGATAGTTGTCTCTGTACGCTGTAGCGATCACGTTGGTAAGAATAGCCGTCATAACGCCGGGCATATAGCCGCAAAAAGCCGCAACCCAGATAGTTCCCACACAGTCAAGATAAAGGGGAATACCCAGCTTCTCCATTAAAAATGTCAATATTACATTTATGGTAGCGCCGGTGATGATGGCGCCCTTCTTGCCCAGGAAAAAAACATTTCTATCCTTTGCTATTGCCCTCACAGCAGGATCCTCCTAAAAGAAAAAAGCCAAAAGTGCCCCTTGTTTATTCCCTAAAGCAACTTTCGACTTTTACATCCATAATATCGCTATATATATGCACACTGACAGAATATGTGTCATATTCTTTATCAACGCGTCCCCTCATACAAATATACCTCTGAAATTGTAGATCATCCCTCTTAATCAACATATTTCATTATAATATATTTGACTGGTTTGCGCAACGTATTGACGCGTTATCCGGTCTGCCTGCAAACAGGCTTCAGACTCTACAAAAATCGCGCTTTACGCAGTGTGACATAAGTGAGTTCGCCCTCTTTATATGTCTCAAATACTCCCTCCACGCATATGGCCTCTCCGTCTGATGGATAATCATCAGGATATTTAAGTTCTCCTGCCAGTTCAAACTCTATTCCTTGAGCGCAGCATGCCGTTGCATCCTGTATTATGCAGGCAAAATATCTTCTGTCCGCAGCCTCATCATAATATGAAGCCATCATGCCCTGCATTTTTACCATTTTACCCACGTAGTCTTCCGGTGCGATCATCATGTTATACACCTGTGAATATACCATGGTAGCCGAAAGCGTGGTAAGATCGATGTCTATCCCGTCGGCCCCCGTATCTATCGGCTTGAATTCCTTGAGCGTGTCTTCAACCCCCAAACTTGAGGTGTTACCAGCCACGGCTGTAGCATTGTCCGTCGCATTTGCAACGTTGTCCGCCATACTAGTAGTGGCCTCCGTATCGGCCACTGCCTGATTGGCATGCTCTTTTACATCTGTATTATTATTCCCGCATCCCATGGCAGCCAATATAAGCAAGGCGCAAAGGAGGCTTGCTGTTATCTTTTTCATGCTCATATTAAATCCCCTGACTTTCCCTTCACGGACATCATTTTTTCATCAGAAGTCCCACAAGACTGCATACAAAGAAGGCCAAAGCATCCGCAGCAACTATAGTAGAACCCACGGGTGTTCCTGCCAGAATAGCGACCAAGAGTCCAAGCAGAGCGCAGACAACTGATATTATTGCCGAAAAAATTATTACTTTTTTGAAACTGTTAAAAAGCCTCATAGCTGAGAGTGCCGGAAAGATAACAAGTGCCGATATCAAAAGCGATCCCACGAGATTCATTGCAAGAACGATTATCACCGCAATTACAACAGCTACTAAGAGATTGTATCCGCTTGAATTGGTTCCTACCGATCTTGAAAAGTTCTCATCA
>CACZBZ010000103.1 GCA_902779505.1 uncultured Lachnospiraceae bacterium
AGCGATTAGGATTTGTGCAGTTGGGAACGATACCGGGTGGATTCAGAATGAAAGACGGGCATTACGAGAATATCTGTCCGTACTATCATACACTTTAACCGGAAGATAATCGCGCTAATGCTCTCTGGCTCTGTCCATAAGAACAAAGTCAGAGAACTTTTTTCACAGACGCATCAAAACAATATCGGAATATCGCCATACATAGCAATTCTAATGATTCCAATAACAACAAGATGGACAGGATAGTAAATATAGAAAAACCACTTTAGCCATTTGGCTTTTCCTCTCTGTCCGTTATATCGTTTCATAAGCGGATATACAAGGATAACAAACAATTCTATGATTCCGTGAACTTTATTTACAAAGAAGAACGACACTACTGCATACAACAGAACCCATAACATCATAATAAACGTTTGTTTTTTCAGATCGCCGCGATGTCTGTGAATGCCTATGATTGCCAGCACAGCAATACAACTCCAGTCGGCAGGGAAAGCACTCCATACAAGGACAAAAATCAGGATATGTTTCAGCACATTGTACTTGAACTCTGTATCCTGAAGCCACAGTACCAATACTGCTATAAACAATGGGTACATAACGCTTGTCTGGTTGAATATGCCGGTTTTGAACGGAATGAAGTTTATTCCGAAAGCAAAACAATATGCAAAATGAGCAATTATAGCAAATATACCCAGTCTGAGCAGATACTTCTTTACATTGTGTGTATAATGATAGCCTTCTGCAATAAAGAACCACATAATCGGAGCCGTCAGCCTTCCGATAATATGTAACGCAATCGGAAGCGGCTGTGCCGGGAAGGATGGGTAAAACAAGTCTGACACATGATCTATCGTCATGGCTATAATTGCTATTATTTTAAGATGATTTGAGTTTAATTTCTTTTCCATATATTGTTCTCTTTTTAGTGTCTTTATTCGTAGGATATTTCTAAATTAAACCCGGAGCTCATGGTCATGGAAGCCAATTTTACGGACTGAGCTTTGGTGAGTTCGATTTTCTTTAAGGGGTCTGCGTTCAGATTGACGGTTCCGTCAGGGTTTTTCTCAACCATGTAGCCGTCTATTTTGAGGACAATGTTATCATCCGTAACGGATTTTACGGTGATCTTGGTGTCGTGGAAGTCGTAGACCAGGTCTCCGCGCTGCAAGGGTGTGAAGACTTTAGGATCATACTTTGTTGCACCAAGCTCACTCCAATCTGTTTCCTGAACAGAAAGGGTGGTCTGTATCGGCTGGGACTTTCCGCAACCGTATGTGAATAGCATCACAGACAGGATTAGTCCGATGCTGATGATCTTCGTTGTTTTTTTCATTGTCTTAATTTCCTTTGCCTGTTGGCTTTATATAAGATAACAATTGTTTTTATTGCAAGAATTCTTCAATCAGTCGATTGATTTCTTCGGGTTTGTCTGTATTGGAATTATGTCCGGCTCCCTCAATCCAATGTAAGGGGATGCCGGTATCTTTATGCCAGGCTTTATTGTATCTGATACAAGAACCGGCATGATCCTTTGTTCCGCAGATTAGCATGGCGGGGCAGTTTATTTCGTAAGGAAGATTCTCTTCGACTGCTTCTGCAAGCATTCGATAGCCGCTTCCTGCAAGGGAAACATATCTTTCTCGGTCCTTATCATATGTCATCATAAAGTCGAGCATCAGTGTCCTTCCGTACTCCGAAGTTGCTACCCCTTTCGAGCCCTGCTTTAAAAGCGCCTTCCAGGGGTAATGACGATATACAGGTTCCATTCTTTTCAGAAGATATATCTCGATATTCGTCATATACTTTTTCTGCAAGGGTGCCGAATCAATGGATACAAAGCCTTTTATTATTTCCGGAAAAAGCTCCGCATACATCTGTCCGACATATCCACCCATGGATTGACCTATGATCACCGGACTGTCAAATCCGTTCTCTTCCAGAATCTCATTCAGCCATGTTGCTTTCTCTTTGAGGGAAAAGGACAAATCAAAGGGCCATGAAGATGCATGTCCGGGGGCATCCCAGACAAAAAGAGGATATTTTCCTTCAAAGTATTCAACTTGCTTG
>CACZBZ010000104.1 GCA_902779505.1 uncultured Lachnospiraceae bacterium
CCGTACTTGATGAAGGGACTGATGTCATCCCAGTACTTCTCGTATTCTTCTTTCTCGGTCTTGCACATACCGCTCAGCTTGTCAGCCACCTTCTTGGTAATGTATTCGCTGATCTTCTGAACAAAGCCGTCATTCTGAAGAGCCGATCTTGATACGTTAAGAGGAAGGTCGGGACAATCGATGACACCCTTAAGCAGCATCAGGAATTCCGGAATAACTTCCTTGATATTGTCGGCGATAAATACCTGGTTGTTGTAAAGCTTGATTGTTCCCTCAATGGATTCGTATTCCGTATTGATCTTGGGGAAATAAAGAATTCCCTTGAGATTAAAAGGATAATCCATGTTGAGGTGGATCCAGAAAAGAGGCTCCTTGTAATCCATGAAGACTTTTCTGTAGAAATCTATATAATCTTCTTTCTTGCAGTCATTGGGATGCTTGGTCCAGAGAGGCTCTGTCTCGTTAAGCAGCTCGGGACGCTTCTTGATCTTAAGACGAATCTTCTTATCCTTGTCGTCTTCCTTGGGTGCGATTGTCTCAACGATCTCATCCGTATCAAGTTCTTCACCCTTGTCTATTGTCTGAGTCTCGTCTGTATCTTTCTTGCTGAGATATATCTCTACAGGCATGAATGAGCAGTACTTCTTGATTACTTCTCTTGCTCTGTATTCGTTACAGAATTCAAGCACATCCTCGTTAAGGAAGAGAGTGATCTCTGTACCGACCTCAGCCTTGTCACCGTCCTTCATGGAGAACTCTGTACCGCCGTCACATTCCCAGTGAACGGGAACCGCATCCTTCTTGTATGAAAGTGAGTCGATATGTACTTCATCGGCTACCATGAATGCCGAATAGAAACCAAGTCCGAAATGACCTATGATCTGATCGTCATTGGCCTTGTCCTTGTATTTCTCAATGAAATCTGTTGCTCCGGAAAAAGCGATCTGATTGATGTATTCTTCAACCTCATCTGCTGTCATACCGAGACCGTTATCAATGAACTTAAGGGTCTTAGTAGCGGGATCGCAGATTACCTGAATCTTAGCCTTATAATTATCGGGAAGAGTGTACTCTCCCATCATGTCAAGTTTCTTGAGCTTTGTGATGGCATCACATCCGTTGGATATCAGCTCTCTGTAAAAAATATCATGGTCTGAATAGAGCCATTTCTTGATAATAGGAAAAATATTGTCGCTGTTAATTGATAAACTACCGTGTCTTTCTTGAGACATATTAATTCGCTTCCCTTCGTATTAGTATTTCTTAGCGGACACAGGAATATGTCCATTAAGAATGGTAAATCTTAAGAAATAAGAAGTCAACAAAAAATTAGCACTCTTTTTTTCATAAAGTGATTCTGGAGTCGTCAACAACATGCATTATAATTGCCTCATTCTCTAAAGAACACTTCATCAATTCTTTCTTTTGTCGACACCTTTTTCCTTTTGGGATAGGTATCTTTTAAGTATTTCGACAGTTCCTGTGTATTTTCATTTATCTGATGTATCTGTTCTCTGCAAACACTTTCTTTCATTTCCGAAACAACACCTACATGAATAAGGTCTTCTTCGAGAATGTTTTTGCCTTTTCCATTAACTGAAGTGGTATGCTCTCCCCAATATGTATCGCTATATGTTAAGTCATATGCCGGAGCAAGCCTCCAACCAAGTTCTTCTGTGTATTGAAATGAGAAGTTCTTTGCATGGTCATCGTTGTTATGCGTTATAACATTGAAACACATAATTCTAAACATTTGCTCTTTATCCAGGCAATTGTCCTTTGTTAATGCCCTTGTTAACTTCATAAATGTTTCATAATCGCAAGAAGGTGCTCTATAATCTGCTTCAAGAATTCCCGCAAAGGTTATTGTAAACACTTTTTGATTGTTCAGTCTGTCAAATCTCTCTGTCTTGAAATAACCTTCGCACACTTCTGAATTCACAAGCTGCGTTTCGGTCATGTTAATTCCGCATTTTTTTGCACACAATGAATAATCGTATTCACGTTTGCCACTGATATCCGGATCAGTTTTTGCCGGAAATTTAATGATCCACTCTCTTCCCTGTTCACTCAAGAACACTTTGGGGCGGGTTCCTCCACTGGAACCACCCATTTTGTATAATACGTCTATTTGATCAGATGTCTTCGAAGAAAGAAGATTACTGCATTCCTTAGCTATTTCGTCAAAATTCAGCTTTGAACCGATAACGTCGAAGTCGGTATTCTTAGCAGGAACATACTCCAATGCCCCCATCCCCGAAGTTCCTATATATGCCAAGCGATCTAAGGTGGTGACATTTTCTCTATTAATTCCTATGGAACTTAAATATCTGTCCAAAAGAAGTTCGCCCCAACTATCGGGAAGGCTGTCAGAGAAAACGCCGAAGAGTCCGCCAAATCGCTCTCTTGATTTTTCATTGGGAATAAACACTTCATTGGATAATGGCAATGATAAAGGACTTATCGGAAAACCTGTTTGGATCCATTCCCTGTCATACTGAAAGGCAATTCTTCTATCTGTCATCTCGGCAAGTGTGCCCACATGTCTGCCTTTATAATAAACGTCAAGTTTTTTATCTTTGTTCATTTATGACCTCTTCAATACTGTTATATACAGGAGTAGTAAATAAGTTATCGATTTCGTTTGTTAAGCCAAGTTCCATTGCTATTTTTATAAATGATTCAAACGATATTTTCCCTGTCTTTTCAAACTTTCTGAGCGTCGCATAACTTACATTGCTTCTTGCCGCCATTTGTTTTTGCGTTATTTTTCGCCTTTTTCGTATGGATTTCATTTTTTGCGCCAACTTGATAGCTATATCAGATGGAGTCTCTAACATATATTGCATATATATCTCTCCTTTTGCTATTATTATATCATTTTTTGCATAAAATGTCTTACTTTTGATATTATAGTGGCATTTTCTGAATTTATTATTTTTCAAGGTGCAAAAAAGGAGTAATACTCGGTAGGGGCTCTGAACACATTTTGTCCATAAGCCCATTAACGTTCCGAATATTACTCCTTATTATTCACATATCAGCATACTTATCTTTAAACACATTGTCGAATACTTCAAAAAAGTCGGAGGTAGTTACCTGCGGATCATCAATAAAGGATACCTGCTCCCAGAGTTCGTTGTTAAGGTCTTTTGTGAGGGACTCCACATAGTGATCGTACTCATCGCCAAAG
>CACZBZ010000105.1 GCA_902779505.1 uncultured Lachnospiraceae bacterium
GAATTAAAGAAGGAACATATCGAAAATCTGATCAGTATGTGCCGTGGATTAAAACTGAGAGGAGTGAGACATTTGGATTTTACAGCATTTGATTCAAGCAAATTAGATGAATACGCTAAGCGCGCAAAAGAACGGTGGGGCAATACTCCGGAATATAAGGAATTTGTAGAGAAGGACCAAAAGCGTTCAAAGAGCGAGGAAGAAAGTATGATGGCCGATTTTATGAAAATCTTTGAAGAGTTCGGAGCTATGAAGAATCAGGATCCTGCTTCTGCAGAAGTACAGGATCAGGTAAGGAAGCTACAAAGCTTTATTACTGAGCATTTTTATAAGTGTTCTAATGAGATTCTTTCCGGACTTGGTAACATGTATGCCGGTGGCGGAGAATTCACCGAGAACATTAATAAGATGGGCGGAGAAGGAACTGCTGATTTTACTCACCGGGCGATACAGATCTACTGCGGATGATATAGGCGTGGAAAACTGACAGAAAGTTGACCAGAAGACCAGCGAAAAATCGCTGGTCTTGTTACTATTCACGGTTTATTTCTGAATAATGAGAGCATTGGTATGAGAAAAATCGCTGGTCTTGTTACTATTCACGGTTTATTTCTGAATAATGAGAGCATTGGTATGAGTGAGGGAAGACAAGGTGATGCTAAAGGTAAGGTCGCAATTTAAGGGCTCTGTATAGTGCGCATATACCAATGATTATGCCTGCACGAAACTGCGCATACACCAAAGAATAACTACAAATCATGTTGCGCTTTTTGGGCAAGAGTGATAAAATCAAGGCAAACTCAGCCGTAAGGAGGATGCTGCCTTGATTTTTAAGCGAAAGATCTATGAAAAGCTTCTGGAATGGAAGAAGTGCGAAGGAAGCGAGGCACTAATAATCGAGGGTGCCAGACGAGTTGGCAAATCGACCATTGTGAAGGAATTTGCGCAAAATGAGTATGAGAGCTTTCTTTTGATAGACTTTGCCCGGACCTCAGAGGATGTAAAAAGTTATTTTGTGAAGTTCAATAATGATCTGAACACGCTTTTTATGATGCTCCAGAATGTTTATGGGGTAGAACTGAAGGAAAGGAAAAGCCTGATCATATTTGATGAGGTTCAGCGGTATCCTACAGCAAGGGAGATGATAAAGTACCTTGTTGCGGATGGAAGATATGATTATATCGAAACAGGCTCCCTCATTTCCATAAAAGAAAATGTGAAGGATATAGTGATCCCGTCAGAGGAGAGATCGATACGGATGTATCCTATGGATTTTGAGGAATTCTGTATCGCACTTGAAAACAAACCGCTTGTGTCATATATCCGGGACTGTTTTTCCAAGACCATACCATTGGAAAGGGCGCTTCATGATAAGGCAATGCAGTTATTCAGGGAATATATGCTGGTTGGCGGTATGCCGCAGGCGGTTTCAGCATATATTGATTCTCATAAGGATTTTGGCGCTGTTGACAGTATAAAAAGGAATATACTGAGCCTGTATCGTGAGGATATTATGAAGATCAATGCGAAATACAGGTCAAGAGTGATAGCACTTTACGATATGATTCCGGCACTTTTGTCAAAGCACGAGAAAAGAGTGGTGTTCAGCAACATTGTTGACGGAACGTTTGCGGAGCAGTATGCCGAGACCTTTTTCTGGCTGACAGACAGCATGATCGTCAATGAATGCAGAAAAACCGATAATCCCGGTATTGCGCCTGCATTAAATGCTTCCGAAACATATATCAAGTGCTATATGTGTGATACCGGACTCCTTTTGAGCCATGCGTTTAATGAGAACGAATTATTGGAAAACGAAGTATATAAACAGATTTTGCAGGATAAGCTGTCGCTGAATGAGGGGATGTTATACGAAAACCTTATAGCACAGATGCTTACTGCGAATGGACATAAATTATTCTTTTATACTCGGTACAGTGAAGAAAAGCATCGCAATGATATTGAGATCGACTTCCTGATATCCAATAACAGCAAACTGAAATATAAATCCTTCCCGATAGAAGTGAAATCCGGGAAAAGATACACAACCAAGTCATTAACAAAATTCAAGGAAGCGTACGGAAAGAGAATGGGTGGTGCTTATATCATACATCCAAAGAATCTGAACATTAAGGATGATATAATCTGTATTCCGCCATATATGACAATGTGCCTATAAAATGACATAAACAGTTTTAATTCGGAGCAGGGTGGTCTGATGATGGTCAGCCCTGCTCTTTATTTATTTGAAGTATTTCAGTAAATTTAAGAATCC
>CACZBZ010000106.1:0-2987 GCA_902779505.1 uncultured Lachnospiraceae bacterium
GGCTTTATCATGCTTTTTGTTGCCAGCCCCGAGTATAGAAGATTTGCTCTTCTTTTCTTTGGAGTTATTTTCCTTATTGCATTGGTAATCATCGTGGTTAAAGTTACCGACGGTGCAATACTGGGATTCCGAGGTGCGCGAATCCTTGCCTGGCTCGATCCCGAAGCTTACGCATCCGGAACAGGTTACCAGACACTGCAGGCTCTTTATGCCATCGGTTCCGGTGGTATATTCGGAAAAGGCCTGGGTCAGTCCACACAGAAGCTGGGCTTCGTTCCCGAAGCACAGAATGATATGATTTTCTCCATTATCTGCGAAGAGCTTGGACTTTTCGGAGGAATATGTATAATCGTACTTTTCCTTCTTCTTATCTGGAGACTTATGATTGTGGCCAATAACGCTACGGACCTTTTCGGAGGCCTGCTGGTTACAGGCGTTATGGGACATATTTCCATTCAGGTAATACTCAATATAGCCGTTGTTACCAATCTTATTCCCAATACGGGTATATCCCTTCCCTTCATCAGTTACGGAGGATCATCGGTGGTGTTCCTGCTTGCAGAGATCGGAATATGTATGAATGTGGCACGTTCTATCAAATTTGAGGATTGATCATGGCCGGTAAGGAAGTAAGAAAAAAGAAGAAAAAGAAGCCGACTGCCAAAGCCGGTAAAAATATAAAGAACGTTAAAAAACAGCGTCCCGCTCTTTCCAAGAAAAAGAAGAGCGGAGCAAAATCAAAGGCAAATTCTGCGAAGAGGCCCGAAAACAGGTCTGCGAAGAGGTTCGAAAACAGGTCCGGGAAGAGACCTGAGAAGAAATCTGCAACAATCAGATCTCTGGAACGACAGAAAAAACTTGAGGATACACAGATTCTCGGCGGTTTTACATCTGAGATTCCGAGAATCGGCAGAAGTCTGGACAGACCGGACAGGAACATTTTCAGAAAGCTTAAGATAAGAAAACCTGATTTTTCTTTTTTCAGAGAAAGTAAGAAGCTTTTTATTATCTTAGGTTCGGTGCTTTTGGCTGCGCTGATAGCTCTTGTGGTTGTAATCAACATCTATACCGTGGATGAAGTTGTTATTGAAGGTAATGTTCATTACAGCAACGAAGAGATATACAACATGGTAATAGGAGACGGATTCTGGGGTAAGAACTCCATATATCTGTCCCTCAAATACAAAAACAAGGATATTGAAGGAATCCCCTTTATTCAGACTATGAATGTCAAGATCACATCACCTTCCAGCATAAGGGTTATTGTGTATGAGAAGGCCATGGCGGGATTCATAGAATACCGATGTGAAGACTAACGGAATTCCGCAGATAATGGGGCTTGATTTTGACCATATAATCCTCTATGAAAAGCTGCCTGTGGACAATGAAGACATCTTTATCGAGATCCTTGATATTACACAGCTTCTCAATAAATACGGAATAGAAGTGGACAAGATCTATTTTGATTCCGACTATAATGTCACTTTGTATTTCGGTGATGCGAGAGTCAAGTTGGGAGATTTTGGAAATATCGATGAAAAAATCATAAAACTCAAGGCGATTCTTCCTGAACTGGCCGACAAAAAAGGTGTTCTCAGACTGGACAACTATAAGGGGCCGGATAGTGATATTACCTTTGAGCTGGATGAATAGATTTTCTTTGTTTTTGCTAAAAAAATTATTGCGCTATGCAGAAAATAATTATATGATAAAGAGTGTGTATGATATAAGGAGGATAAACCCTTGCTTGAGATAAAGAACAATGATACAGCGCGTGGTGCCAAAATTCTTGTTGCCGGTATCGGGGGATGTGGTAATAACGCCGTTAACAGAATGATCGATGAAGGAATTCAGGGAGTTGATTTTATCGGAATGAATACCGATAAGCAGGCGCTTGACGTATGCAAGGCTCCTCAGACCTTACAGCTCGGAGAAAAGCTTACAAAAGGACTCGGTGCAGGTGCTAAGCCGGAGATCGGTGAGAAGGCAGCTGAAGAGAGTTATGACGATATAGCTAATGTAGTATCTTCATACGACATGGTATTTGTAACATGTGGTATGGGTGGCGGAACAGGTACAGGTGCTGCACCTATCGTTGCCAAGATATGTAAAGACGCAGGTATTCTTACCGTTGGTGTAGTAACCAAGCCTTTCTTCTATGAAGGTAACAGACGTATGATGAATGCGGCTGAAGGTATTGAGAGAATCAGCGAATGTGTTGATACTCTTATTGTTATTCCCAATGATAAGATCTACGATATTCTTGATGCCAAGACAGATTACGCAGAAGGTCTTCGTAAAGCAGACGAAGTATTACAGCAGGCTGTAAGAGGTATCACAGATATAATCAGCAAGAACTCACTTATCAACCTTGACTTTGCTGATATTCAGACAGCAATGAGAGACAAGGGTATCGCTCATATCGGTATCGGAACCGGTAAAGGCGATGACAGAGCAATGGAAGCTGTTAAAGTGGCTGTTGAGTCTCCCTTACTTGAGACCAAGCTTGACGGCGCAACAGATATCATTGTTAATATGTCCGGCGATATTGATATTATCTCTGCACGTGATGCAATGGAATATATTCTTAATATTACAGGATCGGAGGTTAACGTACTCTTCGGTGTTGTAGGTAACAAGGAAGAAGAGGGCGTATGTGGTATCACAGTTATTGCCACAGGAATCGACGGAGCACGTAAGGCTCCCGGAACCTTCACAAGAGGTGCTTTCCAGTCACGTCCTGTATACGGTTCTCCTACAAGAACATCTGCAGCCAGCATCAGAAGCCAGCTTGGCACAGGTGCTTCAGCAATGAGAAATAACAATGCTGCAGCAAATGCACAGTCAGCAGCTGCACCAAGCGGTCAGCCTCAGCCGGCACAGCAGCCTGTTAAGAGAGAATTCACAACACAGAGACCTGTAGATATCAGAGGCAAGGTTCAGGACAAGCAGCTGAACATTCCTTCATTCTTACAGAATAAGTAATT
>CACZBZ010000106.1:2998-3361 GCA_902779505.1 uncultured Lachnospiraceae bacterium
TTCAGAGAACGGATACGATTGTATCCGTTCTTTTTTTGTTGCCTGATTGTTAGAATTAGATAAAAAATGGAAACTCTTTTTGGTTGTTTAGTTTCTTGTTTAATGGAAACTGTTTTTGTATAATTAGTATCATAAGGAAGAAATCACACGGAGGATAGATATGAAGGACGATATTGTGAGCCGTAATAAAGTATTGGATGGAGCAATTGTTGCATTCAATCAAAAGGGACTCAAATTCACCATGGACGACCTTGCAAAGACGCTGTCAATGAGCAAGAAGACCATATATACCCTTTTTAATGATAAAGAAGAACTCTTTCTTGCAATGGTTGATTACCTTTTTGACAACATTAAGGAAAGCGA
>CACZBZ010000107.1:0-404 GCA_902779505.1 uncultured Lachnospiraceae bacterium
TGTAGTGTCTGACGGCAAGATCAGTCAGCGCGGAACTCATGAAGAACTTATGTCTGAAGAAGGCATATATAAGAACTTCGTAAGCGAGAGAAAAGAAGCCGTATCTTGGAAGATTGCTTAACTAAAGGAGATATGCACCAATGATGAAGTACTCAAAAATCCACAATAAATATTTATGTGGCTACGACCGCTGATAAAATCTCCTGCTTTAGGGCAGGAGATTTTTTTTGTATAAAAATAGTTGACAAAGTTTGCCGGCGGTGAACAGCAGAGGATATCCATAGCGAGATGCATTCATTTCGGCTGCAAGCCGGAGTTCGAAGGTCGTTTTTGCATCTTACCCCCTCTATTATGCATCTCATCGGAAGATTCATTGTAGCCCATATCAATCCTTTATATACTGA
>CACZBZ010000107.1:412-2632 GCA_902779505.1 uncultured Lachnospiraceae bacterium
GCGAGCTCAGAAATAAGATCAAAGGATGCTATATGGGCAAAAACATCGGTGGAACATTCGGTGCACCTTTTGAATGTAAAAGGCAGGTCAACACCGTCACATTTTATACACAGGACCTGTCCATGGGACCACCGGCCAACGACGACTTGGATCTTCAACTGGTCTGGCTCAATGCCGTTGAGAAGTTCGGAAGAACCGTTGATTCACACATACTCGGCGAATACTGGCTCTCATACATCATTCCCAACTGGGTTGAGTATGGTATGGCTAAAGCTAACTTAAGGACCTCCCTTTTACCTCCCTTGTCAGGATACATAGATAACACATACGGCAACAGCTGCGGCGCATTTATCAGAAGCGAGATATGGGCTTGCCTTGCACCCGGTCATCCGGAGATTGCGGCAAGATACGCCTACGAAGACGCAATAGTCGATCATTGCGAAGACGGCGCCTGGGGTGAAGTCTTCTTTGCAGCCATGCAGAGCAGTGCTTTTGTTGAATCCGATTACAGAAAACTGATAGACATCGGGCTTTCATATATCCCTGCAGACTGTGCGGTAAGCAAGGCGATCGCCATGGCCGTCGAATGCTATGAAGAAGGCATTACCGTTGCCGATTGTCGTATAAAGATTCACAACGCATTTCCCGGAACCTTCGGTATTCAGGGAATCATGCTTAAGGAGATAGATCCGGAAGGCAGCAAAGGAATGGACAATGGCAAGCCCGGTTTCGATGCGCCTGAGAACATTGCTTTCTCCATTGCAGCTTGGCTCTACGGTGAGAACGATTTTGAGAAGAGTCTCCTCATAGCCAGTTCCTTTGGAGAGGATACGGATTGCATATGTGCAAGCTTATGCAGCACACTGGGAATCCTTCTGGGAGAGGATGCAATCCCTTCCAAATGGAAAGATCCCCTTAATGACAAGATAGCGACCTGCTGTATCAAGAATACAAGCATAGGCCTCTGGATTCCCGATACGGTGACGGAACTCAGTGAAAGAATTCTTCGTGATATCCCCCTGATGCTGAAGCAGGATTACTGCGATATCTTCGGCGAAAAAGGAATGACTGTTTACTGTGAGGGAGGCGAAAGCCTCTACTGTGAAGAGGCGGATGCTTATATGTACAGGATCAATTCCTTCTGCAAAAATCCCGGTCTTACGGTTCGTGAGGTTACGGAACTGTCTCCTTATGTCATAAGGAAAAAGTATCCTGCTTTTTATATGATGGCTGACTTAAACGGCAGCATAAAATACAAGGTCGGAGAGAAGAGGAAGATCAGTGTAACGGTATCCAATGATTTCTATTGGAACGAACAGCATTGGGTAACTGTAAGTGCGTATTCCAACGATGACATTACGATCTTATCAGGCGGTGAAGTGAAACTGCCCTTGAACAATCTCAGCGGAACCTGTGCCAAGACAGATATCAGTTTTGTTGTAAACAGCAGCGCTCAGGGCAGTGTCGATATCATGCTGGGAGTAAGTCTTATCGGAAGACATTCTCAGGGTGCCATAAAAGTAACGCTTTATCAGGAGGAAAATGATGCAGACGAAGAATTATGAATTAAATGAAAAAGCATATCTGACATCATATGTCTATGATGACTACCGGGTGGATGCTGCTCTTCCTGCAGCCAAGCCCGCTGTTATTATCTGTCCCGGAGGAGGATGGATGAACCTGTCGGAGCGTGAAGGAGAACCCATAGCAATCGAATTCGCACAGAGAGGATATATGTCCTTTGTTCTTCATTATTCCGTATCAGATGCCCCTGCTACATCGGGTAATTTCAGCCTGATTAACAGAGCGGTTAATGATATGGAAAAAGCATATGACACAATTGTCAGTTTTGCTAAAGAGGGATTGGTTGATAAGACAAAAATCTCGGTACTGGGATTCTCTGCAGGAGGACAGTTGGCGGCACTTTTTGCAGCAAAGCATCCGGAACTCTATGCATCTATACTCTGTTATCCCTTGCTGGATATTGCAGATGAAATCGGATTCGTGGAATCGGGAAACTGTCCCAAGGAAAACAGAGAGATAATGGAGAAATGCTTTTCCGTAATGGGCGTAAGTCCTGAGCCGGAGAGTGGCTATTCTCTGATAAATCCCATTGAACAGATTAATTCCCATATGCCAAGCACCTTTATATGGCACGGTGCCAAGGATGATTTTGTAAAAGTGAGCGGCAGCATTAATTATGCGGGAAAGCTTATTGAA
>CACZBZ010000108.1 GCA_902779505.1 uncultured Lachnospiraceae bacterium
GAAGTCATGGCTATTCCGGTTACCGTTGCAAAGGCATTCAAGAGTGAGATCATTGATGTGATCCGTAAGATAGCGGAGCGTAACAATAACCGTCTTACATTGCCGATAATGAAGGGCAAGTTTATCGGTGCCGTTTCTGATCGTGCATCACTGCAGGATAAGACAAAAATGGAGGCATATGTTCAGAGTAAAGGTTGGACTACCTTTGATGAAATGCAGGCTGACAGAAAGGCAATGCAGGGCAGATATGACGAGCTTCAAAAGAGCAGAGGTGATATGACCGAGCGCATGGATTATCTTGAAAAGCTTCTTGCTTTCCATGAGCAGTATGAACCATATCAGCAAGTCAATGCCGAGTATTGGAAACTGAAAAAGGCAGAGGATAAGAACGGCAAACCTCTTGGATTCTTTAAGAAGAGTCAGGCGGAAGAGTTTAAGAAAAAGCATCAGACAGAGCTTAACACTTATAAGATTCACCGTGATGTACTGAAAGATATGATTAAGGAGCCGGACAAGAAGATCACACCCAAAGCATGGCAGAAGGAGCTTGATGGTCTGAAAGAAAGGTATCAGAAAACTGAAAGATCGTTATCGGATGCCACCTTGGATCTTGCCAAGATGGAAGTGCTTAATCACAACAAGCGGGATCTTGAGAGAATGCTTGAAAACGAGAGCCACAAGAGAACGGTTAGCAGAGACAGAAATATTACGCTTTGAGAAAGGAGATTATATGGCGGAGAATTGAATATTGTAACACCGGAGGGAGCTGATACATCGGCCCCCTCTTTTCATGAGAAAATCGGAAATATGAAGTATAACGTGGTAGTTCATTTTGCTGAGAAAGGCGGTCAGACCGTGAAGGACAAGCTGAAGCGGGTGATCTTGCACGAAGCGAATGCCAAGAGTGGTACAACAAACCCTTGACAATTAGCAACAGGCAAGACCGCGAAATCAATCCTTGTAAGCTGTGGTGCGAGACTGGCTCCCTTTGATATAAAGGAGCTTCGTGAGATCACTGCATACGACGAATTACAACTTGATACCCTGGGAGATAAGAAGACAGCACTGTTTTTGATCATGTCAGATACAGATGCAACCTTCAATTTCCTGATTAGTATGGTGTACACCCAATTATTCAATCTGTTATGCGAAAAAGCAGATGATGTGTACGGAGGGAGACTTCCGGTGCATGTGCGGTGCCTTATCGATGAGGCGGCCAACATCGGACAGATCCCGAATCTTGAGAAGCTTATGGCTACCATTCGTAGCCGTGAGATATCTGCAGCACTTGTGTTGCAGGCTAAATCGCAGCTAAAGGCGATTTACAAAGACAATGCAGATACCATCATCGGTAACTGCGACTCCCAGATTTTTCTGGGCGGCTCAGAACAGACGACTCTTAAGGACCTCAACACTACTCTTGGTAAAGAGACGATCGATATGTATAACACGGGGGAGACTAGGGGAACGAGTCAGAGCTACAACATGAACTACCAAAAGTTAGGTCATGATCTTATGAGCATCGATGAACTGGCGGTCATGGACGGAGGCAAATGTATTGTCCAGGTCAGAGGCGTAAGACCATTTCTATCGAGTAAGTATGACTTAACGCAGCATCCAAACTATCCGCTCACAGCAGATGCGGACAAAAGGAACCTATTCGATATAGAAAAGTTCCTGAATCACAACTTAATATTGAAACCTGATGACAAATATGAAGTCATCGAAATCACCGAAGAATAAGGCTCTCCCGATCAGCGATAAAGGCTGAGAGGACAGGGCCTTTTCTTATGCCCAAATCTTCGGAGGCGGGCAGATATACGGCCGTATCGCGGAAGGTCAGTCGACGGGCTTTCTGCAAAGAACACATAAACCAACAAACAAAACAAAAAAACAATTTATGGAGGATTAACATTATGGCATTTTTCAACAGCGCAGTAGGCGTACTTCAGACTCTCGTAGTAGCTCTTGGTGCAGGTCTTGGTATCTGGGGAGCGATCAACCTCATGGAAGGTTACGGTAACGATAACCCCGGCTCTAATGCTCATGTACGGTAAGGAAGCAAGCAACCGAAAACAAGAGATAGACCGCCAGCA
>CACZBZ010000109.1 GCA_902779505.1 uncultured Lachnospiraceae bacterium
TATGGTGTCCAGAAATAATTAAAAAACCTCACAAAAGTGAGGTTTTTTCGTCTAACTTATAGTTACATCTTTTAAAAGTTCTTTGATCTGCTCGACTGTGAGCCACTCTGTGTTGTTACCTGAGCTGTATGAGAAGCCGTCGGGAACTTTCTTACCACCCGGTAAGGGAGCCTGCTTGTCATTCCATACCATCTGGGGATAGACGATAAAGTGCTTGTCATACTCGTATGTGGTCATGGAGTCTTCGGTTGTTACCATTATCTCATGGAGCTTCTCACCTTCTCTGATTCCTACTTCCGGCATCTTGCATCCCGGAAGCATAGCCTGTGCAAGATCTGTAATCTTGAAAGAAGGAATCTTGCTGATAAAGGTCTCTCCTCCTCTTGCATCCTGAAGAGCCTTGATGACGAGCTCAACCCCCTGCTCCAGACTGATCCAGAATCTTGTCATTCTATAATCTGTGATGGGAAGTTCTGTCTCTCCCTTCTCAATCTTATTCATGAAGAAAGGTATTACCGAGCCACGGCTTCCTGCAACATTCCCGTATCTTACGATTGAAAAATTGATATCCCTTGCTCCTGCATAGGCATTGGCAGCAATGAAAAGCTTGTCTGATACCAGCTTTGTTCCGCCATAAAGGTTAACAGGATTAACGGCTTTATCTGTAGACAAAGCTACCACTTTTTTAACAGTGCCCGAATCAAGTGATGCATCTATTACGTTCATGGCACCGTGTATATTTGTCTTAATTGCTTCGTTTGGATTGTATTCACAAGCCGGCACCTGCTTAAGGGCAGCCGCATGGATAACGTAATCCACACCAAAAAGAGCTCTCTGTAGTCTCTCCTTATCTCTTACATCTCCAATGAAGAATCTGAGTTTATCAGCATATTCCTTCATATTGTTCTGCATGATAAACTGCTTATATTCATCTCTTGAATAGATAATGATCTTCTTTGGGTTGTAATGAGTAAGTACATATTTGGTAAAGCACTTTCCGAATGAACCTGTTCCGCCGGTAATAAGTATTGTCTTGTCGTTAAGCATTTTTCTCTCCTTCAGAGTCTTTTTAACTCATATTATTTTAATCTAATTCCCGATATTCATCAAACATATTCAGTCAAACTGTCTATTCTATTTATAATTTCCTCCGGATCCTGACCCGGTTCTTTCATCATCCTGTCATTGATCATCCTATTGATCTCAGGTCTGTAATGGCATATATCCCTGTAGAGGTCAAGATTGCCAATGATGTCATAACTGTCCATAAAAAAATAGATCGATACATTGTCATAATTAGACAGACATCTTACTGCCTCCTTGTAGAGATCTACGGCCTCGTCCAGGTCTCCTTCTTCTCTCAGACTCTCCCAATATCCCATACTGTAGGGCGGAAAAAATATCTTATATTCAATCTCGGGATGAGCCTCAATATAGACTCCTATATTATCGATATTATTCCTAACATTGATTATTTTTTCTTCTATCTCTTCATCCGTATGTACTGCAGCAAAGGCTCTGTCTACTCCTTCCATAACCATATCATAGTCTTCTATGACCCTTTTATGTCCGAATAGCTCATCATCTTCCCAGGTATAGGCATCTTCTTCGTTTCCTTCTATTCCTGCTGCCTTTGCAACTATTCTTCCGATAGACGACAGGATCACATCCTTGTTTAAAAGGTAATTGATGTCATTAAAAGGATTATTATCACTGAGATAATCCGGATCCGTGCTTATTCTGGAATCATAAGGCATGGACAGCTGATATTCGTTGATGTCCATAATGATCAGCCTCACATCATTGCCACTCTTATATATCTGATTAAGAAGCATGGCGTAATCCGCCAAGCCATGAAGCGTGAGTATTCTCCGTCATGGATGTACCTACTATCGCGGCATCATAATCAAAATGTTTGGCCATTCCCGGAGACTGATAAAAGGAAGTGTAGAGGTATACGTCCGACCTGTCCGATGGCGCGTGGTAGTGATAGAAGGGATCAGCCGCTATCACTAGGACAGCTATAGCAGCTATACAGGAAAAAAAGGTTATGAATAGTGTTTTTAGCTGTCTTTCTTTTGACATTTAGTTGTCACCTGTTGATATAAATTTCTTGAATTCCTTTATTGTCATTGAATAATCTATCGATCTGCCCTTAAGTAAGGAAACCAAATCGGATGTTCTGTGACTACTGCCAAGACCATCCTGATCTTTAAGAGTATAATTAAATGTCCTGATATCGTCCCACTTTTCAATTAGCAGATTTACTATTTCTTTATGAAGTTTCGAATATGTTGAATACAGAGTTTCCTTACTTTCATCAAATGTTATCTGCTTTTGGAAAATAATCTTACCGGTATCGCATCCTTTTTCCATTCTATGGATTGTTACACCTTTTGGAGTATCATCAATAAAGCTCCATATATTAGGATCAGCACCTTTGTTCCAGGGTAAATAGGATATATGCATATTTATGATCCTGTCACCCATAATATTAAGTACATCTTCTTTGACAATATGATGATAATTGTAGCTTATGACCAGATCTGGTGATATGGCGGTAATAATGTCAACAGTAAGCGGCTCATGAAAAAGTGCGACATCATATCTCTCATTTAACCATTCATATAGCGGCTTTACATTATCATTGTTGCTTAAAAGCAAAATCTTATTCATTATCTGATTGTCCTTTCTTTTTCTGCCTGTTAACTGTTGAATCCGATCCGAAAACAGAATAAAAGCAATACTAAAAATTGAAATACAGAAATTTTGATACCCCGGTTAAGGAGATTACGCATAAAACAAACAGCAAGCCCAGCAATACAGCCCTGAAGCATTCACCCAGCTTCAAACTGAGCGAGGTATGTTCTTTATAAGTTATTCCCTGTACTATCTCGTGGCTGTTGCGCCAGAAGACGGTTATGAACATTA
>CACZBZ010000110.1:0-1189 GCA_902779505.1 uncultured Lachnospiraceae bacterium
TTTTAGGATAGGTTTTTAGATGATTCACCAGTACAAATTAAACGGATACAATATAGTCCTTGATACATGCTCCGGCAGTGTTCATGCGGTCGATGAAGTGGCCTATGACATGATCGGTATGTATGAGGAGAATGATAAAGACACGATCATTAAGGCCATGCTTGAAAAATATGGCGACAGGGATGATGTCAATGAAGAGGAGCTGATTCTCTGCTATGAAGATATAGAGGAGCTGAAGGCTGCAGGCAAGCTCTTTACCCCCAACACTTACGAGTCTATGGCGGGTACTTTCAAGGAAAGAAGCGGTGATGTGGTTAAAGCACTCTGCCTTCACGTGGCTCACACCTGTAACCTTACATGTTCATACTGTTTTGCGGCTCAGGGTAAATATCATGGCGAAAGAGCTCTTATGAGTTTTGAAGTAGGTAAGAGAGCACTTGATTTTCTTGTGGAGAATTCAGGTCACAGGACCAATCTTGAAGTGGATTTCTTCGGCGGTGAGCCTCTTATGAACTGGCAGGTTGTAAAGGACCTTGTAAAATATGCCAGATCAATAGAAAAAGAGAAGCATAAGAATTTCAGATTCACACTTACTACCAACGGTATGCTAATTGATGATGATGTCATTGATTTTGCCAACAAAGAAATGAGCAATGTCGTTCTGTCTCTTGACGGAAGAAAAGAAATCAATGACAGACTCAGAGTGGATCACATGGGAAGAGGAAGCTATGATGTGATCGTTCCCAAATTCAAAAAGCTTGTAGAAGCCAGAGGCGGCAAGAATTATTATATGCGTGGTACTTTTACCCATGCCAATCCTGATTTTACCAATGATGTATTCCATATGGCAGATCTTGGATTTACTGAGCTGAGTATGGAACCTGTTGTAAGTTCACCTGATGATCCTGCGGCTCTGACAGAAGAAGACATTGAGATTGTAAAGGATCAGTATGAGATCCTGGCTAAGGAGATGTTAAAGAGGGAGAAGGACGGTAAGCCCATCACTTTTTACCATTACATGCTGGATCTTACGGAAGGGCCCTGTATATATAAGAGAATATCCGGTTGTGGTGTGGGAACGGAATATATGGCCGTTACACCTTGGGGAGATCTCTATCCCTGCCACCAATTTGTTGGTGATGAAAAATACAAGCTGGGTGATATCTGGAAAGGCGTGGAGAACGAGAAG
>CACZBZ010000110.1:1204-2423 GCA_902779505.1 uncultured Lachnospiraceae bacterium
GGCGATATCAAGGGAGTATACAAGCCGGGATGCGAACTCTTTAAGAAGAGAATTGAGTGCGCTATTATGATGAGAGTAGCGGAAACAGAGATGTAATTTATTCCGGGTTTTACGAGACCGTGCAATACGGTTCGGAGGTGAATATGAATACACCTATTGTTGATTATGTAAAAAAATATAATGAATCCGATAATGTAAGAGCACATATGCCGGGCCATAAAGGCGCGGCATATCTTGGTTTTGAAGGATATGACATTACCGAGATAAAGAGGGCTGATTCTCTCTATTTTGCCGACGGAATTATAGCCGAAAGCGAGGAAAATGCCGACCGCCTTTTTGGAAGCGCGGGAACATATTATTCCACCGAGGGTAGCAGTCAGTGTATTAAGGCTATGCTCTTTTTAGCTCTTTCGGATTATGAGAATAGAGAAGGAAGAAGACCTTACATAGTTGCGGCCAGGAATGTTCATACTTCCTTTATCCATGCAGCGGCCTTGCTTGACCTTGATGTGAAATGGATATTTCCCGATGTGAAGGACATGAATATATGCTCGTGTCTTTTCGATAAGAAGACGCTGTCGGATATCCTGGATAATGCAGCCTACCCGCCGGTGGGAGTGTATGTAACAAGTCCTGATTATCTGGGCAATGTTATGGATATAGAAGGGCTGGCAGAAATATGCCATGAACACGGAACAAAGCTTTTGGTTGATAATGCTCATGGCGCCTATCTGAGATTCCTTGATAAGTCGCTTTATCCCGATTATAGTCATCCACTTGAAAAAGGAGCCGATATCTGTTGCGATTCCGCACATAAGACCCTTCCTGTGCTTACAGGAGGCGCTTATCTGCATATATCCGAAAGATGCAGTCATCTGAAAGACAAAGCAAAATATGCATTGTCGCTGTTCGGATCCACATCGCCGTCTTATCTTATATTGCAGTCGTTGGACCTCTGCAATGCCTATATTGACGGGGACTATAGGACGACGCTTAAGGAATTCTGTCATGAGATGGATGAACTTAAAGAACGTCTTAAGGAAAAGGGCTGGAGACTGATAAAATCCGATCCCATGAAGCTGACGATAAAAGCTCCCGACGGTTTAACGGGAAGTCTTCTTTTGGATAAACTGGAAGAATGTGCTGTCTCTTGTGAATATGCCGATGATGAATATCTTGTAATGATGTTGTCATGCAGTAACAGCAAGGAAGATATTAA
>CACZBZ010000111.1 GCA_902779505.1 uncultured Lachnospiraceae bacterium
TTTTCCGACAGTTTTTCATTGCTTACGGGTCTGAATTCTCTGTCAAAGGCTTCCAGATAACCCCCCTCATCACTGCACTTTTTCTCTATTATGTCAACCAATTTGTAAGCAAGCTTCAATGCTTCTTCATCAGATGATGCTGCATAATAAGAGGCCAGCCCATATATGGCAAAAGCCTGATTATAAGTATGCTTTGTCTGATCAAGAGGTTTTCCGTCGTGTGTAAGAGACCAATATACTCCCCCTTGTTCTTCATCCATACAATGATCTCTCAGAAAATCATAAGCATGTTCCGCATTGTATAACAGACTTTTATCTTCTGTCAGTAAATAGACATTTGAGAAAAACCAAAGAATACGGCTGTTTAGTATTACCCCTTTTGGAGCCTTCTTATCGGTCTTCAGATCGTAACCGACATATCCGTAATAACCTCCGTTTTCTTTGTCCATCAGCTTTTCCCAAAATGGAACTATGTGATCCATTAATTCACTTCTAATCTCACTCAGCATACTATTCCTTTTTACATTTGAAAAATATTTAAAAAATTTTGTTCTAAGGGTTAATTATTATTAATATAACTCCGATATATAGAGTAGCACAACAAGGATGTTGGTGTTTCTGGCCGCCAGGCAAGCTTCAAGGAGGAAGAATAGAGGGATTATTATACAGATTATTTCTGTATCATCCACCGGTTTACCGGTTTCTGTTTTATTATATCTCCATGAGACTAAATACTGATATCATTGCATTGCCCTTAATTTTCTTTAGATCTTTTGGGTGTTTTTTTCGTTAAAAACATTAAGATCAAAAGTCCTCTCTCTCGATTATATAACAAAGGTGCAGGCAGATATTACATTATTTAGATAAAACAGACTCTCAGGCCAAATTCGCTGATAACGGTGGTGTTGGGTATTCCAACATGTCGTATGGCATTATAATGATTTATTCTTTATTGCCGCCTTGTAAGAGAGTCGGGACGTATGTCCCGACTCGTTTTATTTTAAATGCATCTTTATTCTGTATTTTCCGCCTTTTACTTCTATATCGGCCATACTTCCTGATATGATGGGGACAGCCGGCGGAAGATGACCTATGTCCGCATCCATCAGTATAGGAACATTGTATTTTTCAACTATTCCCTTTACAGCTTCGTAATGATCAAGACCCATTATTTCCTGATACAAATCCGCTGCAATGCTCAAACCATCCGGCTCTGTCAAGCTGCCATAAGGCTCTTCTTACAGCTAAAGGCGTTAGTTCGCAGGCTTCCATAAACCACAGTATTCCGTCTTCCTTGTATTTTTCGGCAAATTCTTTTACCTTATCGTATTTTGTTCCAACAATATTTGCCAGGCAGTCCAGGCATCCGCCAATCAGTCTGCCTTTCATATTTAACTCTCCCTCGGGGAAGCTCCGTATTAATGATTTTTCTGTCAGATTATATGATGCCAGTGGATTTTCCTCGGATTTAAGGGATTCCTTCTCCCACATATCATATCCGTCAAATTCTTTAATCTTCTGAAAATCCACATAATCCATGGTCTGACACATTAGCTCTCCGCCACCGCAGGAGATCAAAACGTCATTAGTCTTGTTTACATAATGTTCCGTCAGTTCTTTTCCGCATTCCTCGGGGGTGTTACTTATACCTATTCCCTTTTCGGCATAGCAGTTGGGTCCGATATCAACTGCATATCCCTCTTCTTTGAACTTTTTTAAGGCATTGTTAAAGGCACTCTTGTAAGGTTCTGTCGCACATCCGAATGATGGAGCCACAAAGCCTATTACTCCGCCTTCTTTTAAAAACTGACCGTATCTCATGCTGTCACCTTTATTGTTTCTTCTTTCTCATTGCTCTTCGCACACGGTTGATATGTCGCTCAAAGTCCCCGTTTTTAATAAGACCTGCAACAATATACTGGTCAAAAGTTGGAACCGTGCAGGTATAAAAGCCAATGCGCTCCCTGAACTTTTCAAGCATTAAATAGGGAACTACCATATAAGCCATTCTCATGGAGCTTCCGATGGTTTTTGTAAATGTATTTACGTATATGACTCTGTCTTCGTCATCAATGGCAAAAAGAGTCTCTTCTGCTTTTCTTGAAGGAGAAAACTCAGATTCAAAATCATCTTCTATGATTACTCTGTCTTTTTCTCTGGTCCATCTGAGATACTCTCTCTTTTTTGCCGCTGTTGCCGTTACTCCGCTGGGGTAACTTCTGTAAGGACTTATATGCAGAATTTCTGCTTCGGATTGCCACAATGCTTCACTCTCTATACCGTCTCTTCCGAGAGGAAGTCCTTCGCATTCAACACCCTCTGCCTTATATACCTGAGCAATTTTCTGGTACGAAGGTGTCTCTATTCCGTATTTATGGTCTCTTCCAAGAGCCTGTACTATAAGTCCGTAGAGATA
>CACZBZ010000112.1 GCA_902779505.1 uncultured Lachnospiraceae bacterium
AAACCTTTGAGAAGGAGTAAGTAGGTTTCTCCTCTATCCTATGAGAGAGTTACGGGTGCTGAGATCGTAGCAGGATATGTGATTCTGAATGGACCTTTGAGGGCGATCGGAACAGATATGTCTTTTGGATATTTCTTAGTATGTGAGACGGAGCTGGACTCTTCGTAACAAAAAGTCAGCATATGATCGTATGCGTTGAGAGGACATGAATAGCATGTCAAGCCGGGTGGCACCGCAGGTTTTGGTCTATACAACCTGTCCCAGCATTATATTATGCAGGGACAGGTTTCTTTTATTTCAGGGCCTTCCCTCAAGGAGGTTCACATGAAAATAATCCCAAGTAAAAAAGAACTTAAGAACTATTCCGAAAGCGGAAAATATGATGTTTTTCCCTTAAGTGCCGAGATTCTTTCCGATATCTGCACCCCTATCGAGGCAGTTCGTATCCTTAAGAATGTCTCTGTTCATACTTTTATGCTTGAGTCTGTAACGGATTCGGAAAAATGGGGCAGATACACCTTCCTCGGCTACAATCCGAAGATGGAGATAACCGTGGCGAACGGTCATATCAAAGCGGGAGATCTTGAGATTGATTCCGAAGATCCAGCCGGTTTTTTAAGGAATCTTCTTTCAAAATACAGAAGCCCTCAGTTGGACTATCTTCCCAGTTTTACCGGTGGTCTGGTGGGTTATTTTTCATATGATTTCCTCGGCTACAGTGAGCCCAAAGTAAGAGTGGATGTTGAAGATGCCGAGAAGTTCAAAGATGTGGACCTTATGCTTTTTGACAAAGTAATTGCTTTTGACAATTACAAAAACAAGATAATCCTCATTGCCAATGTTAATCTTGCTAACTTCGATACAGATTATAACCGCGCCGTTATGGAGCTTAATCAGATGGCTGAACTCTTAAGACACGGTGAAAAGAAAGAAGAGCCTTCCGGTCGACTTACCGGAGACATTAAGCCTCTATTTAACAGAGAACGCTACTGTGACATGGTTGAAAAAGCAAAGAATTATATACATGAGGGAGACATATTCCAGATTGTCTTATCCAACAGACTTGAAGCTGATTTTGAAGGAAGTCTCTTCAACACCTACAGAGTCCTCAGAACCAGCAATCCATCACCCTATATGTTCTATTTTTCGGGTACAACCCTTGTGAAGTTGGAAAATGGAATCCTTCACACTTTTCCTCTTGCGGGTACAAGACCCAGAGGTGCCAATCCTGAAGAAGACAAGGCTCTTGAAGAAGATCTTCTGCAGGATGAAAAAGAACTTGCCGAGCACAATATGCTCGTAGACCTTGGAAGAAACGACCTGGGAAAAATCAGCAAATTCGGATCCGTTGTCGTTGAAAAGCTTCACTCAATCGAGAGATTTTCTCATGTAATGCACATCGGATCCACTGTCAGAGGAGAGATTAGAGACGAGTTCGATGCCCTTGATGCCATTACGGCTGTTCTTCCTGCCGGCACCCTTTCCGGAGCTCCCAAGATCAGAGCCTGCCAGCTTATCGGTCAGCTTGAGAACAATAAAAGAGGTGTATACGGCGGTGCCATCGGATATATTGATTTCGCCGGTAACATGGATACCTGTATAGCCATCAGAATCGCGTATAAGAAAAACGGCAAAGTCTTCGTAAGAAGCGGAGCCGGTATTGTAGCCGATTCTGTTCCCGATAAGGAATATGATGAATGCGTCAACAAGGCAAAAGCCGTTATCAGAGCCCTTGAGCAGGCTCAGGAGGTGGAATAATGATACTTTTAATTGACAATTATGACAGTTTTTCTTATAACCTCTTTCAGCTTGTAGGTGAGATATCCCCCGATATCAGGGTAATAAGAAATGATGAATTGACTGTTGAAGAAATAAACAATCTGAAACCGGATAAGATAATTCTTTCACCCGGTCCCGGAAGACCGGAAGATGCCGGTGTTACCATGCAGGTCGCAAAGGAATCATCAGGCTATCAGCGCCGCCTTCGGAGCAAAGGTTACTTATGCAAAAAAGCTTATGCACGGCAAACAATCAATAGTTCGCATTAATAAAGATTGTCCTATCTTCAAAGGACTTCCGGATCTTGTCCCTGTTGCCAGGTATCACTCTCTTGCAACCGATGTCTCAACCCTTCCTGACTGCCTTATACTTACGGCAAGCGTAGATGGTGAGAAAGACGGAGATGTCATGGCCATTATGCACAGAGACTATCCCATATTCGGCCTTCAGTTCCACCCGGAATCAATAATGACTCCGGACGGAAAGAAAATGCTTG
>CACZBZ010000113.1 GCA_902779505.1 uncultured Lachnospiraceae bacterium
GACAAGCGCGATTCCCACAAAAGGAATATATAATGAAAGTGATGAAAAGTCTGTTTCTTTTATATATGCCTGTCCGGTCATAGGCTCCGCAGGAAATAAAACGGCACAAGCCAGCCTTAAATATTCCCTTGTTGATCTGAGCAATCCTCCCCAAAAATGCTCTGTTGTTCGCGAATTTTTCAATATACTCATATATGCAGGAAGCAATATTAATGCAGCCATTCCTGCTCCGACAATTCCTTCTGTTGCCACAGCAACAGAGAATACTATTTTCTTCTTAACCCTGTCTGTCATTAGAACTCTTATCACATAATAGATTACTAAAAATAGCACTTCCTCGGTAAATATAAAGTAATTGCTGATTCCATTCAAAAAAACAGCAAGTGCAAGCATTCCAAAGCCGGATAAAAGAGGCTTTTTACTACCGTTGCAGATACTATTATTGAAAGCATCCGCCTTCTTCTCTATTGCCAGAGTCAAAAGTGGGAATAGTGCAACTATATCATGAAACTGGAAAATCATATTGACGCATTGAAATCCACAAAATGAATAAAGAACTGAGCCAAGAATGGCCCACTTCTTTTTGTTTTCTTCCAAGAAATATGAAATGTATAGGTAGGAACTGAGACCGGCAACTGCATATTTAATCATATATGCATAACCGATCAGATAGGGATAGTATTCAGCCGGAAATATCAACGTCCATATATAAAAAGGACTGGCGATATTGTTCCAGCTGTATACCGATACAATATCGGATCCTAGATCAATAAAGGGTGACCACAGACCATATCCGGATTTTATAGCATCATTTATGGCAATACCAAAGTCTATGGTCTGAAAATTAAAATCATTGGTTATTGCGAAAATGCCTCCGTCCGCTATGATAAACGGGCATATAATTGCCATCGACACTATGAGATTGATCAAAAAAGCCTGAAGTGATTTTTTCATGTCTTCTAGGTGATGTTTCCCCTGTTTCCTCATTCTGAATATACGAATGTCATTACGTTTATGAAAGTATTTCGCTCACAAAATACCTTGGTCGTTTCTTTGTTTCCATATAGTTTCTTCTCCTACTATGCCAATAGAAAGCAGTATATTGCCGCCCAGTATCCATATTGATGCAAGTATTGAAGGCCAGCCCTGTACAACATTGTTATTAATATAGTCAATAAGAATATGAATAAGCATAACAACAGCTATAAAAATAGCCGCAACTCCCATCAGAAACACAAGACGTATTGGCTTAATGCTGAAGGATGTGATACCATCCAAAGCCAATTTTATCATCATTCGCAGTGAATATTTTGACTCCCCTTGCATTCTTGGAGACACATCAAAATACACAACCGAAGTCTTGAATCCCAAAGTGGGTATTATACCTCTTAAGAAGAGATTAACCTCTTCATATTCTGAAAGAGCTTCTAGGGCTTTACTGCTCATCAGTCTATAATCAGCCGAATTCTCATAAAGATCACATCCCAGCCATTTACTGAATTTATAAAATGCTCCTGCAGTTGTTCTCTTGAAGAATGAGTCCGTATCTCTGGAATTACGCACTCCAAACACCACGTCGCATCCCTTTTTATATTCATCGATAAAGAGGCTCATAGCGTTGATATCCTGCTGAAGATCAGCATCTATGGATATAGCCACATCTCCATGATCTTTTGCATACATAAGTCCTGCCATAAGTGCATTCTGATGTCCTCTGTTATGGGCAAGGTTGAGGCCTACCACCTCTTTATTCTCATCATGAAGTTTTTTTATTACACCCCAGGTAGCATCTTTAGAACCATCGTTGACAAATACGACTTTACTGTCTTTATCAACATGTCCTTCTGCCACCATTTTACGCAGATGCTCCACGAATTTGGGGCCTGTTACCGGGAGTGCATCTTCCTCGTTATAGCAAGGTACAACTATACACAATCTACAGTTCATATCCATTTCAAAAAGCTCCTAACCATATACTGACTGTATCAAAAAAAATCAATCCATGACTACGCAATCAATATAATAATCTGCCAGTTGTTTCTCCCCATCTGTGAGAGTACTTCCATTCAGATAATATCCAAATGCTCCTTCCGGAGTCCCGAAATCCGTCTCAATACTGTTACCGCTGCATTCGAAATCATCCAGGATAATTCCTTCATCTGTACAGAAATTATACATTATTGCATCTGTTGACGCAGTAACACCGTCCACACCAAGCTTTGTCATAGTCTCTTCAGCTGAAGATCCATTAACAAAACTTACATCTCCGAATCTTATGAATACGGTCTTATCAACCTGTCTCATTGCATCCACGTAATATTCAAGATTCTTGTAGTTATACAATATGGGGGAGCACACATAATCCGTATCCATATTCATAACTACAGTCTCATCATTACTTATGAATGTGAACAGATTGGATCCGTTGGATCCGGCATACTCTTCTCTTTCTGCTGCAATATATTCATAGCGTCCCTGCCCCGGGTTACAGTGGATATATCGAACATCCTCAGTAATACTGTCGGGATTGATACCCATATATTCGAAGAGATCAAGATAATTCTGATTCTGCAGGATGGATCTGTCATTTATCTCAAATTCGAAATCTTTATCTAAGAAGTCCTTATATTGAGCACTCCTTACAATATATATGCTCTCATCCTTTAATTCAGATAATCTGTCATAATATGCATCC
>CACZBZ010000114.1:0-1497 GCA_902779505.1 uncultured Lachnospiraceae bacterium
GATGTTAGCCATTGATACATACTGAGATAATTTAGACTTAAGATTAAGTCTGTCACCTTCACCTGTTATAAGCTCAACCTTACCCTTACAAGAGTCGATTACCTTGAAGAATTTGTCGATATCTGTAATATTCTCAACTTTCATTTCAATTTCCTCCTTATAAAAACAATAAGTGATATTTAGATTAAAACATTTTTTTCACTTTAGTTCAATAGCAAGGGGGAATAAAAAGTTGAAGAAAAAAGGCGGTAAAGCTATAATTTTAGTAATTCGGAGGGTTATATGAAGATACTCATAGTAGATGATGAAGAGCTTACAAGAACCGGCGTCATAGCATCCGTCAATTGGGAGAATCTCGGAATTGACGAGATATATCAGGCCGACGATGGCGTTAACGGATTGAAAATTGCATCAGAAAAGAAACCGGATATCATCCTGTGCGATGTAAGAATGCCCAGGATGGATGGTATTACTATGCTCGAACGTATCGAAAAAGAGTCCCCCGATACAGTAGTTGTGTTTATGAGCGGATATTCCGATAAGGAGTATCTTAAAGCTGCCATTCAGCTTAAAGCAATAGACTACATTGAGAAGCCCATTGAGCAGGAAGAACTCAGAGAGACCCTCAAAAAAGCAGTCGAAAGATGTACTGTGCTGAAATTGCAGACTATAGCGGATGAAGCCCATGAATCAACGACGGCATCAGAACTGGCATATCGTTTTACAATGCCCTACAGATCCAATACAAAGGCAGTGGACGAACTCTGTAAAGAACTGTCGGATTATTGTGAAGATAAAAGAGATACCGGAAGATCCGCAGAAGATATCCGATATTCACGAGGCACTCCAGGGATACCTGAAGGGCATGGGCATGCATGCCATCTATACCGAAAAGAAATCCTATAATATCATTTTCCATGTCTGTGCGGATCTTATGCCTCAGGACAATACACTTAAGAACATCGCAACTCAGCTTTCCGAACTGATGGATCAGCTGGGAGAATATTATATTGTCATCGGTGATACGGTAGAAGGAAAAGAGAACGTATATAAATCATATTCTTCAGCGGTTATTCTTTTGCAGAAAAGCTTTTTTGAAAAGCCCCGCATAATAATAACAAAGAAAGAAGAGAAGAGAACTATCCGGCAGCTACATGAAGGCTGTGGAAGACAGCGACAAGGCTAAGGCGGATACAGTGCTTACCACGCTTGGCAGCCTTAACGAGGAATCGGGAATCCTTGAGAATCAGATAAAAGCAATCTATCATGACATGCTTCTTCATCTCTATAAGACAAGGAAAAAGCACAGTCTTGTTACGGATATGTCCATGGATAATCAAGAGACCATTATGGATATAGTGGACAAGTGTTTTTATTTTGGAGAACTGCACCGAATCCTGAGAGAAAAGACAGACAGCTACTTCTCGGACACAGAAGAAGAACTGGCCGACAATCCTACAATAAGAATAATATGCGAATACATAGCAAATCATTATG
>CACZBZ010000114.1:1511-2528 GCA_902779505.1 uncultured Lachnospiraceae bacterium
TGTCTACTTCATATGCCTGTACGTATTTTAAGAACGAGACGGGAATGACGCTGAATCAGTATATAACCGACTTCAGAATGAAAAAGGCTAAGAAACTTCTCACAGATCCAAGAAACAAAGTAAACGATGTATCCCTTTCCGTAGGATACAGTGACGGTAATTATTTTGCGAAAAGCTTTAAGAAATATACGGGCTTATCACCTTCGGAGTACAGAGAGCAGGTGATCCGTTCATGACAGAACCCTTTAGAAAGTTCAATCCCTTCAAAAATCTTAAGCTTCAGACAAAACTCACGCTGTGTATCATTCTGGTAGTGGTTATACCGATAATCGTTACGGTTGCCGCCTTTTCAAGGCCGCTTTACAACATGGTAATTGCCAGTACCATCAGGGATGAACAGAATGCGTCGGCACTTATTGCTCCGCAGATAGAGGATAAAGTAGACAGCATTGTAAACAGTATGGATCTGATACTGGATCATCCTTATATGCAGGAATGGTTTCAGTCACCCATAAAAACATCACCGGAAGAACTTGCAATATCGGCTAATGCATATGATTTTCAGAAAACCGTAAGCAGCATAACGTCAGCCGGAACGATTGATGCCGTAAGGATATATCTGGGACTTCCCGATGATTCTCCCGTATATATAATGAGCTCAGCCAAGGACCTAATCAGACCGGAAAGCGAGATAACATCCACTTATTGGCACGGTATTTTTGACGGAACAAATTACGCGAGTCTTTTTTGCCCTGAGTTTTATCTCAGAAAGAGTGAGGTTACGGAGCTGGGAAACAGTGCATATATAACCAGGAAATCTTTCTATTACAAAGGAAGAGTATACCCGGCATACATTGCTCTTTACTATAACAGCAATATATATGACAAGGTACTTGAGGAAGCCATAGTAACGGAAGGCAGCGTATCCTACATAATCAACGACAGAGAAGAACTTGTGGTATCAACCGACAAAGCTTTGTCCGGAACCTACAGACTAAGATACTCCGCCATAAGAGA
>CACZBZ010000115.1 GCA_902779505.1 uncultured Lachnospiraceae bacterium
ATTTCTTTATTAAGACACAGTATCTGATTGCGTCCGAACCTTATATCCGTAGGAACATGATATTCGTAATTATTCATAATCGTGATCCTCTCTTTTCTTGTTAAATCTTAGCCTTGAATCTGTCGTATCTGAGCGAACTGAGGTCAACATCCGTTGTTCCTGTTACAATCAACTGAGCCAACTGATGCCCTGCTGCCGGACCTATACCAAATCCGTGTCCGGACATTGCGCAAGAGGTATAGAGACCCGGTACTTCATCGATGGCACCTATAACAGCTACGCCGTCAGCACACTTGTCGCTCCAGCCTGCCCAGGTCCTCACAATCTTTGCGTTGGACAGAATTGGGAAGTATTTCATGATACCTCTGCATATACATGGAGCTGTTTTTGCGCTTGATATGGGAGTTCCGTTATCCTTATTGCAGCCTTCAAATCCTGATGAACCACCAAATACAAATGATCCGTGCTTAGTCTGGTGACCGTAAAAATCAGCCTCCGCAGTTCCAAGCATCTGATCGAACATGTGTGGTTCCGCTTCCGTAACCAGACATTCCAACAACGATCTTGTCATTGGAATATCGATTCCCACCGTTCCAAGAATGGCCCTACTGTCGTATCCTGCGGCAACAAGTACATTTTCTCCTTCAAAGATATCTCCTGACTCGCATATAACCTTTCTGACTCTGCCCTTAATACATCTGAGCTCGATAACCTTCTCTGACGCCCATGCGTCTTGCCATCTTATAATATCCCAGTGTTGTTGTAAGCGGATTGGCATGTCCGTCTGTGGGACACCAGCTTGCGCATGTCACTTCATCCGAAAGAAAGGGATTAATCCTTCTTACTTCTTCACCGTCTATCATTCTTACATCCAGACCGCATTTTCTTGAATTATCCGCAAGCCTTGTCAGAATCTCTTTGTGCTTTTCATTCTTACCGAGACGAAGGTTGCCGTCCTGATGATATTCACAATCTGTTTCCAGTTCTTCCGATAAACCGGGCCAGATATTTTTAATTCCATACATAACAAGTGGAAGTTCCCTTACATCACGACCGGACTGTCTTACTCCTCCTCCGTTTCTACTGGATCCACCATTTCCGATGTGATCGCTTCCTTCCAATACGATAACGCTGAGGCCCCTCTTTGCAAGATAGTAAGCAGCCGAATTTCCGATGATACCTCCCCCGATTACAATAACCTCTGCATTACTCTTCATACCGATCTGCCTCCTTCTCCTTCATTTGCAAATACATGCATCTCTATGGGTTCAATCTCAGCCGGAGAAACACCAAGTTCTTTTGCTACAATACCCTTAACGAGTCTTGAACATGTCTGGCCCTGACATAAGCCCATTCCGGCTCTCAGGTATCTCCTTATCTCCGTCATGGTCCACATTCCGTCATGTACTGCCTTTCTGATTTCTCCTTTGGTTATCTCTTCGCATCGGCATATCAGCATATCGTCATCTGCACCCGGAACAAAGGGACCTATATCTCTCGATTGTCATTTACACTGTTCATATTGCCGCCTCCTCTGTTCCTACTTTGAAAAATCTGGCTTTCATCGCATATTCTTTGGGCACTCTCATTGTCAGCAGATTTGTCTTATCAAATGCCTTTACACTCTTTACTGAAACAACTGTCGCCTCGCATACGGGATGTCCGTCTCTTCCGAGAGCCGTTCCTTTTGTTCCATCCTCGGGTAAAGGTAAAAACTCATATGGAAGCGTTACTGTCGCTGTTCCGTCACCACAGTCCTCATCAACTAAGAAAATAGCCTGTCCCGAGCAGCTTGCAACACACATACCGCAATTTATACATTCACCGTCAGCCACGGCTATAGGCAGAGATGTAATGTTCTCTCCTATAGATATACACTTCTTGGGACATGCGTCCTGACATGGATTACAGGGTATATTCTGTGTACACTCTATGACAGGATGAACTCCTTTTTTATGTGTTACACCGGGGAAACGTTCAATCTCATCATCACTGACATATCCTTTTTTCAAAAGATTTGTGGAGATATCTATTCCCTCTTCTGTTTTTTCTATCAGTTTTCCTCGATTTTTCGGAGCAAACATTCCCTGGCGCAAACCATCCAATGCTTTATCCAGTCCTTCGAGTTCATCTTCCATTTCTTGGTCGTCCACATATCCCAGATATTCGGCGGCAACAATTCCTGCCATTCTTCCTTCTATCATGGCTGAAGACGCTTCCTCTATTCCCGATACGTCGCCGGCGACAAACACACCGGGTATGGATGTACGACCGTATTCGTCACATATCGGTACCTGACCGCCTCGTTTCGGATTGTCTTCCATCTTTGCTCCTGCCATTTTA